>JAZNHK010000033.1:0-24595 GCA_045576915.1 Acutalibacteraceae bacterium
CCATAGGATAAACATCTTCCTTATCATTGTGAGAAACAGTAATCGTCTTATTATCGTAATCAATGTTTGTCAGCCTGTAGTTTGCATCAAAGGATTTAAAATCACATTTGGGACAATAGGCATTACCTATATGATGATATCTCAAATAGTTAAATTTGAGTTTTTCATCACAAACGGGGCAAATGGAGAAATCGTTAATAAGATTAACACACTCTGTAACATCAGTATCAAGCTTATCTATTCCGAAGTAAACTCTTTCGTTATCCTTTAAAAGCTGAGAAGATTGCAAACAATCTGCATTGAGAATGAGCTTAGTTTGCTTAGGTACATAAGTATCGAGGATACTGAAGATGTACTCAGGGTGAGCATTTCTCTTAATAGAATCTCTGAAAAGATTGGTAACAATAAGATAATCAGGCTTAATAAAAGGCATAATAAGTCTTGAAAATCTTTCATCAACCTCTAAAACAAGAGCATCAATTTTTGGCTTACCAAAAACATTTACACTATGAGTAAGTGCCGTTGCAACACCTGTGTTTATATTTGAACCATATCGGTTGGAAACGACTTTCATTCCACTTTGAGAAAGTATATCTGCCACCATATTGGTTGTGGTTGTTTTCCCATTTGTTCCTGTAACACAAAGAACATTAGGTGACTTTTTAGTCCTTTTAAGGTAATCAGGGCAAATCTTAAGAGCAATAAAGCCCGGATACATTGTTGCGTTCCTTTTTAAAAGACGCAACAACACAAACACTGCTTTTGATGCCCATAAAGCAATAAAATATCTTAAAATTCCCATTGGAATTATTCTACCTCCGAAGTACAGTTAGGACAGCGGGTTGCTTCAATATTAATTTCAGATTTACAGAAGGGACACTCTTTTGTTGTAGGTGCTTCTTCAGCAACTTCTTCAGCCTTTTTGCCCAGGCTTCTGATTTTATTGATTCCCTTAACAAGAAGGAATATAACAAAAGCTGTGATAATAAAATCAATAACTGCCTGAATGAAAAGACCGTAGTTTAATGTTGCAGCACCAGCTTCCTGAGCAGCAGCAAGCGTAGCATATTCACCGCCATCAAGAGCAACAAATAAATCTGTAAATGAAACTTTACCTGTTAAAAGTGAAATAGCAGGAGTAACAATGTTTGTTACAAGGTTGTTAACGATACCGGAGAAAGCACCACCGATAATAACGCCGACTGCAAGGTCAATTACATTGCCTCTTGAAATAAATTCTTTGAACTCTTTGAAAAAACCGGACGTCTTTTCAACCGCTTTATTCTTTTTCATAAAAAAACCTCTTTTCAGAAAAATATATGATAAAATATCAAAGACAGTATAGCATAAAAAACACTTTTTTTCAAATAGTTTTTATAAAATTCTTGCGTTATTTATAGTTATGATGTATAATTTAGGCGAATTTTTTCAGCATTCATTCTTGGGAGGCGATATTTTGATTCTGACAGCTGATATCGGAAACACAAACATCACTTTGGGTATTTTTAAAAATGATGAAGTTATATGCATTTCCCGCTTAGCCACCCAACGACACAGAACATCCGAGCAATATGCAATAGAATTAAAAGCCGTCTTCGAACTTGAAAAAATCGAAAATGCTTTTGAAGGTGCTATAATAAGCTCTGTAGTTCCGGAATTAACCCGAGGTTTCAAAGAAGCAATAAAAAAAGTTACGGGTTGTGATGCTCTTATTGTTGCCGCAGGAATCAAAAACGGATTAAAAATAGCTACTGACAATCCTAAAGAATTAGGTGCTGATTTAGTTGCCGGTGCAGTAGGTGCAATTGCACAATACGAACTCCCCTGCTTAGTTATGGATTTAGGCACAGCAACAAAAATCTCCGTTATTGACGAGGGTGGCGTTTTCGCAGGATGTACTATCGCCCCCGGAATTGGCATTTCTCTTGATGCACTTTCCTTAAGAACATCTCAGCTTCCTGCAATTGAGCTTACAGCTCCTGAACACGCAATTGGAACAAATACCATTGAATGCATACGCTCAGGAACAGTTCTCGGTAATGCCGCAATGCTCGACGGTATGGCTGACAGACTCGAAAAAGAATTGGGCAAACCCATAAAAACTTTAATTGCAACAGGTGGTCTTGCAAAAGACATTGTTGCATGCTGTGAAAAAAATATAATATTCAATAAAGATCTTGTTCTTCAAGGGCTTTTAACAATATACAAGAAAAACAGGTAATAAAAACATTAAGCATTATATCCCGTAAGGGAATAGTAGCAAAGGAGTTTTATTATGAAACAAAAGAAAAAACTTGTTCGCCTTGTTTTGTGTGCCTTGTTTGCGGCATTGATAGTTGTAATGACATTCACACCGTATTTAGGCTACATAACAGTAGGAGTCATTGAAATAACTACCCTTCATATGGTTGTTATCTTCGGTGCAACAGTCCTGGGTGCTAAATTTGGTGCAGTTTTAGGTGGAGTCTGGGGATTAACCTGTATCGTCAGAGCATTCCAATTCGGTATCATCCCATTCCAGAATCCTATGGTTTCTCTAGTACCCAGAATTATAGTGGGTCTTGTGGCAGGTCTTATATTTTTAGGTCTTTCAAAAACAAAATGTAAAAAGCCCATTGCATTGGGCATAAGTGCACTTTTAGGTACATTAACAAACACAGTTCTCGTTTTAAGCTTTCTTCAGATATTCGGTGGCTTCGAAGTTCTTTTTGGAGAAGCCGCAAAAACACTTGATGTAATTATTGGAACACTTATCAGTACAAATGGTTTAATAGAGCTTATTGGTGCTGTTATTGTTGTTCCCACTCTTTATATGGCAACTCAAAAATACTTTAAAGACAAAATCTGATAAATCGGACACGACCTGTTTTTCTGAATATAAAAAACCAACTGCTTCCCTCAACGAGTGAGAGAAGCAGTTATTTTAATTTTTAGTTATCTTTTTCGCTCATAGCTGTAACATCTGTGTAATAAGCAAAATTCTTGAATTCTATTGCTTTGCAGAATGTTACTGTATCAACAATAAAGCTTTTACTATCAACTTTTTCTGCAGAGAAAAGAACCTTATAAACATTTCCGGAGTTTTCAAAGAAATAAAGAACTGAAATCTGACCGTCGTGAGTCATTGTAATTCTGCAAGCTTTGCCGAAATCTTCACCTAAATCAACTTCATCCTCCCAGGTAACTTCAATGTTATTTTCCTGAAGTTCTTCGTAGACGTCTTTATTTATATCATAATAATCATCATACAAATATTGAACAGCTTTTATTTCGCAAGCCTCATTTTTTTTCTTGTTGATAAAAGCGTTAACCTTTGTACCTTCGGTTTCCCAGCCTTCAGGAAGAACTATCTTAAAGCCATAATCCTCAACAACGCCATCATTTTCAAGGGGTTGGAACTGTTGTGCCATAGTTACTCTTTCACCGGAATCGTCAGTAACATATTCGCCATCTTCATCAGTTGCATAAACAAGGAGTTCACCATCTTTGGAAAGAACCTTATCTCCGTTTATATCAGTTACCAAATTAAAATCCTTTTCATCAGCGTAAATACCCTCTTCTTTTTCGCAAGAAGCAAATACCATAACAAAAAGAATCATAACTACAGTAAGAATTGCGATAAATTTTTTATTCAATGGAAAAACCCCCGTTTATTCTGCTGTTTCAATGGGACTTGTGGGTAAGCCACTGTCCCAAGTGATATCATAATTAGCCTTATCTTCAAGAGTGAAAATAACGTTAACGTCACCATAGCTTTCAAGAGTTCCTGCACCAGTCATATCTGCAGTAACATTTGCAGCTTTGTAGTAGTTAATATTTGTAATTTCGTTTGTAAGGCGATTAACTGTTGCTGTGATTTTGCAACCGCTGTAAACAACATCATAATCTTTAAGTTCAAGATATTCTTTACTCTTTGCAAATTCTTCTGAAGCGAGAATTTCTTCCTTATCACGAAGATCAAATGCTTTTGTAAGAACATTCTGAGCTTCTTCGCTTGTAAGATCATTGAATGCGATTGTTATGAAATAGTTATCACCGATTTCTTTGATTGTTGCATACTGGATATCTTCTGCTGTAAGCTCAGAAGCCCAGGACTCACCTTTAACAAAGAGGTTTTCAGAATTATCTTCACCATAATTGATGTAACCTGAAGATTCTCTGATATCTTCAAGAATGAGATCTTTAATACCTTTAGCCGCATCATTTATTGCTTTGAGTGAATCATCAACTTCGTCCTCACCCTGCTTTGTAACTTTAAGGCTATCGTTAGGTACATTCTTCTCGATTCTGTAAGATACAGCGGGCATATTGGTCTTAACGCCATTAACAAGGCTATTAAAATAAGCAAGAACTTCCTCACTTGTTTTACCAACGGGAGTTGCACTCTCGGTATACACTGCTTCTTCAGTAGAAACAACCTCTACTGTTTCTTCAGTATTATCAGAAGAACCGCAAGATGTAAGAGTTGTTAAAAGTGTGCTGACAAGCAAAATAGCAACAGCAATTGTAAGTATTCGTTTCATTAAGGTTTGACCCCTTTCGATAATTTGTCGATACTTCGACTTATTCACCAATTGATTATATCACAAAAATCACCATAGCAACAGTAATTTTTTATATTTTTTCATATTTGTATAAAAAGCACAAAACAAACATCCTTCCTTTGTCGCTAACAACTAATTTGTTTAAAATAATAACATTGACTTTTACACGCCTTAGCAATATAATAACAAATGCATTACTTTTTGAAGAGGTAAAAAAATGGATAATAGTAAAAATAATAAAACAAAAACAAAAAAGAAACGCCACAAAGAACAAAAGGCATTGAATTTTCTCTGTGTAATAATGGCTTTAATTGTAGTTTTTGTTGCTGTTGTGTGTGTAAGTGTTAATAAGAAAAATAACATTTTACGAGAAAAAGAAGCTAACGCATCACAAAATGTTCAAAACACCAGCAAAAACGATAACAAAAAAACGGCAAACAAAGACACTTCAATCAAAGATGCCCAAACTACAGCTAGCGAATCCGATACTACCGCACCTCAAACAACTCAGGCGGTTCCAGCTGTTGCTGCAAAACCCGGAACAATCAATAACCCGACTATTATAACAATAGATGAAGAAAAATGGCATCTCACCCTTGTAAATTCCAGCTACAGAATTCCCGATGACTATGAACCTGACCTGGTTTATGTTTGTGGCAGCTCCGAACGTCTTGACAAAAAAGTTGCAGAGCATTATGAAGCTATGTATAATGCGGCTTTAAAGGAGGATATTCACCTTACCCCCTGCTCAGGTTATCGTTCATACGAATTGCAGGAAAGAAACTACAACAACAAGGTTAGTTTTTATGAAAGCCAAGGATATTCACACAAGGATGCAAAGGTAAAGGCAGCAACAATCATTATGCCGCCCGGTTCATCTGAGCACAATTTAGGCTATGCTATGGATATTGTTTGCGTAGATGAATGGTTTGAAGATACCGCAGAATTCAAATGGCTCACAGAAAATGCCGCTGATTACGGATTTATTATGCGATATCCCAAGGACAAGCAGGATATTACAAAAGTTATCTATGAACCCTGGCATTGGAGATATGTTGGTGTTGAATTAGCCAAAGAACTTAAAGACAGCGGTCTTGTTATGGAAGAATACATGGGGGTAGCACAATGATAGGAATAAAAGTAGAAAAAGCTCATGGCGATTATGACCCCGGCACAAGCAAATTTTTCGGTTCACCCACAATGCCGGAGGATTGGCTTTCTGACGGAACAATTGGAGACGATGATTTTTTCTTTTGTCAGCTAAAATTACCAGAATTCAAAAGTTATGATAAAAAAGATATAACAGTCCACAAGGGCTTCATATATATCTTTCTTTCAGAGGTAAACGGAAATTTTATTCCCAATGTTCAGTATTGTGAAAATGAGCCTGACACCTTGATTGATGATTTCAATGCAGGTTTTGAAGGTTATGGCGATATTGAAACTGAATATTCCATAGACTTTTTTGAAGCTGAAAACGCAGATGACGGAACAAGAATTTTCGTAGAAAACGGCGACGAAATCACACTTTTACAGTATGACCCACTTGATGATGAAATGCCTGAATTCCTCGCATATACAGAAAAAATCGCGTATTTCAAAATGAATATCGACGATTTAAAAAGCCTCGATTTTTCAAAGGTAAGTTTTGAAATTAAATAAAACATCACACTTGCGAGACACCTACTTATATGTGTCTTAGAACAAATGAATATAAACCAATAAAATTTTATCGGTCAGGTACGAATTGTAGTAATTTGTACCTGACCGAAGTTACTTTTTAATATTTATTTTCGTATTTGAACAAAATCCATATGTTTTGTCATAATTTGAGTTTTCTCATTGCCCTGTGTATTTGAACACATACCAACTGTGGTCTTCCTCATAATACCAATAATCCGTGGAGGTTCTATGACCATTACTTGAAATCACCTTGCTGTACTGATGTTCAAAACAATACAGCTTTTCACCGATATCAACTCCTACAACTATACCATCTTGAACAAGAATTGGGTAACCCTCTATAATTACGCTGTAACCAGGATATCTATCGGAAGGCGTCACATGTCTGTTCAGGATACTGTGTGTTGTGCAAGAGCACTTTTCTAAGCTAAAGAATTTGAGTTGCTGTTCTATAGGCATACCTGATAAATGCTTTTTCATGAAATCGGGTATACTTATTTCATCTTTAACATTAATAATTTCCATAATTGCTCTCCAAACATTTATTTGTAATTTCATAAATAACTATTTATAAAATTTTTGAACCACATGTTAGGCAAAATCCCGTATCTGCTTCCAAATAACTATCACAATTTGGACAAACAACAGGTCTGCGATACGTTTTTTTGACATACATTTTAGCCATAGAATCTAAATTTTCTGAAACCACATCATCAAGTTTTTGAAATTCTACCTGTCCATTATCAGAAAACTTAATATTCAGATTATCCAAAGAGAGCATAATTTTTTCTCCTTAATAATCTTTTTTTTGACCACAAGAAGAACAAGACTTAGAAAACAAACCTTTAAATTTACCGCCACAATATTGACAAAGACCCTGTGCACGATAATTTGCTTTTTGGTTCCATTCTTCGGTTGCTTTTGCTCTATCCTGTTCCCAACTATCAATATTATCAAACAATCTTACTTTACTTGCATCAAAAGGTGTTTTGTTGAAAAGGCTGAAATTAATAACTTTTCCATCTTTTTTTACACCAGTTAATGCTTCACAGCCTATCGACAACGAAACAATATCATTCCAATTCTTCAATCTTTCTACATTGGCACAAGTAGACTTATGTGAAACCACCACCGTACCATTAGATTTTAAGCCTACTACAAAATTTGTTGTAGCAACAATTTGAACAATCTCAGTCCAACCTGAAATCCCGTTATCCCATTCATCCTCTGAATATCGACCGGTTGAAACAACAGTACCATCCGCTTTTAAACCAAATGTAGTAGAGCCGCCGGCAGTAACATCAACAATATTTGTCCAATCAGAAACATTACACTCACCATCTTTGTTGGCACCGGTAGCAACTACCGTACCATCTTTTTTCAATCCAACAGAGTGAGAGTCTGCTGATATAATAACAATATCTCGCCAAGCCCCAACTTTACATTCAGGTTCATCCATATATCCTGCGGCAAAAACACTACCATCACTTCTTAATCCGAGTGTATGATAATAACCTGCTGCAATTGCTACTACATCCGCCCAGAAATTAACATCACACTGACCTGAATAGTAATTGGGAATTCGGGTCCCTTTGTATAAGTAATCCTTTGCAAATTCTGTTGCAACAACAAATCCATCTGCCTTTAACCCTACAGTATGCTTTTCTCCAGTTGCAAGAGAAACAATATTATTCCATTTAGCTTCATTGTCTACGCCACATTGGTTACAAATGTTATAAAGATCGCCAACACCGGAAGCCGAAACAGTTCCGTTGGGTCTCACATAAGCATAGTGAGTTCCATAAGCAGAAAACAATCTATGACCCGCTAAATAAGCATGTGCTTTTCTTGATTCATTTTCACTTAAATTAGCTGTTTTTAAATAATTCATTTTATCACCTTTCCATATACAAACCTAAGTTTATTAATTAACAAATAATTTGAAACAACAAAACATTTTACCGTTTTTTTTGAAATTTATTTTTTTTGTCAAAAAACAGTATTTTTTCTTCCGAAACACTACAACGAACACAATCACCTATATGAATATCAAAATCAAATGTTGCTTGTGGCTGACAAACTACAATTTCTTGCGTTTCTTTGTAAAGCAAATGTATGTGTATGTCTTTACCCAAAACTTCAATATTAGATACGACACATTCAGAAACATTATTCAACTCTTTTTCAATAGAAATATGTTCCGGTCTTATTCCGATTCTTATTGATTCAGAGTATATTTCCTTACCGGTCACGTAAGTATAGAAATCATTGCTAACAAAATTGATTTTTGGAGTTCCTATGAATTTTGCTACAAATTCATTCTTCGGTTTTTCATAAATATTTTTAGGAGTATCAAATTGCTGAATTTTTCCACTTTTCATAACCACAATTCGGTCTCCCATTGTCATTGCTTCTACTTGATCGTGTGTAACATAAAGAAATACAGAGTTGAGTTTTTTATGCAACTTTTTTATTTCCTGTCGTGTAAATTCTCTTAAATCAGCATCAAGATTAGACAGCGGTTCATCAAAAATAAAAATCTTTGGCTCACGAATTATTGCTCTACCAATAGCAACACGTTGTCTTTGTCCTCCTGAAAGAGTTTTGGGCTTTCGTTTCAAAAAATCTTTAAGGTCAAGCATTTCAGCAACACTTCCAACCCGCTTTTGAATTTCTTTTTTAGGTACTTTCCTCAACTTTAAAGGAAACGCAATATTTTCAAAAACCGTCATATGCGGATATAGTGCATAATTTTGAAACACCATAGAAACATCACGAAGTTTTGGTTCACAATCGGTTATATCTTTATCATCAATCCGGATATGTCCGGATGTTACATTATCAAGCCCCGCAACTAATCGCAAAAGCGTTGTTTTACCACATCCGGAAGGGCCTACAACAACTATAAACTCGTTTTCCTCAGATGAAAAAGAAACATCTTTCAATGCTTCAAATCCGTTTTCGTATACTTTACCAACACCATTTATATCAATCTTTGACATATACGTGTATCATCACCTTTTATTTATCACCTAACGAAATGTAAATTTCAACTAACTCCACAAATCTTTTTACATTGATATCATCCAAGGTGCTAATATAAGAGTTCCATTCGCTATCGTTATTGATATCCTTATCCCCAAGTATAAACGAGGAATAAGCCTTACATACCTCATCTTTTACGAGTTTTACCAGTTCTGAATACTCAATTGCAATATCTTCATATTCTTCTCCAGCCCACACAATTGATGGCCAAGGTGATACAGTAGCGTAAGGACGATATTCAACGTTAGCCATATATGTTGCAAGCTGATTATTAGTTGAAATATCTTTAATACTCATACGACCAAAATCAGCCTCTGTTAAAGCATAGTTTACGCCCTTGCCGGACCAACAGAAGTTTTCCGGCTCAATTTCAGCAGAGTGAGAAATAACCTTTCCTTCACCATCAACAGATTCCCCATCTTCATAAGACCAGTGTTCGCCTTCCAAACCACCATTTATACCCCAAAGACGTCCTTCTTCGCTGTACCAGTAATCAAGCCACTTTGCAGCTATTTCAGGGTATTTACAAGAAGATGTAATTGCATTTTTAAGTGCAATGGTTTGTTCTCCTGTTGAACTAATTATGCTACGTTCTCCATCCGGACCTTCAAGAGGTGCAATAGCCACATAGTCAGAGTAGTCTAAACAACCCTCTCCGGAAAGTTGAACAACATCAGCAGCACTAACACCTGTTGCAACACCTACAGTAACATCAGTAGGATTTCCACTTGTGTATTTATACCTATCTTCATAATTGATTGTAAAAGACTGGTCTGAAATACAACCAAGTTCATAAAGTTCATTTACATACTTCAAAGCATCCCTAAACTCTTCTGTATTATAAGCAAATTTTATTTCATCGTTTTTATCACTATAACAACCATAACCTTCGCTCGAGGAGTTACTTGGAATAAACGAACCAAAGAGGTTATACATACCATCTACGCCATTTACACCCATATAAGGAATTTCATCAGTTTTGTCGCCATTACCATTCATATCATTGTCTTTAAAATAAAGCAACATTTCTTTAAATTCGTCGGTTGTTTGGGGCATACCTTTTCCGGTATCCTTTGTGTATTTTTCAAGCCAATCAACATTAACCCAAAGCTTCTGCTTATATGCACTCACTTCATAAGATTCTGTAAAAAGAGTGTATATATTCCCGTCCGTGCTTGTTATAGTTTTTTTCAGATTTTCATTTTCATCAAGAATTTTCTTGATATTGGGACAATGTTCTTCAATAAGGTCGTTAAGAGGAATAACTGCACCATATTCAGCACAAATTTTCACTTCTTCTGTTGAAAAATCATATAGATATATATCAGGGAATTCTCCACTCATTACAGAATTTTGGAAAGCGTCAGCCCAACCTTGAGCAGGCACATTAATCCAATTGATTTTTACGCCTGTTAGTTCTTCATACCACTCGGATTGATAATTGGTTTCGTAATCGGTGATATCGGAGGAAAGAATAGCCCAAACTGTCAATTCTACTGGTTCCTCAACGATTGGGAAAACTCCTGAATCCGAATACTTATCGTTGGTATTTGTTGTAGTAACGTCTTTTTTACATGAGGCAAAAGAAAAAAGCATAACCAACACCAATAACACGCTGATTGATTTTTTTAACATAGTACATTCTCCTAACTTTTTTTATTTAATCGTGTTGACACGACTTTATTACATTTTTACACTTCCTGATATATAATCCTTCCCCATATGCTTTTTGGTTATTGCAAAGAAGGATATAACCGGTAATGATGACAAAACAATAAGAGCATATTCAATGAGCTTCTTCTTTTGTTCCACACTTACATTAGAAGAAGAATTAAAAATACCCGCACTCAATGACGAATCCTGATTTTTAATTAAAATGTTATTCAAAACATTAGCTAACGGCAATTTATCCATATCGGTAATGAAAATTGTAGCCATAAAGTATGAATTCCAATATGACGCAACAAAAAATAATGCGATAACCATTAGAAACGAGGATGACATGGGTAAAACAATTTTTAATAAAAATCGCCAATGACCACATCCGTCTATAACTGCTGCATCGTATAACTCTTTCGATATTTTATTTGTGAAATATGACTTAACAAGGAAAATATTGTACACAGATATACACACCGGCAAAATTAGTGACCACATTGTATTCAAAAGACCTAATTTTTTGACAACTAAGTATGTTGGTATCATCCCGCCACTGAAATAAAGGGTGAGCATAAGAAGAATAGTAACAAACTTTGCATTTTTAAAGGTTGGTCTCGAAAGAACATATGCAAAAAGAATAGTAACTGCAAGAGACACAATTGTGCCTGTACCAGTATAAACTACCGAATTAACAAACCCTCTTAATACAGTAGAATCGGTCATTACCTCTTTATACCCTTCTAAAGAAATCTCATTTGGTACAAGAGAAATATCCGTTCTCATAGATTCGGTACTGAGAGATGAAACTAAAACATATACTACCGGATAAGCAAACGTTACAAAAAAAGCGAGCCCTATAAACATGCATAATGCGGATATAATTTTATCCGTCCGGGAGTGCTTAATCTTTCTACGCGATTTTTTTAAAATGTTATTCATCAATTTTCTCCCAGTTTTTTGTTGCTTTTTTCACCATTAAAAGCATAACAAGATTAACTATTGCAGTCATTATCCCAACCGCTGTGGAAAGTGAATATTGAGGGACAATTCCTTTGAATGCAATTTCATATGTATAAGTAGAAATAACCTGAGAATAATCCAAATTAAAGTTGTTTTGCAATAATAAAACTTTCTCATAATTATTACTAAGCATTGCACCACAACGAAATACAAGATTAACAGCAAACATAGGTAAAACATTGGGTAAATCAATGTACCTTATTTTCTGCAAAATATTAGCACCATCCATTGAGGCAGCTTCATGTTGAGATTTAGAAACCTCTGCCAATGTAGAGATATACACAATTGCACTAAACCCTGTGTTTTGCCATGCACCACTCCACACATAAATACTCCTGAACAACGAACCATTCGTAAGAAAATTAACACGCTCTCCACCAAACAACTCTATGATGTCATTTACTACTCCATCAACACTTAAAAACCGCAAAACCAAACTACACACAACAACCAACGAAATAAAATGTGGGGTTATAGCAACAGTTTGGATCATATTTTTTATTCTTTTGTTTGGGAAATAATTCATACAAAGAGCGAATACTAATGGAACAGGAGCAACAAGTAAATCATATGTATTGAGTAAGATAGTATTTTTAAGAAGGTCTTCAAAGCCATAATACTCAAAAAACTTCTTGAAAAATTTAAGTCCAACCCACTCAGCCTCCCACATATTTTGCAATGCTTTATAATCCTTAAAAGCAATTTGCAAACCATATAAAGGAACGTAATTAAATACAATAAGAATGAGCATCGGTAAAATTAACATAGTTAGCAATGCTTTATTGTATTTGGCATCATACAGCAAACCACTAACAATATTTTTTTTATTTGGTTTACGAAGCATTGTGTCATCTCATCCTCTAATACTGAAAACTTCTTCCGCTTGGTTAAACTCTTGTATAAATTTGCTTGAACACAACCCGATTATGTCACAACTTGTGACATTTGTCAAGATTATGCTGTTATATTTTATATTATAATTGATGTTTCAATTTCAAGGTGGTGAGGGTATGCGAATAAGGGATTTAAGAGAAGATAAAGATTTAACGCAAGCTGAAATTGCTAAAATTTTAAATTGCAACCGCAATACTTACACTCAATATGAAACAGGCAAAAGGCAAATCCCCTTACAAGTGCTTATTAAACTCTCAAGATTTTATGATACCTCTGTTGATTACCTTATAGAAGAAACCGATGAAATGAAACCCTACCCTAAAAAGCATACAGAAACAAAATAAATCCACACACTTAATTCATTTGAAATAAGTATGTGGATTTTTTTATTTATAAAAAATACAATAAAGATTACTTTTTCTCTATTCTGTAGTATGGCAAGCTTGTACCTTACGATTTAGTGCGAAGGCAATACATTTCTTCACTTTATCTCTGCTATTGTAACCCCGTTTTCACCTTCGCCGAAGGTTCCTAAACGGAAGGTTCTGATTCTGGGGTCACTTTTTAGATATTGGGTAACCCCTGCCCTAAGAGCACCTGTTCCCTTGCCATGAATTATTGTACATTCTGTAAGTCCTGAACGAAGCAAATCATCGAGGAATCGGTCGAGAACAATTATAGCCTCGTCGACCATAAGACCACGCAAATCGCAACGGTTGTTAATCGCCATTGTTGATTTGCTTTCGCCCATAACTCTTGTTGTGGAAACCTGTCTTTTTTTATTTTCTTTTTGTTTAGGCTTTTCAACAAGACGAAGAGAGTCTTCCTTAACTCTCATTTTTAGCATACCTGCCGCAATTTCCACATTACCCTTTTTGTCTTTAAGGGCGGTAACATTTGCATTTTTTCCGATGGTTTTGCAATAAACGGTATCGCCTATTTCAAGAGGTCTGGGAAGAGTATAATCCTCATCATCTTCAATAGAACCGAAAACAGGATTAACCGCACTGTTTATTGCATCAAGATGGGCGTTAACCGCAGATTTTGCTCTTCTTGCCAAATCCGCCGCATCTTTGGTTTGCTTTGCTTCTTTTTTCAGTTTTTCAACTTCATTAAGAAGTGCATTTGCCTCTCTCTTGGCTTTTTCAACGATTCTTAAAGCTTCACCCTGAGCATTTTCAAGCTCTCTGTCACGTCTGAACTGAGCATCCTTAAGAAGCTTTTCCGCTTTTTCTTTATCTGCTCTTGCAGATTCTGTAATCTGCCTTGCCTTTGAACGCTCGTCCTCCATTTCAAGACGGCTCTTTTCAAGCATATCAACAACATCTTCAAATCGCGTATTTTCCGAAGAAACAAGCTCTCCTGCCCTGTCAATAATACTTTTATCAATACCGAGCCTTTCGGAAATTGCAAAGGCATTTGAACGACCAGGAATACCTATAAGTAGTCTGTAAGTAGGTCTTAAGCTGTTCACATCAAATTCGCAAGAACCATTTTCAACTCTTGCAGTCTGCAAAGCGTATGCTTTAAGCTCTGCATAGTGTGTTGTAGCGGCAATTTTTGCACCCTTTATATGAAGTTCTTCAAGAATCGCCATAGCAAGTGCCGCACCCTCAACAGGGTCAGTACCCGCACCCAATTCGTCAATAAGAACAAGAGATTTTGCTCCTGCAATTTTAAGAATATTAACGATATTCACCATATGGGATGAAAATGTGGACAAAGACTGCTCTATACTTTGCTCATCACCAATATCAACCAGAATATCATCATAAACACTGACTTTGCTTTCATCCCCTGCGGGAATCATAAATCCGCTTGATGCCATAGCAGAAAGAAGACCAATTGTTTTTATGGCAACTGTTTTACCACCCGTATTAGGACCTGTAATAACAAGTGTATCAAAATCCGAGCCCAAACGGATATCGGTTGCAACAACCTTTTTAGAGTCAATTAAAGGGTGTCTTGCTTTCTTTAAATCTGTTATACCCTTGTCGTTAAGAACCGGTATTGTGGCTTTCATATCATAAGCAAGATGCGCTTTACAGAAAATAACATTTATTTCCACCGCACATTCATAGCTACCCTTTATTTCTTCAATAAATCCGCCTGCTTCAACAGAAAGTTCATATAAAATTCTCTCAATTTCCTGAGCTTCCTTACCTCTTAACACACGGATGTCGTTATTTGCCTCAACAACGCCTGCAGGCACAACGAAAACGGTTGCACCTGTTGAGGAAGTATCGTGAACAAGACCTGAAACCGATGCCCTGTGTTCGCTTTTAACGGGCACAACATATCTGCCGTTTCGTTGGGTAACAATCGCATCCTGCAAAACAGTTTTAAGCTTCTGAGAGCGGATGAGCTTTTCTAATTGGTCACGTACACTGTTCTCTTTATTTTTTATCTGACGACGTATAGATGCAAGCTCGGGTGAAGCATTATCGCTCATTTCATCTTCCGTAAGAATTGCTGAAAAAATCTTATCTTCAAGATATTTATTTGGCATAAGTGAATTGAAATACAAATCAATTTTCAATTCATCCTGACCGCCGCTATTATTACGCCATTCTCTTATGCCACGAACTGTTCTGACAGTTGAACCAATATCAAGAAGTTCTTTCATTGAAAGAACACCGCCGGCAGCTGCACGGGCAAGAGAGTTATTAACATTTTTAAGCCCACCAAATGATGGACCACCGTATTTCGCCAATAATATGTAGGCATTTTCAGTCATATCTATATGATTCTGTGCCATATTAACACTTGTTTCCGGCCTTATAGATGCAATAATATCACGTGCGTCATCATTACACGCTCTTTTCATTGCCATTTCCAGAATTTTATCGTATTCAAGTGCTTTTAAATGTCTGTTTAATTCGCTCATAGTTAATCCTTTATAACATTGTAAAACTCTAAGGTTTTAAATTTTCTTTGGGTTTTGTTAAGTAAATATTCTTCACATATAACACGGAAAACTTCTAAAGCCTTTTCTCTCAGTGAAAAAGAAAAAACTTTATCAAAATCAGAAAATATAACGTATCTCATAGCCATAATAACAGAAAGGCTTACACATTTACTGAAATCGACAAGAGCACAATTATTGCAAAAAAGTTTTCCGTGCTCGGTTGAAAAATACATATATTCAGTTTCGTATTCTCCGCATTTTTCACAAGCCACGAGATCAGGCATATAACCGCTTAAGGACATCAGACGGAGCTCAACCACCGCTTTTATAAATTCAGGTGACTTTTTCCCGTCCTTAAGTAGCCATAGTGCATTAAGAAAAAGCCGGAGAATCTCCTCCGACTCAAAATCCTCCTCGCAGAATTCATACGCGAGTTCACAAAAATACTGCGCAAGAGCCATTTTTTTAACATCACTCCGAAGCTCAAAAAACACCTCTTTTACAAGTGCATCCTCCACAGAGAAAGCATCTCTTGTTTTAGTGAACGTAAAATCGGAATATGAGAGAAGAGATGTAGCAGCAAGCTTCTTACTTTTGGTTTTTTTTGCACCTCTTGAAAAAGCACGAACAAGACCGTGCTTTGCCGTAAGCACGGTTATAAGTTTATCGGCTTCACCGATACTCTGTTCTCTGATTACAAGACCCGGTGCGGTTATTTTTACCACTATTTTCTGACTCCTCGTCCTTCATATTAACGCAAATGCGGTATTCCAGATAATCCGCAATTTTCCCACCATTATAAAACTTTTCCCAAAGCTCTTTTTCGTTCATTAAAGCAACTCCATAAAATATAGTCCATAGTATTTTATTCGTTGGAGTTTTCTTTATTCTGTATCGAGTTATTTAAAAGTTGCCAAATCAATCCAAGCCAAAATTATGGATTAAGCCTTCGCGATTCCGCCAATCTTCTTTAACCTTTACCCAGCATTGAAGATTGATTTTACACTCAAAAAACTGTTCAAGCTCGTGACGTGCATTTGTTGAAATTTCTTTAAGCATAGAACCTTTTTTGCCGATAACTATACCCTTGTGACTTTCTCTTTCACAGTAGATAACAGCCTCAATATCAATAATTGGCTTATCCTCACGTTCTTTCATTCTCTCAATTGACACCGCAATACCGTGTGGAATTTCATCGCTTAATTTATGGAGAATTTTTTCTCTTATCATCTCTGCTGCAAGAACTCTTTCAGGTTGGTCTGTAAGAGTATCCTCGGGGAAGAAAAATTCCGATGGTGCAGCGAGTTTGAAAAGCTCATCTTTAAGCTCGTCCATACCATCGTTTTCACGGGCACTTACAGGTATAACCGCTTCAAAATCAAGATATTTTGTAAGCTCGAGAATACGTCCCATAAGCTCCTGCTTGTCGCTGAGCATATCGATTTTGTTAATTGCAAGAACAACGGGAATCCTTTCAGCTTTGAGTTTTTTTAGCAAATCCAACTCTGCTTCTTTTATTTCGCCCTTGGCTTCTGTAACAAAAAGGCAGGAATCAACACCGCCTATACTATCATCAACGGCTTTTATCATTTTTTCGCCTAATTTTGTTTTAGGCTTATGAAAACCGGGAGTATCTGTAAAAACAAGCTGAACATTGTCTTCTGTGAGCACACCCATAATTTTTGTTCTTGTGGTCTGGGGCTTTGAGGAAACAATTGCCACCTTCTGACCTAAAAGATTATTAAGAATCGAAGATTTTCCTACATTGGGTCTTCCGACAATAGCTATAAAAGCAGTTTTTTTATCAGTCATCATTTTCCCCTTTTTTCTTAAAATCGAATTTAAAAATAAATAAAGTCATTACAACTACACTTAATGCAAACCAAAGTATGTATAATGGCTCTTGCTTGTAATGATTAAAAAGCAGTTTAAAAGCTTCGGGCTGCCAAAGAATAACAATACCGCAAAGCACAGCAAACACTGCAAACACAAGCACCGCACCTGCTGAAACATCTTTTGAAATCTCAATAGTGTGCCTTTTTTCTTTTGAAACCGAGTCATCCGCCTTTTCAATACCGCTATTGAACATTTCTCCGCCTATTACCATAGCTGAAGCTAGTAACAAAATTGCAAACTCCGTCCTTGAAACAACAAAAAAATCATATCTCAAAAGGTAGTAAAACATATAGATAAGGCAGCTGAGATGGACTCTAAAATTACGCTCATGAGTTACCATCCACCCAAAGCCTTTAAAAGCATACGAAAAGCTCTTGAAAAGGCTTTTTACGTCCTTCATTTTTTATTCCTCCTCGGAATCCATATAGTAAGATTCGTTTCGTTTGAGTCCGAGAGCGGTTAAAACGTGCTCTTCCTTTTCACGCATATGTACTGCTTCAATACCGCCATTAACATGGTCATAGCCTAAAAGGTGGAGCATAGAATGTACTGTAAGAAAGCCGATTTCTCTCTGAAGAGAATGTCCGTAGGTTTTTGCCTGGCGAACCGCAGTAGGTACGGAAATAACAATATCACCTAAAAGACACGCACCCGTAGCGAGGTTTCTGTCATACACACCGTTTTCACCTAAGGGAAAGGACAAAACATCTGTACTACTATCAATATTTCTGTGCTCTTTATTGATTTCATGAATTCTTTCATCATCAACAAAGGTAACGCTTATCTCTGCAGGTTCAGAGAAATCCTCAAATGTGAGAACTGCATTACAGCAACGTCTGACAAGCAATCTTACACCTGTGGGAATTTTAACCTCTTTCTGGTCATTTGTGATAATTACTTTTATTTTCTCTTTCATTTTCTCTTCTTTGCCTCCTCATATTTTTCATAGGCTCTGATTATATCCTGAACAAGCTTGTGCCTTACAACATCTTGTCCTGTAAAACGAACGATATCGATTTGCTCCATATTTTTAAGAATCTTGGTTACCTCAACAAGACCTGAACGTTTGCCATCGGGCAAATCTATCTGTGTAACGTCACCCGTAACAACAACCTTGGAGTTGAAGCCCATACGGGTCAAAAACATTTTCATCTGTTCAGGTGTTGTATTCTGTGCTTCATCAAGAATTATGAAGCTGTCATCAAGAGTTCTGCCTCGCATATATGCCAATGGTGCAACTTCAATATTACCTCTTTCAAGATATTTGTTGAAATTTTCTGCACCAAGCATATCAAAAAGAGCATCATAAAGAGGGCGGAGATATGGGTCAACCTTGCTCTGCAAATCGCCGGGTAAGAAGCCAAGCTTTTCGCCCGCTTCAACTGCAGGACGAGTAAGAATAATTCTGTTGACCTCTTTCGCTCTGAAGGCATTGACCGCCATTGCAACTGCAAGATAGGTTTTACCGGTGCCTGCAGGGCCGACACCAATAACAATTGTGTTGTTTTTTATAGACTCAACATATTTCTTCTGACCCAGAGTTTTGGGTTTAACAGGCTTACCCTTGCTTGTAATGCAAACGCAGTCACCACTCATTGTAACAAGCTTGTCCTCATTGCCGTCATCTACAAGAGAGATGACGTATCGTACATTTTGCTCATTTAGAGTTTCACCTCGATTCAGAAGCATTAAAAGACCATTGATTGCCTTAACTGCTTTACTCACATTTTCAGGCTCACCATTGACTTTTATATCCGAACCGCGACTGATCACATCCACATTAAAGGATTTTTCGATTATTAAAATATTCTCGTCAAAGCTACCAAACAAGCTGACTGCCTGTTCCATTCTGTCAACATTGATTATCTGTTCCGTTTTTAATACCTTCTTTTGTAATTTAATGTCTATACATTATTAAGTATAACATATTTTTTGTAAATGTCTACTAAATTTATGTAAATAAAATATGAAAAACTCACAGTTTTTTCTTTATTTTTCCATATAAATTCCTTTTTCGGTTGCTATATCCTCAACACAATCGATAATCATATCAACCTGCACTTCATCTTCTTTTCTGTTTATTTTATATTCAACCTTCTCAAGCTTTGTCGGATTATATTCCTGTCTTTTTATTTTAACCACATCACTAAGTGCCAAAAGCACTGCTTCCTGATAGCTACACTCGATGGTTTTATTATAAAAACTTAAATTATCCTCTCTTATTATACCAACAGGTAAAACAGTTTTTCCGCTCTCAATAAAAACCGTAGCTTCTGTTAAAAATCCGCCATTGGTTTTTAATCCGAATGGTATTTTAAGTGAAAAAGCATAAAGAGAATATCTTTGGTTACTGTTTTGAGTAATGTTACATTTATTTTTCAACGGATAAACAACACTTTCTTTATTTTTTGTTCTGGCAAAAACTTCGCCTTTTGCGTGAACAAAAGATTCGCTTCCATCAGCATTTTTTAACACGCCTGAAATAAGAAGTGCACCCTCAGTTACATTATCACCCTCTTTAACCTCATTAACACCCTTATACCCTTTCACAAGTGTAATCTGCCCTTTTTTGGATGCCACAAGATTTATTGGTTTTTTGGTATCAGTTATCTCCTTTTGCTCAATAAATTCACTCATTTCAACCTGTACCTTACCGCCAAAAATATTAAGCGACACCCAAAGCAATTCTTTATATTCATTCATCAGCTGATTCTGCACCTGAATTATATCAATTTTCGACTTCCTCGCCCCTATTTTCACACCTAATTCTTCCAGACTTTCTGTAAAGGCTTCTACATTTACACCATTTGTTTCTATAATTTCTATCTCCCAGATAAAGCCTGACATAAAAAACCAGAACAAAAATGCTGATATGATGCCCAAACACGCACCACACCGCCATTTATGGCTCATCGAGAAGTGCTTTAATCCCCGTATTTTTTCTGTTTTTATAGCCATTCCCGAGTTTTCAGCCGCCAGATAAATCATTTCAAACTCTTTTGTTGTTGTACAGGCATAAACCTTTACACCATCATTTTTAACGTTCCACAAATTTATCCCGTTAATTTTGCAAAGATTTATAAATCTTTCGGGAAAACCACCCTCTGCACAAAACTCTATGTAGCCTCTTAACAATCTTAAAATCTGTATCATTGCTATGCCCTCTCAAATTCTATGCTCACTATCTCGCCTGTAACATCTGTCTGACCATAACTAAAGGTAGAAATCGCGAGATTTTCTCCTCGAATTTTCATATTCAGCGACCCAATATTAAGAACTATACATTCATCAGAAAAATCTATTACACATTTACAATCAAGGACTATTATTCTTTTATTTCCGTACAACTCAATTCCGGCATTTTCGTTATTCTCTTTTATATTTTTCAAAGGATTAAATCCCAAAAAATCGCCCTTTCTTTTACTAAGATTTCTCAAAAAATTCAGTTTGACATCACAAACGCTATTATATTTTTATGCACAAAAAACATAAAATATATTTGTGGGGTGTTACATATGAAAAAACTTTCTTCATTGTTATTAAAAAATCTGGTCACTTTGATAATCGTATCAGCAATCTCAGTTTGCCTTGTTCTTCATCCGAAATTTACTGTCACGGGTATAAAAAATGGTTTTGAGCTTTTAGGGAACAATCTGATACCTGCATTATTCCCTTTTATGGTGCTTTCTTCCTATGTATCTAAGAGTGATATTTCGCAATTCATTAAAAAGCTTTTTGAAAAACCATTCAGATATATTTTTAAAACCAATGGCTATGGAATAATGCCTTTTGTTATGGGTCTTCTGGGCGGTTATCCAATCGGTGCAAAACTTATAAACGATTTCAACAAAGAAGGAAAAATCACTCAGAATGAAACCGAACGACTATTTTATTGGTGCATAAATCCCAGTCCCGCTTTTACAATTACTGCAGTAGGTACATTTATGTTAGGAAACACCCAAAGTGGTTTCATTCTATACGCATCCTGTGTTCTGGCTTCTTTGACCGTAGGTTTTTTCTGCAGATTTATTACTGATGATACATATCACTCTCTAAAATGCGAAAAAAACAACAAAAACAAAAACATTTTTGTGAAATCTGTTTCTGATGCCGGCGAAGCTATGCTTAGCGTATGCGGATGGATGCTGACATTTTCTGTGATTTCCGCCTTCTGTGATGGCTTAATATTCCAAAGCTCTGCACTTACACTGATTAAATCTGTTGCAGAGGTAACTCTAGGCTGCAAAAACGCCTCTGAAACCGGACTCAGCTTACCAATTATTGCAGGTATTTTAAGCTTTGGTGGCTTGGCAGTAATCTGTCAATGTCTTAAATATTCTACTGAATGTGGCGTAAAACCAAAATTTTTTATATGTGCCAGACTTATAAATGCCGCTTTGAGCAGCCTTTACTGTTCGTTTATTATAAAGCTCTTTCCCGGTAGTCAGGAGGTTGTTGCAATTATATCCACATCAAAGATGCAGTTCACCCTTTATCATAGTACCGCTGCAACAATTATTCTGTTAATTATGTGCATTCTTTTGATTTTGGAGGTTGATAACCGCAAAAAAGTGTGTTAAAATGCTCTTATCACACTGAGGAGGCGGTATTGTGGCACTTAAAATTTTTAATAAAAACACAGAGCCACAATGTGCTTTCTGTGAGCACGGCTCTCCTGTTGGCGATGATCAGACTGTGCTTTGCCGCAAAATCGGCGGAATTATGCAATCTTTTTCTCATTGTAAAAAATTCAAATATGACCCTTTTAAAAGAGAACCTAAGGTTATTACCTTTTCAGGTGACTTCACAAAAGATGATTTCAGTTTATAAATCGGTAGTTCATTATTGAGCTACCGTTATTTTTGTAACATCTTACAAAATGATGGAATAATATGACAATAAATTTTAATGTTATATTTTATCGAATTCACTTGAAAAGAGAAGAAATTATTAGTACAATAAATAATATAAAAACATACGGAGGTTTAGGCGATGGCAGATGCATTCGGTATTCCCAACACAATTCCTGTTGGTCCTTTAGGAATTATTGCAACTCCCGGTTGCGAAGAACTTGCACAAAAAATTGATAACTATCTCACATCCTGGAGAGAAGAGCGTGAAAGTGAGCACAAAGATACAATCGCTTTCTACGGCTACCAGAGAAAAACATTCATTGTTGATGCAGATTTCACAAGATTCGGTTCAGGCGAAGGTAAATGCCTTCTTCACGAAACAGTTCGTGGTTACGATATTTACATTATCTGCGATTGCTTTAACCATGGTGTTACCTACAAAATGTACGGTTATGAATGCCACTATTCCCCCGATGAGCACTATGCAAACCTTAAACGTGCAATCTCTGCAGTTGAAGGTAAAGCTAGAAGAATTAACGTTATTATGCCTATGCTTTATGAAGGCAGACAGCACAAGCGTTCAAGAAGAGAATCTCTTGATTGTGCAATTGCACTTCAGGAGCTTTGCATTGATATGGGCGTTGAAAACATCATCACCTTCGATGCTCACGACCCCAGAGTTCAGAACGCAATCCCTCTTAAAGGCTTTGAAAATGTTGCACCTACATACCAGATGGTAAAAGCACTCACAAAGAACTTCAAAGACCTTAAAATTGACCACGATAATCTGATGGTTATTTCTCCTGATGAAGGCGGTATGGGTCGTTGTATTTACTATTCAACAGTTCTCGGAATTGACCTTGGTATGTTCTACAAGCGTCGTGACTATTCCATTGTTGTTAACGGCAGAAACCCCATTCTTGCTCACGAATTCCTTGGTGACGATGTTGAGGGTAAGGATTGCCTTATTATTGACGATATGATTTCATCAGGCGACTCCATGATTGAAGTTGCTACAAAGCTTAAAGAGCTTAAAGCAAACCGCATTTTCATTTGCACAAGCTTCGGTCTTTTCTGCAATGGTCTTCAGGAATTTGATAAAGCCTATGAAGCAGGCAACATAAACGGTGTTTTCACAACAAACCTTGTTTACAGAACACCTGAACTTCTCCAGAAGCCTTGGTATTTTGAGGTTGATATGAGTAAATATTGCTCTCTTATTATTGATACTCTTAACCACGATTGTTCTGTTTCCAGCCTTCTTAACCCTGCTGATAAAATCAAAGCAAGACTTCAGCAATACAAAGAACAGCAAAAAAATGACGAGCTTTCATTTTTTGAAAACTGATTATTATCACGATTCAACAAAAGCTTTTTGTTGAATCGTGATTTGTTTTTATATACAAATACTTATTGACAATAAACCTTTATTATAGTATTATTTACTATAAGGTAACTGGTGTGATATTCCACACTGACATTTATCAATACAATGCTTTTTGGAGGCAATAATTATGATTAAGAAAAGAAAAACAGGTAAATTTATTTTCCTCAACCTTATAACTCTTGGAATTTATGGTCTTTTCTTCTGGACAAAATGGACAAATGACCTTAACAAAATCTGCGATGGCGATAACAAAGAAAGCGGCCACTACATTCTCGTTTTCCTTCTCGATATTTTCAGCTTCGGCATTTATGCGTTCGTTTGGAACTATCAGATGGTTGAAAGAATGTATCAGAAAGCTAAAGACTACAACATCACTCTCAAACACGGCGGTATGTTCGTAATGATTTGGAGAATTCTTCCCATTGTTAGCAGCGTTTATAAAATCAAATACCTCAACAACCTTGCAGATGCTTACAACGCAACAGTTGAGTCTGCTCCCGTTGAAGAAGCTGCAGAGGTTGCTGCTGAATAATTATCGCGAAACAAAAGCCGTCCTGTTGGGCGGCTTTTTAGAATATTATATTTCATTTTTTATACAATATCATCCCCAAAGAAAGATGTGCTTTTATGAACAAGGAACTTAAATTCAACAACGGAAAGTTTACAATAATGACCGTTGGAGATTTACACGAAAATCTCATAATAG
>JAZNHK010000034.1:0-5899 GCA_045576915.1 Acutalibacteraceae bacterium
CCTGTCTTGAACGACTCCAGAAGCAAGTTTTTTTCTTTTCGAGGGAAATCCCAAGGCTTTCCTTATTCATATATGCAAGAGTGAGAACCTGATTGGTTTCATCATCCACAACGATTGCAGGAATAAGACCTTTTTCATCAAATTTAAGTTTTTCTATATCAAACATATTATAACCTCACTGTTATGTTATTCTCATTAAGAGTTTTCTTTAAATCGTCAATTGTTACTTCGCCATAGTGGAAAATAGATGCTGCAAGACCTGCACTCACCCCGGGAACAGTATTGAACAAATCAACAAAATCCTGCTTTCCGCCTGCACCACCGGATGCAATTACGGGTACATTTACAATATCACAAACAGCTTTGAGCATTTCAATATCAAAGCCTTTTTTCACACCATCGGTATCGATGGAGTTTACAACGATTTCACCTGCACCATTACTTACACCGCGCTTAATCCATTCAAGAGCGTCAAGACCGGTATTCTCTCTACCACCTTTGGCGAATACTTTGAATTGTCCGTCAACACGTTTCACATCAACAGAAAGAACAACGCATTGGTCACCGTATTTTTCTGCTGCCGCGTGAATCAAATCAGGATTTCTTATAGCACCTGAATTAACACTTACCTTATCTGCCCCGCATTTTAAAACCCTGTCAAAATCATCGAGAGTATTGATGCCACCGCCAACAGTCAAAGGAATAAAAACCTTTGATGCAGTCTGGGTAAGTATATCAGTAAAAAGCTTTCTGCCATCGGATGAAGCGGTTATATCATAAAAAACAAGTTCATCTGCTCCGTGAGAGCTATAATATTCCGCCAACTGAACAGGTGAAGAAATTTCGTTAAGGTCTTTGAAATTTGTACCCTTAACAACTGTTCCGTTTCTGACATCAAGGCAGGGAATAATTCTTTTTGTAATCATTTAACTGCCTCCAATGCATCGCTTATTTTAATTGCACCTGTGTAATAGGCTTTGCCGATAATTGCACCAAAAAGATTCATTTTGTTAAGAGCGGTAATATCATCAAGAGTTGAAACACCGCCTGATGCAATAATATTCACACTGAACTTTTCAGAAAGTTCTTTATAAAGCTCTCTGTTTGTGCCTTGCATTGCACCATCCTTGGAAATATCGGTGCAAATAACAGTTGAAACACCAATTTTCTGAAGCTTTTCAAAAAACTCAAATGTGCCGTATTCGGATTTTTCAACCCAACCTTTAATTGCAACCTTGCCGTCTTTAATGTCTGCACCAACTGCGATTTTATCTCCGTAGGTTTCAACGGCAGTTTTCAAGAATTCTTCATCAGTTACTGCGGCAGTACCTAAAATAACACGGGTAACGCCTGCCTCAAGGTATGCTTTAACGGTTTCCATTGAACGAATACCGCCACCTACCTCAACATTAAGAGAAGTGTTTTCAACAAAGCTTTTTATTATATCAATATTGGGAGTTCCGCCGTCACGAGCGCCCTCAAGGTCAACTGTGTGAAGCTCGGTCGCACCTTGAATTTCAAAATCCTTTGCAATTTCAATAGGATTTTCGGAATAAACTGTTAAATCGTTATAGTTACCCTTTAAAAGTCTGACAGCTTTACCCTCATATAAATCAATTGCGGGAAAAATTTTCATTGTATTACCTCATATTTCACAGAATGCTTTAAGTATTTTCAATCCGATTTCCCCACTCTTTTCGGGGTGAAACTGACAACCGAATATATTACCTTTACCAACTGCCGCAGTAACCGGAATACCATATTCCGATGTTGCTATAACAGAATCTTCGCAATCAGTTGCATAAAATGAATGAACAAAATAAACAAAATCGCCGTCATTTATATATTTAAAAATCGGACTTTTCTCACCTACGAAATCAAGTGCATTCCAACCCATATGAGGAATGTTAAGATTATCCGGAATTTTGTTTTCCAAAGGTATAACATTACCTTTAAGGAAACCCAAGCCCTCATGTTCACCATATTCAAAGCCTTTCTCAAAAAGAAGCTGCATACCAAGGCAGATACCCAAGAAAGGTTTTCCGTTTTTTGCTTCCTCTGTGATAAGCTCAACAAGACCTGATGAGCGGAGCTTTTTTGCCGCATCACCAAATGCACCTACACCCGGAAGAATTATTCTGTCTGCTTGTTTTATTACATTTTCATCGCTTGTTACAACTGCTTCAACACCTATTTTCTTAAGTGAGCATTGAAGAGAGAACAAGTTACCAACGCCATAATCAATTATTGCAACCATTATAAAACTCCTTTTGATGAGGGTATCTCGTTTTTCATTGTTTCGTCAATGGCAACCGCCTTTTTAAGAGTACGGGCAACAGATTTGAAAGCACCCTCAATGATATGGTGGCTGTTCACTCCGTCAAGCTGTTTAAGGTGAAGAGTGATTGCACTGTTAAAGGCAAATGCCACAAAAAACTCTCTTAAAAGCTCGGTATCAAAATCCCCTACCATTGGTGCGGGAATATTCATATTATACTGAAGATATGCTCTGCCCGAAATATCAACCGCAGAAAGAATAAGTGCTTCATCCATAGGAAGGATTGTGCTTCCGTATCTGTGGATTCCTCTTTTATCACCAATAGCTTCTTTAAAAGCCTGACCGAGAGCAATACCAATATCCTCTGTTGTGTGGTGACCATCAACCCAGATATCACCATTGCATTTAACAGTTAAATCAAACCTTGAATGTTTAGCAAAAAGAACAAGCATATGGTCGAAAAAGCCAATACCTGAATCAATATCGCATTGACCTGTTCCATCAAGGTTAAGCTTTACATATATATCAGTTTCTGCAGTTGTTCTTTTTATTTCTGCAACACGCATTTAAACTGCCTCCGTAATAATTTCTTTTATTTTTTCTATAAGAATTTGCATTTCCTCGAATGTACCGATGGTAATGCGGTTAAAATCTTTAATTCTGTCTTTTGTAAAATGGCGGACAAGAACGCCTTTGTCTTTGAATTTAAGATACAATTCTTCACCATCAACTTTATCAGATTTTGCAAAAACAAAGTTTGCTTTTGACGGTAAAACCGCAAAACCAAGTGCTTCGAGTTCTTTGGTTGTATAATCCCTTGTTTCAATAATTCTCTTACAATTATCTGTATAATAACTTTGAGAATCTATTGCCGCCGCACCTAAAGAAAGAGTAAGACGGTTAATATTATAGGGATTTGTAGAATAACGAAGCTTGTGCAAATCGTTTATAATTTCCTCGCTACCGATAGCAAAGCCTAAACGTGCACCTGCCATTGAACGTGATTTTGAAAAGGTCTGCACAACCAGAAGGTTTTCGTATTTATTTACAAGATTAACTGCACTTTCTGCTCCAAAATCCACATAAGCCTCGTCAATTACAACAACATAATCGGGGTTTGACTTAATAACCTCTTCAACTTCATCAAGGCTTAAAGCTAGTCCTGTGGGTGCGTTGGGGTTTGCAATAAACACTCCACCATCAACACCGCAGAATTTTTCATAATCAATTGAAAAATCCTCTTCCAAAGGTATTTCTGTATAATCAGAGCCGTGAAGATTTGCGAAAACACTGTAAAAGCCATAGGTTATATCAGCAAAATATGATTTTCTGCCGTTGGCACAGTAAGCCATAAACGCAAAGTTCAGAATATCATCCGAACCATTTGCAAGGAAAACATTTCCGGTTTTAACACCATAAAGGTCAGCAAGTTTTTTTGTAAGAATTCTACCATCAGGGTCAGGGTAAAGTCTTAAAAGCTCCGCTTCGCTTTTATTTGCCGCCGCAAGTGTTTCGGGACTGGGCGGATACGGTGATTCATTAGTATTGAGTTTTATATATTTTTTGTCCTGTGGTTGTTCACCGGGAACATAAGCCGCAAGAGAACTGTATCTTTCGTCAAGGAATTTGCTCATTTTTAATTACTCTTCTCCCTAGGGTGAGTGAAACCGAACCAAACAAGCCTAAAATGTCCGATTTCACGCACCTTTGTAATTTTTTTGTCTCGCAATACGCCAGTATTACTTCGCCAAAGAAAATCCCAAATGCACGCAAACTCGGGCATTTTAGGTTCTGCGAAGTTTAATACTTGGCAATTTTTTCTGTAACAAGGCAAAACTCGCAGAAAGGCTTTCTCCTTTCAAGAGTTTTAACGATGTTACAGGGAAAAGTGACTGTATTAAACCTTGTTTGGTTCAGTTTCACTCACCCTTATACTTACACTCTTTGCGTGAGCGTGAAGTCCTTCTTCAGTAGCAAAACGCACAACTTTTGAAGAAACGTCTTTAAGTGCCTCTTTGCTGAAATATGAAAACTGAGTTTTCTTAACAAAATCATCAACTGAAAGAGGGCTTGAAAATCTTGCAGTACCGCTTGTGGGTAAGGTATGGTTTGGACCTGCAAAATAGTCACCAAGAGCCTCAGGACAGTTTTTGCCAAGGAAAACAGAACCTGCATTTTTTACATAGCCCAAATATTCAAATGGATTATCCACACAGATTTCAAGATGCTCAGGAGCTAAAATATTTGAGGTTTCCATAGCTTCAACAAGGGAATCTGTAATAATAATTTTGCCGTTTGCATCAATTGAGCAACGTGCAATTTCTGCTCTTGGAAGTTGCGGGATTTGCTTTTCAAGTTCATCGCTTACTTTATTTGCAAAATCTTCGCAATCAGTAATAAGAACTGCAGTTGCCATTTTATCGTGCTCTGCCTGAGAAAGCAAATCAGCCGCAATATGAGCAGGGTCATTTGTTCCGTCAGCAACAACAAGAATTTCGCTGGGGCCTGCAATCATATCAATATCAACTGTGCCGAAAACCTGTTTTTTAGCCTCTGCAACGAAAGCATTACCGGGACCAACAATTTTATCGACCTTGGGTACACTTTCTGTTCCGTAAGCGAGAGCAGCAACAGCCTGAGCACCACCGATTTTAAAGATTCTGTCAACCCCTGCAATACTTGCCGCCGCAAGAATAACGGGTTTGATTTTGCCTTCCTTTGCAGGTGTTACCATAACAATTTCAGAGCAACCTGCTATTTTTGCAGGAACGCAGTTCATAAGAACTGATGATGGGTAGGACGCTGTACCACCGGGAACATAAAGTCCAACCTTTTCAATTGGTAATACCTTCTGACCGATTATAACTCCTGCATTATCATTGATAACAAAGGAATTGCGAACCTGCTTTGAATGGAAAGCGGTGATATTCTCTTTAGCCTGCTTTAATATCTCAACAAGCTCACTATCAACCTGATTTAAAGCCTCTTCAATTTCTTCCTTTGTAACCTCGAGAACATCATCAACTGCACCATCAAATTTTTTGCTGTATTCAACAAGTGCCTCGTCACCGTTTTCTCTTACATTTTTTATAATATCTGTAACGATACTCTCAACATCAATTGTCTGTTCGCTTCTTTCAAGAATTTCTTCAGTTGAGATTTCGCTACGTTTGTATATTTTAATCACTGTTTTTCCCTCACGATTTTATCTAATGATTCTTTAATGTAATCAATAACATTTGATTTAAATTTATAACTCGCTTTATTTGAAATAAGTCTTGCACTAATTCCAACAATAGTCTCTTTTGGTTCAAGTCCGTTTTCAAGAAGAGTTGCACCTGTTTCAACAATATCAACAATAACATCTGAAAGACCTAAAATGGGTGCAATTTCAATTGAACCGTTAAGCTTTATAATATCAATATCACGGCATTTATCCGCATAATAGCTTTTTGGGATATTAGTGAATTTTGTTGCAACTCTGAGTGTGCTTGTGCCGTTATCGGTAAATTCTTTTTTACCCGCAACACACATACGGCATTTGCCCATATCCAAATCAAGAAGCTCATAAACATCCGGAGCATATTCAAGAAGAATATCTTTACCCGCAACACCGATATC
>JAZNHK010000035.1:0-3015 GCA_045576915.1 Acutalibacteraceae bacterium
GTACCGTTCTGAACAAGAAGAGTTGCAACAGGACCACGGCCCTTATCAAGTCTTGCTTCAATAACAATACCTTTACCTGCACGGTTGGGGTTAGCTTTAAGCTCTTTCATTTCTGCCACAAGGAGAACAGATTCAACAAGAGTATCAATATTCATTTTTGTTTTTGCAGAAACAGGAACACAGATAACATCTCCACCCCATTCTTCAGGAATGAGTTCATATTCTGTTAACTGCTGCATAATTCTGTCGGGAGAAGCACCGAGCTTATCCATTTTGTTAATAGCAACAACAATAGAAACACCTGCAGCCTTAGCGTGGTTGATAGCTTCAACTGTCTGAGGCATAATACCGTCGTCAGCTGCAACAACAAGGATTGCAATATCTGTTGCCATTGCACCTCTTGCACGCATAGCTGTGAAGGCTGCGTGACCGGGAGTATCAAGGAAAGTAATTTCCTGACCATTAAGATTTACTCTGTAAGCACCAAGGTGCTGAGTAATACCACCTGCTTCTGTTTCTGTAACAGATGTGTTTTTAATAGCGTCAAGAAGAGAAGTTTTACCATGGTCAACGTGACCCATAACGCAAACAACAGGGCTTCTGGGAAGAAGGTCTTCTTCGCTATCTTCGCGGTCGTCGATAATTCTTTCTTCAATTGTGACAACAACTTCTTTTTTAACCTTTGCACCAAGCTCTGTTGCAACAATTTCTGCTGTATCATAGTCGATAACCTGGTTAACAGTTGCCATCATACCAAGCGAGAAGAGCTTTTTGATAACCTCAGCGGCAGTTCTTTTAAGCATTGCTGCAAGGTCACCAACAGTAATTTCTTCAGGCACGGTGATAACAAGAGTCTTTTTAGCACGCTCTGCTTCAATTCTCTTTAATCTTTCTGCTTCGCTTTCTCTGCGTTTGGAACGCATACCCTGCTGTTGCTGTTTTCTGTACTGCTGGCTCTTCTGTTTTAATTTTTGCTTTGTCTGAACATTATCATTGATAGAATGAACGGGAGCGATATTTTCATATCTCTCGTTATACTTATCAAGCTCAACATTGTCTGCCCTTGTGTCAATGGTACGCATTTCGCCCTTTGTTCTGGACTGCATAGGGCCATCTTTTTTCTTTTCGTTCTTTTTGAAAGGATTTGCATTTGACTGACCTGCAGGTTTCTTTTCTGCCTTTGCTTCGGATTTTTTTGTATCCTTAGCCTCGGGCTTCCTATCATCCTTCTTGGGAGCAGGTTTTTCTGCCTTTTTCTCCTCTTTCTTAGGAGCATCCTTTTTATTAGCCTTTTCATCCTTCTTGGGTTCAGGCTTCTTTTCTTCTTTTTTGGGAGCAGGTTTTTCTGCTTTTTTCTCTTCGCTCTTTTTGGTTGCAAAATACACTGACATGTCATCAATGCTGTTTTCCTGTGTCAAAACATCGAAAAGCACGTCAAGCTCTTTTGTATCAAGTGCAGTCTGAGCTTTTTTGGGTTCATCATAGAATTTTGCGAGAACCTCAATAATATCTTTATTCTGTAAACCGAAGTCTTTAGCAACTTCGCCAACTTTATATTTAGTAGTTGCCATCTAATTCCTCCCCGAATTGTTGATGTAGTTTTTTGGCAAAACCGGTGTCTGTCACAGAAAAAACACCCGAACCTTTGCCGATTCCCTCAGCAAAATCTGCCATAGAATAACACGTACGTATAATAGGAATATTTTTACCGTTATAGGTACAAGCGTGAGCCATTTCTCTGAAAAGTCTTTCGGAAGCATCTGCCGAAAGGAAAACCAGCTCCGCTGCTGATTTTACAATGGATTCCTTAACAACATCGTGACCGCAACACAATTTACCTGCCTTGCGACAAAGTCCAAGGAAACCCATAGTATCTTTTTTATTCAAATTTTGCCCAGTCCTTTCGACCTTACCAATTTATTACTTGAGTTCGTTTTCCATTTCGTCATAAACACCGGCGGGAATTGTAGTTTCAAGAGCTTTTTCAAGGCGTTTGCCTTTCCTTGCTTTCTGGAAACACGCTTTATCAGCACAAATATATGCTCCTCTGCCGGATTTTTTTCCTGTAAGGTCCAGGCTTATTTCACCATCAGGACTTTTGACTGCACGAATGAGCTCTTTTTTAGGCTTCATTTCACCGCAACCAAGGCATTTCCTCATAGGTATCTTTTTTTCAGCCATAAATACCTCACTTGCTCTGAGGGATATAGAATCCGCTTTCAGGCTTAATATCTATTTTCCAGCCTGTAAGTCTTGCTGCAAGGCTTACGTTCTGACCTTTATTACCGATAGCAAGAGAAAGCTGTGTATCAGGAACAGTTACGTGACAAGCTTTTTCTCTGGTTTCATCAATTTCAACCGAGAGAACATCTGCAGGAGCAAGAGCAGCTGCAATGAACTTTGTGGGATCTTCATCATAAATAACGATGTCAATTTTTTCGCCACCAAGTGATTCTACAATTGTGCCTACACGAGAGCCCTTGGGACCGATACATGCACCAATCGGATCAACATTTTCATCCTTGGAAATAACTGCAATTTTTGTTCTTGCACCAGCTTCACGGGAAACTGCTTTGATTTCAACAATTCCATCATAAATTTCAGGAACTTCTGTTTCAAAAAGTCTTCTCACCAGACCGGAATGTGTTCTTGAAATCATTGCTTTGGGTCCTTTGGGTGTATCTTTAACACCTTCAATGTAAACCTTTACAAGCTGATTTTCTGTAAATGTTTCGTTGGGAAGCTGTCTTGATTTGGGAAGAACAATTGTTGCTTTACCAATTTCAAGAGTAACGTTGCCTGACTGAGGGTCAATGCTCTGAACTTTACCTGTAACAAGCTCTTTCTGTTTTGATTCGAACTCTCTGAGCATAAGGCCTCTTTCAGCATCGTGAATATCGCCTCTGATAACGTTCTTTGCAGTTGTTGCAGCAATTCTGCCGAACTGCTTTGTTTCAAGAGGAATTTCAACAAAATCGCCAAGTCGGAGGCCAAGCGGTCTTAGGAAGACAACCC
>JAZNHK010000036.1:0-17689 GCA_045576915.1 Acutalibacteraceae bacterium
ATGCTGGAGAGTAAGGTTTTCTGCATCCATAAGGTTTTCGATATTGAATGCGGCTTCTGCTTTAGCAATACCTGATTTTGTAAGGGTTGCAGATTTTGCCTTTTCGTCAACAAGGTAATCGCCACCCTCTTCAGCAACAACATCCTCTGCATCGAGCTTGGAGTCAAGCTCTTTAACCTTAACCATTTTAAGGCGACGAACGAAATCATTTGTCATTCTGTAAAGGTCAGTTGATGCTTCACCTACACCTGAAATAATAAGGGGTGTTCTTGCTTCGTCAACAAGAATTGAGTCAACCTCGTCCACAATGGCAAAGTTATGGCCTCTCTGAACTCGCTGTTCAGCATACATAACCATATTATCACGAAGATAGTCAAAGCCCATTTCGTTATTTGTACCGAAAGTGATGTCGGCATTGTATGCTTCTTTTCTTTCTTCGTTGGTTTTTTCGTGGATAATAAGACCAACATTAAGACCCATAAAGCGATAGATTTTACCCATCCACTCTGAGTCACGTTTTGCAAGGTAATCGTTTACGGTAACAATGTGAACACCGTCACCAGAAAGTGCATTAAGGTAAGCAGGGAGGGTAGCAACAAGAGTTTTACCCTCACCGGTTTTCATTTCCGCAATTCTTCCCTGATGGAGGATGATACCACCGAGAATCTGAACGGGGTAGTGCTTCATACCGAGAACACGCCATGCAGCTTCACGACAAGCGGCAAATGCCTCAGGAAGAATATCGTCAAGAGTTTCGCCCTTTGCAAGACGCTCTTTGAATTCAGGTGTTTTTGCCTGAAGCTGTTCATCAGAAAGAGCACCATATTCACTTTCATAGGAAAGAACCTTGTCTTTAAGACCATTGATTCTTTTAATTTCTTTTGAAGAATAATCTCCAAAAAGCTTTTTAAATAAACCCATTTTTTATATCGACCTTTCGTGGTTATTACATAAATATACAGATAACAGTATATCACATAAGCAACCTTAATGCAAACTATTTATAATATTTAATTTTTTATTTACATTTTGTCTTAAAATTGATACCATAAAATCGAGAAAGAAAAAATTTTTCAAAATTCTGAAACAATTTCAAGATTTTTACAGTCTTTATATATGAGAGCAAAAATTCTACGTAGAATTGAAAACGGGGTGAAAATATTATGGATAACACCTTATTAGTTGAACGTTCAAAACAAGGGGAATGCTCTGCTTTCTCGGAGCTGTACTCTCTTTATGCCACGGAAATGTACAGATTTGCCCTTTATATGACAGGAAATTCTCAGGATGCAGAGGATGCAGTTCAGGAAGCACTTTTGTCAGCATGGAAGAGCATACATAGCTTAAAGGATAATTCTTTATTTAAGGCGTGGCTATTCAAAATACTTGCTAACAAATGCAAAACTCTTCTTATGAAGAAAAACAAAACTCCCGATACCTTACCTGTTGAGGAATATGAATTCCTTGTGGATTATGAGGATGGGGAAACATTGATAAGCAGTGCGGAATTAAAGGATGCTCTCTCTTCACTTACTCCGCCGGATGCACAAATTATTTTGCTGTCTGTTATAGGCGGTTTTACAAGCTATGAGTTAGGGATTATTTACAATATGACTCCCGGTGCAGTTCGTACAAGGCAAAAACGGGCACTTGAAAAGCTCAAAGATATTCTAGGGTGAAAAGAGTTATCCGAACCTGCCTAAAAGCGAATCTTTTTAAGTCTTTTCGGCGTTTCGGTCTTGAAAGGCTTTGGGATTGGCGAGTATTTTAACAACGGATGAACGGAAATCCGCCTGTAGAAAACACGGTTAGGATAATTCTTTTCACCCTATGTGAAAGGAGAATAAATATGAACAACAGAGATTTTGAACTTTTTACAGAAGAAGAAATAAAAGTGTTGGATGAAGGTCTTAAAAAGGTAGAGAAAACAGAGCTTCCGAAAAGTCTTTCACCGGAAAATATTGAAAACTTAATAAAAGATGTTCAGCAGGATGCTATACCCATTGAAGCTGCAAAGCCAAAAAAGAGAAACAAAAAGAAAATCATTTTAAGCACGATTTCTGCTGTGGCAGCTGTTATAGTTGCAGTAACTTCAATTGCAGTTGTAAGACCCTGGGAAAATGTTACACCCAAGGTAGAGGAAAGCACCATAGGAAATCCACCCAAGCAAACAGAGGATTATGCCGAAATAGAAGAAATGTTTGCTGGTTATGCAAATAAATACCAGTCTTACAGAACCTATAATGAAACTCTTAAGGGCTTTGGTGGTATTTTCGGAAATAAATCCGATTCAGCCGTTGAGATGGAAGATGCTCTTATAATGGAAAACGCTGTTGATATGAATACTGCAACACCTCCTATGGCAGATAGTGAATCCGGCAATACAGGTGTTACAAATAAAGTGGTTGAAAACAGTACAAATTCGAATATAAATGATGATACAGAAGAAAACACTCAGCATGGTGAAACTAATGAGCAGGTAAAAGGTGTAAGCGAAGCAGATATTATTAAAAATGACGGAAAATATCTTTATATTGTGAACCCTGATAATGCAGATTGGGACACATATTACAGATCTTGTCAGCTTTACTACAATTACAAAAACGGACTTGAAGAAACAACAGGTAAAGCTCAATCCACACCGGGCTATAATCCTGACGGAAATTCAACTCCGCCTGTAGCACCATCTACAGAAAAGGAAACAGAATCAACGGAAGAAAAAACTGTTACAGAATTACCCGAGCTTGAATATTCCTGTGAAATTTCAATTGTTCAACCTAACGCGAAAGGTGAAATTAAAAATATAAATAAAATAGAAATTGTAAAGCCTGAAAAGGACGACGTTTTCTATATGAATGTTCAGGAAATGTATATTGTAAACAACCGTATTATTGTGGTGCTTAATTGTCAACTAAAAAACGAGGAAGACAACGCCAATGAAAAAGGTATGTACTATTACCTTTATGGCGGCAGTAGCGGAAAAAACGTTACAATGGCGGTAGCTTATGATATTTCCGATAGAAAGAATGTTAAAGAAGAATGGCGTGTCTTTCAGGATGGAGGCTATATTTCATCTCGTCTTATAGGCGATGAACTTGTTCTCCTTTCAAATTATTATGTTGATTTGAGTCAGCCTGTTGATGAAGTAAAAGAAAACTGCGTTCCTGAAAACAGCTGTGACGGAAAAGAATTTTCACGAGTTGCGGTCGAAGATATCTGCATAATGGAAGAGGTTTGCGATACAAGCTATCTTGTGGCTTCTGTTTTGGATATTGACGATGAGAATACCTTGAAAACAGAGGCAGTTCTGGGAGCAGGTCAGAATGTTTACTGTACAACAGATACCCTTTATGCTATAAGCACAGAATATGATACAGGCGATGCAAGAAAAGCAGAGGTTTTTGACCTTTCTTCAACAGTAAAAACACAGATTTATAAATTCGATATCAAAGATTATGATATTAAATATCTTAAGAATGCTGCTGTTGACGGAAGCACGTTAAATCAGTTCAGTATGGACGAATTTAACGGATTTTTAAGAATTGCTACTACAAGTGGTGATTGGGGAGAGAACCTTATAAATCAGGTTTATGTTCTGAATAGTGACCTTGAAACGGTTGGTCTTTTAAAAGATATTGCAAAAGGCGAAAGAATAAAATCCGTTCGTTTTACAGGTAACACCGCTTATGTTGTAACCTTTGTTCAGACAGATCCATTATTTGTTATTGACCTTACTGATGTTAAGGCACCAAAAATTTTGGGCGAACTTAAAATACCCGGTTACTCTGCATACCTTCACCCTGTTGGTGATGGGCTTGTAATGGGTGTTGGCGTTGATGGTACCGAAGACGGAACAAACGGTGGAATGAAGGTTTCTCTCTTTGATGTAAGCGACCCCACAAAGCCTGAAGAATGTGCAAAATTTGTGATTTCCGGCGAAAATTCAGAGGGCAGAACGGTTTATGTGGAATCAGAAAGCTATTATGACCACAAGGCTCTGTGCTGGGATTCAGAAAATAAGATTATGTACATTCCTTACAGCAGGACTGTGCATACCTGGGCAAGTGCAACTTATCAATATTTTAACAAAACAACTGCAGGAATAGTTGCTCTTAAGGTGGATGAAACAGAAAAGACTCTAAAGGTTGCAGGGGAATATATTGCAAACGCTACTGATTATGCACAACCCGAAGAGTTTTCCAGAGCAACATATATCAACGATGTTGTTTTCGGCTACTCAAGATATGACGGTTTATTATGTTCATTCAATAAAGATACCCAAATGCAACTGGACACCCTTAACGTCAGCCGATGAGGAGTTGATATTATGAAGAAATTTTCGAAGCTTTTAATTATAGCAGTTTCTTCTGCGGTTCTTCTTTATGGATTGTTTGTTGGTGTTGATTGTGTGAGGTTATATAAGGTAGGCGAAAGCAACAAACCATTAATCACAATAAACGAAATCCGAAAAGAAGATTGTTATAAATACGAGGGTTTAGGCTATACTGTAACATATAGATTTAACCCTGAAAAAGCAACTCTTTCCGAAGAAAATACACAAAACGCTTACCCGGGCTCGTATGTTTATGGTGCAGAATTCAGACTTTTTGATGAAATTCTTTTGTGGGCTTGGATTGAATAAAGGTTAAATTGGCAGAGTTTCGGCTCTGTCAATTTTTTTCTTGCATTTTTACAGTATAAATAGTATCATTATACTGTATATCTGTATATTAAAAAGTTGTTCAGAGGTGAGTTTTATGTATCTTTGCCCCCAACCTAAAATTCTTGAAATGAAAAAAGGAATGTTCTATTTCCCTGTAGGTGAAATGCCCAAGGTAGAAAAGGAAAAAACACCTGAGCTTTCCGAAAAAGAAAGCTATCGCATAACTATCAATGAAAAAGGTGTTTTAATTGAGGGTGCAGACGATGCAGGACTTTATTACGGAGAGCTTACCCTTAAACAACTGATGCTTAACTATCGCGGTTGTTTGCCATATCTTTACATATATGATGAGCCCGAATTTTCATACAGAGGCTTTATGATAGACTCTTGCCGTCATTTTTTCACAGTTGATGAAATAAAGAAAATGATAGATGGTGCGGCACTTTTCAAATTCAATAAATTCCATTTTCATCTTTCCGAAGACCAAGGGTTTAGAGTTGAGATGGAGTCTTATCCCTTGCTTACAAGCGTTGGCTCTGTAAGACCGTCTTCAAATTTCGGCAAAGGTGAAAACGATAATACTCCCTATGGCGGTTACTACACCAAAGAAGAGTTAAAGGATATTGTTCAATACTGTAAGGAACGATATATTGAGGTTATTCCTGAATTTGATTTTCCCGGTCACACAACAGCAGTTATTTCTGCCTATCCCGAGCTTTCCTGCACAGGTGAAAAAATTGAATTAAAAACTAAAGGCGGAGTTTTTAAGGATATTCTTTGTGTGGGTAATCCTGAAACATTGAAGCTTATATATGCAGTTATTGATGAATTCTGCGAGATTTTCCCGTCAAAATATTTCCATATCGGTGGAGATGAAGCACCAAAAACCCGTTGGCTCAATTGTCCTAAATGTAAAGCAAAGCTGGAAGAAGAAGGACTTCACACAATGGATGAGTTACAGGGTTGGCTTGTAAATGAGGTTGCAGGGTATCTTAAGAAAAAGGGCAGAAAAGCAATTTGCTGGAATGAGTCCCTTAACGGTGGAAATCTTGATAAAGATAATATTACAGTTGCCCAATGGACAAATAAAATGGATAAGGGTATTGAATGGGCAAATGGCGGCAACCCTGTTATTATGGAAAAGTTTACACCCTATTATGCGGATTATCCCTATGGTATGCATACCTTAAAAGACGTTTACATGTTTAATCCCAGAAAAGTAAGGGGTCTTAGCTCTTTGGGTGCGGCATCTGTAAAGGGTATTGAGTCACCTATATGGACTGAATATGTTAGAGATTTTTCTAAAATGAGTTATATGTGCTTTCCTCGTTGGTTGGCAGTAGCGGAAACCGCTTGGAATGGTGCAAATCCTAAGGGTTATCAGAGTTTCCTTAAATCTGCGGAATTTTATTGTGATATTTTAAAGGGTATGGGTCACAATCCTGCACCTAAGAGTGATTGGAATGTGGCACCTCATGTAAGATTAAATAAAACAGTGGGATTTTTTGCAAACTTTGTAACTCCCGAACTTATAATAAATTTTTTCAAGAAAGACTAATTTTTATGATTAAATATTCTGTTATTGGTACATCATGGATTACAAATTCATTTATTGAGGGTGCAAATCTTTATGAGGATTTGGACCTTGATGGCGTTTACTCCCGTTCTATTGAAAAAGGCAGGGCTTTTGCTGAAGAAACGGGAGCAAAAAGAGTTTTTACTGATTTTAACGAGCTTCTTTGCTCGGACACAGATTTGGTGTATGTTGCAAGTCCTAATGTGTGTCATTATGACCAATGCAAGCAACTGCTTATGAATGGTAAGCATGTTATCTGCGAAAAGCCCATAACAATTACTGCAAAAGAGTTCAAAGAGCTTTGCGAACTGGCAAACGAAAAGAGCCTTGTGTATTTTGAAGCAATTATGTATATGCATACTCCTTTGAGAAAAGTTCTTAAAGATGCAGTCAGCAAAATCGGGAATATAAGAAGTGCAAGTATTGATTTTTCACAGCTTTCTTCAAAGTATCAGGCACTCAAAAACGGAGAATTGCCAAATATATTTAATCCTGAAATGAAAACGGGTGCTCTTAATGATTTGGGTATTTACTGTGTTTACCCTGTAATTGATTTATTCGGCATGCCTGAAAATATTATACCTGCACAAAGCTTTCTTCATACAGGTGCAGATGGTAGCGGAAGTGCCGCTTTTGAGTATAAAGATAAGCTTGTTACAATAACTTATTCAAAGGTAGGGCAGAGCCGTTCAGCTTCACAAATTATGGGCGATTTGGGCACCGTTACTGTTGATAGTATATCAAAGCTTGACGGAATAAGGCTCTACAACAACGACGGCGAAGAAACAATTCTCAATGGTGAAACTGATAAAAAATACCTTATGGGTAACGAAGCAAAAAGTGCTATAGATTTTATTATTAAAAGAAAAGAAACTGACAATTTCCTCAAGGAATGTCAGTTGATGAATGAAAAAGTTCTTTTATGTATGGAAAAAATGAGGGTAGAGAATGCTTGAACAAGAGCTTAAAGAATTTTTACTTAATAAAGGTGTAACCGATGTTGGCTTTTCTGTAATTGATAATGCAGATACAGGTGATTTGAAATATGCGGTAAGTATTGTGGTGAAGCTTTCCGATGCAATTATTGATGAAATTGACGATGCACCAACACCTACATATTTCAATCATTACAGAACAGTAAATGCCTTTATTGACCGTTGTCTTTTAGAGGCAGGGTTGTTTTTACAAAGTAAAGGCTATAAATATATAACTGTTGCCGCATCACAGAGTATGCCAACAACACCATTTAACGGCAGATATTCTCATAAAGAAGCTGCTCACAAGGCGGGTCTTGGCAATATAGGTAAAAATGATTTGTTTTTGCATAAAAAATATGGTGCAAGAGTACGTCTTGGAACATTGTTCACAGACTGCGAGCTTCACGGTGAAGGGATTCTTAAAGAAAACCCTTGTATTAACTGCGATAAATGTGTCAAAGCTTGTCCAAGCGGTGCAATTCTTGGTGTCAGCTACCACGATGGCATTACCCGGGAAGAAATTTTCAGTCCGTCGGTTTGCAGTGAATATATGAAAAAGGCATATCAGAAAATTGGCAGAGGTGCGGTCTGCGGAATTTGTATTAAAGTATGCCCCGTTTACAATATGAATGACTAAAGCCATCTTATTTATTGCGTAAAGAGGTGACAAAAATGGCAAAAATTTTGATTGCGGATGATGAACAGCTTATAAGAAAGCTTATTGGCGATTATCTCAAAAAAGAGGGTCACGATATTTTAGAGGCGGAAAACGGCGAAATAGCATTACGTCTTTTTGAAACAAATAAAGATGTTGCTTTAGTTATGCTGGATATTATGATGCCCGAAATGGACGGCTGGGAAGTTTGCCGAAAAATCAGAGAGAAAAGCGATGTACCTGTAATTCTTGTTTCTGCCCGTTCTCAGGATTTTGATCAGATTATGGGCTTTGAGTCCGGTGCAGATGATTATGTTACAAAGCCTTTTTCCCTTGCAATTCTTTCAAGGCGTGTTGAAACGCTTTTAAAAAGAGGCACAAATCTTAAAAGAAAAGATAAAAATTCTGATACAATTGTTATTGAGAATCTTACAATTAACCCATCATTTTATGAGGTTACAGTTGATGGCAAAAAAATTGAATTAACTCTTAAAGAATTTAATATTCTTTTAAAGCTTTGTAAATCACCCGGGCGAGTATTCACAAGGGATGCTCTTTTAGATGAGGTCTGGGGTATGGATTACACCGGTGATACAAGAACGGTGGATTCCCATGTTGCCCGTCTTCGCACAAAGCTGGGTGCCTGGGGAATAAAATATATTGCAACAGTTTACGGAACAGGCTATAAAATAAATGACATAGATTGATTGAAAAGGAGGTTACCCTGTGAAACGCAGAGGCTTAGGCATCAGAGCAAAAGTGTTTTTAGAAATAGGTGCAATAATTGCGGTTTGTCTTGTGGGTATCTCCATTGCAAACTCCCAATTGCTTGAAAGCGTGTATATCTGGAATGTTGAGCGAAGTCTCAGTGCTATGGCTCAATCTGCTGAGCAGGCAGGGGAAGAATATTTTTTGCTTCTTTCCGATTACGAAATCAAGCAAGGTGTCAGCATAGACCTTTACGACCAGACAGATAACTATCTTTATGAGGGTAGCGGTAAATTTATTTCATCCAGTAAATTGAATATTATAAGCCGTACCCAGAATGAAGATGGTAGCTATTTTAATGTTGTTGCCGAAGATGGCAGCACAACTCAGTATATTGTTTATGGTAAGGATTTCGAAAATGGTTGGCATATTGAAATAACGGCACAGAAAGACCCTATTCAGGAAAATGCAAACCTTGCCACAAGCGTAACAACCACCATAACCATTCTTGCCCTTGTTCTCGCTCTTGTGTTTATTTCAGTTTATTCAAAAAAATTCACAAAGCCTTTAATTCAGATGAGTGAGGTTACTAATAAAATTGCAAATCTGGATTTTTCTGCAAAGTGTAATGTTAACAGAGGCGACGAAATAGGTGCGTTGGCAGACAATATCAATGTTGTTTCCGACTCCTTGAATAATGCTCTCACAGAGCTGCGTCAGAAGAATGAACAGCTTATGCAGGATATTGAAAGAGAACGTAAAATAGAAAAAATGAGGGCAGATTTCATTTCCTCTGCTTCTCATGAATTAAAAACACCCATTGCAATAATCAGAGGATATGCAGAGGGCTTGAAAATGAATGTTGATGAAGAAAATGAGGGTGCAACAGAATATTGCGATATAATAATGCGGGAAGCAGATAAAATGAACGCTCTTGTTATCAATATGCTTGAACAGTCACTTTATTCTTCCGGAGTTAAGCAGCCCAATATGAAAGAATTTAGTGTTGATGATTTTGTTGAGGATTTACTTAAAACGGTGGCACCTATTTTTGAGGAAAAGGGTGTTACCGCCAATTATTCAAAGAGTGATGGGTTGGTTGCTTTTGCTGATTATGGTCAGATGACGACTGTACTTTCAAATATAGTTCTTAATGCTTGTAGCCATGCAAAAGAAGAAAAGCTTATAAACATTACTGCAGAAAAAATAAATTCTTCGATAAAAATAAATGTTTTTAATACGGGTAGTCGTGTTGAAGATAAAGACAAAGAAGGGATTTTTACATCTTTCTATCGGGCCGATAAAGCACATTCAAGGGCAGAGGGAAGATTTGGTTTAGGCCTTTCAATTGTAAAATCGATAACAGAAAATCATAGCTGCGAATGCGGCTTTGAGAATAAAGAAAATGGCGTTACTTTCTGGTTTACAATGCCAATTAAGGATGCCACGGAAGGAAATACACAGAATGAAAATTAATTTTGTAATACCTTGCCTTTTAGGCGTTGAAGGAATAATTGCCGATGAACTTCGTTTTCTGGGAGCAGAAAATGTTTGTGCTGAAAACGGCAGAGTTCTTTTTTCAGGTGATGAAAATATGCTGGCAAGGGTAAATATCTGCTCTCATTTTGCGGAAAGAGTGCAGATAAATATGGGCTCGTTTACAGCAAAGACCTTTGAAGAACTTTTTCAAGGGGTAAAAGCACTTCCTTGGGAAGAGTGGATTGGAAGAGAAGATGCTTTCCCGGTAAAAGGCTACTCCCTCAAATCAACTCTTTTCAGTGTCAGCGACTGTCAGGCAATTATCAAAAAAGCAGTTGTAGAAAGACTTAAATCAAAATATGGAATTTCCTGGTTTAATGAAAGCGGACCAGTGCATCAGATACAGTTTTCCATTATGAATGACCAGGTTACAATGCTTATTGATACAACCGGTGCAGGTCTTCATAAACGTGGTTACAGACTCTCGCAGAATGGTGCACCCATTAAGGAAACTCTTGCAGCATCAATTTGTGCTCTTGCAAAGCTTCGTCATTACCATACTCTTTACGATCCTATGTGCGGAAGTGGTACTCTTCTTATTGAAGGTGCTTTGTATGCTCACAATATCGCCCCCGGTCTTAACCGCCATTTTGCTGCAGAAAGATTTGATGTTCTTCCCAAACATATCTGGAAAGAGGAAAAAGAAAGAGCAATAAGCCTTGAAAAGGTTGATACAGATTTTGTGGGTTATGGCTCAGATATTGATGCAGAAGCGATAAAAATAGCAATGGCAAACGCTTCAAGGCTTCCAATTGGTAAAAAGCTTAATTTTGAAAAACGCGATTTGAAGGATTTTAAAAAATTAAGTGAACGCGGTACAGTTATATGCAACCCTCCCTATGGCGAAAGACTTCTTGATTTGCAGGAGGCACAACGTCTTTATAAGGAAATGGGCAGAGTGTTTGACAAAGCTCATGGTTGGAGTTATTATATAATCACTCCTGATGAGGAGTTTGAACAATGCTTTGGCAGAAAGGCAGACAAGAGCCGAAAACTTTACAATGGTATGATAAAATGCAGATTGCATATGTATTTTAAATAAGGTGAAAATTATGAAACATTTATTTATTGTTAATCCCGTTTGCGGTAAAGGTATTTCTTATGAAAGATGCTCTGACGGTATTGTTAAAACAATGACCGAAATGGGCATAGATAATTATGAAATTCACGTAACAACAGCACCTCGCGATGGTTATGAATATGCAAAAAAAGAAGTTGAAAAAGGCGAACACATTCGCGTATATGCTTGTGGTGGTGACGGAACACTTTATGAGGTGGTTAATGCCTGTGCTTGCCACGAAAATGCAGAGGTTGCGGCATTCCCCTTGGGTAGCGGTAACGATTTTATCCGTATTTTTGGTGATAAAAAGGATTTAAGAAATGTTGCGGACCATGTTAATGGTACTGTTATGGATTTTGACCTTATTAAATGTGGTGACCAGTATGCTATAAACCAGTGCTCAATGGGTGTTGATGCAGAGCTTTGTGCAAAGCAGGCAGATTTCAAAAAACTTCCTCTTCTTTCAGGTGAGGCAGCATATACCGCAGCACTTCTTTATTGCTTCATAGGCAGAATGAAAAGCAGATTTACTATCCAGATTGATGATGAAGAACCTTTTACAAGCGATGTTCTTTTCTGTGTTGCGGGTAACTCTCGTTGGTATGGTGGCGGCTATATGGCTGCTCCCAAAGCACTTACCTATGATGGACTTTTGGATTTTATTATTGTTAAAAAGGATTGTTTGAGAATTAAGCTTCTTTCTCTTATCAATCCTTACAAAAAAGGTCAGCATCTTGGTTGGGACAGAACAATTTTCAAAAGAGGTAAAAAGATTCATATAACAAGCGAAAAGCCTGCGGCAATGAATGTTGACGGCGAAACCGATTATGTTACTGAATGTACCTTTGAAATTGTTGAAAAGGGAATTAAATTTGTTGTTCCTGCTTGTTCTGATTTTATGGAGAGAGTTAAAAATAATAACGTATAAAAATTAAAATCATCCCATTGAAAAAATCAAATGTTTTTTCAATGGGATGATATATTTATTTCAAAAACTGTGCTTTTCTCTATAACTAATTATAACATAAAAAAAGAATTATTACAACTCTTGCAAGAGTTTGAGTTTTATAGTATGATTATCTTTTGCAGATACCATATTTTATATTTTTGGAGGTAGTATTTTGCTCGGAAAAGATATGAAAATCGAAGAACAAAATGCAGAATATGTACAAGCGTTTTTAGATAACGAAATTGTACGCTTAGGCGAGCTTATAGAAGAATATAAAGCCAATGTAAAGGTTATGGGTGAGGATTTTAATATGGATAACCCTAACGGTGGTATGTATTCGGGGATGGAGCTGACAGAAATCCATCACGAAATGGAAAAGCAGTTTATATATTCTGAAGAGGCTGCAAGAGATATTTACTTTTATAAAAAACTTCGTAATGCACCATATTTTGCAAGGGTAGATTTCAAGGCTGACAACGCCCGAAAAGAAAAAACAATATATATCGGCTTAAGAACACTTCAGAAGCATGATTCATTTGAAATGCTTGTATGTGACTGGCGTGCACCCATTGCCTCACTTTTTTATGAGGATTTTGAAGATAAAGCTTTCTTTGAAGCACCCAGAGGCAAAATTACCGGAGATTTGATTTTAAAACGTCAGTTTAAATTCGAAAACGGAAAGCTTAAATACTACGTTGACAGCGATATCAAAATTGATGATGATATTTTAAGGAGTGTGCTTTCTTCCTCTTCCGGAGAGCATTTAAAGGTTATTGTTAATAGTATTCAGAGGGAACAGAATAAGGTTGTTCGCTATACAGATAACGAAAATCTGCTTGTTGTTGGCCCTGCCGGAAGTGGTAAAACCTCTGTTGGTTTTCATAGACTAGCCTACCTTCTTTATCAGAACCGCACAGAGCTTTCCTCAGCAGAAATTATAATGTTTTCGAATAACGATATTTTTTCAAGCTATGTTGCAGATATTATTCCTGAGCTTGGTGAAATGCCCATAAACTACGCGTCATTTTATACAATTTTTGCAGCAGAACTCCCTACTATTTCAACGGGAGATTATTACTCACTTGCAGAAAGCATCATAAATGGCGATGACGTTCGTCGTAAATGTGCAAGTATAAAGTTGAGTAAAGCCTTTGTTGATTTTCTTGAAACAGATACGGATGTATGTGAGCCTGAATTCAGGGATATTACAGCTTTCGGTAAAACTGTATGTTCCAAGGAAGCTCTTTTGGAAAGATTCCTGAGTGATACAGAAAACTCCCAGAAATCAAGAGGAGAACGCCTTGCGGCATACATTCAAGGTGTTGTTGATGAGTATTTTATAAACAACAGGGAGGAAATTTATCTTCAAATTGATGAGGATTCGGATGTTGACCAGGATACAGCAAAGCTTTTCCGTGCAAAACGTCGTGAAGTAAAACAGACTGCTGTGCAAATGATAAAAGAATCTGTTCTTGTTGACCCTGTGGCAGTTTATTTCAGCTTTTTAGAGAAATATGCCGAAAAAATCAATTGTCCGGAATTGCTTGATACAAAAAAAACACTTGAAAAAGGCTACCTTGAGTTTGAGGATGCTTTAGGCGTCGTTTATGTGAAATCTGTTCTGGGTATGTCCGCAGTTCTTTCAGGTATAAAGCATATACTTATTGACGAAGCACAGGACCTTTCATATATTCAGCATAAGCTTATTCTCAAAATGTTCCCAAGAGCGAGAGTTACTTTACTTGGCGACACAAATCAGGCTATTATTTCTGAGCTTAATACAACAAGTAAGGAAGAACTTGCAGATATTTATAATGCAAAAACTCTTATGCTTAACAAAAGCTATCGTTCCACTAAAGAAATCAACGCTTTTGCTTTAGAACTTTTACCGGAAGATAAAAAATACGATATTTTTGAACGTTCCGGTGATGAGGTAAAGGAAATAGGCGGGAATATTGAAGAATTTAAAAATGAGGTTAAGTCATTATCAGTAAAAAGTCCGTCAACCTGCATTATAACACGTAACCTTAAAGAGGCAATAGAGGTTTATAATCAGCTCAAAACAGAAATAAGCGGTCTGAGAATTTGCGACAATAAAACCTTTGAGCTTTCCCACAATCCCATTGTTATGCCCCTTGCCCTTACAAAGGGTCTTGAATTCGACAATGTTATTGTATATAACAGCGACAATGCTTTTGGTGGAGATGAAAACAAAAAATATTTGTATATGGCATCTACCAGAGCATTGCACAATCTTACAATTTTTGAGGTAAAAGAATGAAAGAGTTAAAATTCTTCGTGATAACAGACCCACATTATTTCAGTGAAAATTTAGGTGCTTACGGCGAAGGCTATGAAGCTTTTATGGATTATGAGCAGAAATGCTATGCTGAAACTGCCGCTATAAACAAGGCTGCGAACGAGTACCTTAAAAACAGCAAAGAGGCTGACATAATCCTTATAGCAGGTGACCTTTCATTTAATGGTGAAAAGCAAAGCCATATTGAATATTCACAAGAGCTTAAAAAGCTGAAAGAAAGCGGAAAACGTATTTTTGTTGTAACTGCAGGTCACGACATTGAAAAAAATCCTTTTCAATATAATGGGGGAGAAAGAGAGGCCGCTGAAGGTATAGAATTTTTCGACCTTTTAGACTATTATGGTGAATTTGGATATAACGATGCACTTTCTTTTAATAGAGAACATCTTTCCTATGTTGCGGAGCTTTCCGAGGATATTCGTCTTTTAGTTTTATGTAATGATACTGCTGATGGCAAAAATAAGGCTTATGATGACGATTTCTTGAAATGGATTGAAGAACAAGCCCAAAAGGCAAAAGCCGACGGCAAAATGATGATTGCAATGGAGCATTATCCAGTTCTTCCGGGTCAGCCCTTACTTGTGCTTATTCCCGATGCCCGTCAGAAAGAAAGCAAAAAGCTTATTGAAACCCTTGCAGATAATGGTGTACATCTTATTTTTACAGGACATATGCACAATCAGAGCGTGAATGTTGTTGAAACTGAGAAAGGCAACAAATTTTACGATGTCTGTACCGGTTCACTTATAGGTTGTCCTGCGTTTATGCGTCTTGTTACAATCAAGGATGAAAATACGGTTGAAATAAAAAGTATACCTGTTCCCGAATTCCAATGGGAGAAAAACGGAAAAACAGGCGAACAGTATCTTAAGGACCAGTTTGACAGAATGTTGGTTACCTTAATCGGAGGAATGAAGGATAATCCTGAAAAACCTTTGAGAAAGCTTGGATTAGGTGATAAAAAAGCACTTTATAAGCCGGTAAAATTTGTTGGTAAAATCCTTTGTACATGGTCAGTTGGAAAAATTGCAAGACTTTTCTTTGTTAAAGCTCACCCGGATGTAAAAAATGATAGATTTTTTGATTATCTTGTGGGTATTGTAAGGAATATGTTCTGTGGTGACCAGCCTTACACGGAGGATACACCTTTTGGAGAAACATTCCTTAAGGTACTTAAAAGACTTAATCCCGTACTTAAAATACTTGATAAAAAGCTTCACGGAGCACAAGGGGAAGACCTTGATTTCTATGAAATATTAAAGCATTCTGTTGGTAATTACTCAAATTCAGACTATAATGCTATATTAAAGATTAAATAACACCAACGCAGTAGGCAAAAACCTACTGCGTTGTTGCTATTTAATAGATTCATAAACTGCATTTCTCAATCTTGGTTGATAATATTCCTCTTGAGGATTGAGCATGTGATGGGCATAGAAAACGCCTAATTTTTCTTTTGGGTCAACAAGCACAGTTGCACCTGCGGCACCGCCCCAACCAAATTCGCCGATATTACCATTGGAATTACCTTTTGCCGTGTCCATCATAGTTCTTACACCAAGACCATAGCCATATCCTTTTAATTGAGGCCAGTTAAAATCTTTCAATTGTTGTTCATTTAATTGATTTGTTCTTAAGAGGTCTATGGTGTTACTTTTTAAAATTTGTTCGCCGGTAGCGCCTATACCGCCATTGCTCAGTGCACAACAAAGCTTTGCATAATCACCAACGGTGGATATGACACCCGCACCACCGCTATCATATTCTGTTCCGAAAACATCAACATTCGTAAGTCCGCGATTTACAATGTAACCACCTTCGCGGCTGTTGGCTTCAGCGTTATAGGTTTGTAATTTTCCTATGTCTGTTTCATCGCTATTTTTAAAGTGATATTGTTCTGCAAAAACACCGGTTGTTTCACCAATATGATAAACAGTTGACTTCATTTCAAGTGGTTTGAATATATTTTCTCTCACATAATCTTTAAAGCGTTTTCCTGATGCTACTTCAACAACTGCCGCTAGAACATCGTGGCTTAGGCTATATTGCCAATGCTTTCCGGGTTCAAAGCTTAGTGTAGTTTCTGCAAGGCATTTTGCTAAAGTAAGAGTATCCATGTTGCCGTCTGTCAATTCACGAGCTTTTTTAAATGCAGGAGTGCAAGTATCGTAGGAAAGCCCTGAGGTCATGGTAAAAAGATGGCGAAGAGTCATAGGCTTTTTAGAGGGTGCAAGATTACCGCTTTCGTCTATGATTGTAATATCTTTATATTCAGGAATAAAATCATAAACAGGGTCATCAAGTAAAAACAAGCCTTTTTCATAAAGCTGCAAAGCGGCAGTAACCGTTGCCACCTTCGAGCAGGAATAAATATAAAAAAGTCTGTCAGGCGTCATTGAAATCTGTTTTTCCAGATTTGCATATCCGGATTCATAAGAAAATACTTTTTTGCCATCCTTATAAACACAAACACAGTTGCCGGGTATTCGCCATGAGGTTAAGTGGTCAAGAAAGTTTATTAAAGGTTCAAAGTTCATAATTTCACCATTTACAAGAAACACCCGAAATTTCACGGAAAATTTCGAGTGTTTCTTAATTATTTACTTTAAATTAAAACGCGATTTTTTCTTCAATATAAGCTTCAAGCTCATCAATTGAAATACGAACCTGTTCCATTGTATCTCTGTCACGAACTGTTACGCAACCATCTTCGATACTGTCAAAGTCATAAGTAATGCAGAAAGGTGTACCGATTTCATCCTGACGGCGATATCTCTTACCGATTGAACCTGCATCGTCAAAGTCAACATTGAATTTCTTTGAAAGCTTTGTGAAAATCTCTGTTGCCTGTTCGTTAAGCTTCTTTGAAAGGGGAAGAATTGCACATTTGAAGGGTGCAAGTGTGGGATGAAGACGAAGAACAACTCTTGTATCGTTCTTTTCTGCATCAACAACTTCTTCATCGTAAGCCTCTGTGAGAATTGTAAGGAAGAGTCTTTCAACACCGAGGGAAGGTTCGATAACATATGGAATGTATCTCTCATTTGTTTCGGGGTCAAAGTAATCAAGTCGGAGGCCAAGCGGTCTTAGGAAGACAACCCAGTCAGGCAACTCCTTGGCTCACAGAACGACATGGCTACGATCCGACTTGTGAGAATTGTAAGGAAGAGTCTTTCAACACCGAGGGAAGGTTCGATAACATATGGAATGTATCTCTCATTTGTTTCGGGGTCAAAGTAATC
>JAZNHK010000037.1:0-2660 GCA_045576915.1 Acutalibacteraceae bacterium
CGCAATACGCCAGTATTACTTCGCCAAAGAAAATCCCAAATGCACGCAAACTCGGGCATTTTAGGTTCTGCGAAGTTTAATACTTGGCAATTTTTTCTGTAACAAGGCAAAACTCGCAGGAATACTGTCGTATTTCAAGAGTTTTAACGATGTTACGGGGAAAAGTGACTGTATTAAACCATATCTGGTTCGATTTCACTCACTCTATTTCGAAAAATCTATAAGTTTAATTGACTGTTTAACGTAAATCACACCAGAAACAACACAAAGGGCTGCGGTAATCCATAAAAGTCCGTTTGATACTGCAGAAATGGGAAAGCTTTCACCAAGGATACCCACATCGTTAAGTTCTGCAAGAATCATAATAACAAGGGAGAAAACCATCTGTGAAATAGTTTTGAGTTTGCCGTAAATATTTGCAGGAATAACAATACCCTGAGCTGTTGCAACAAGACGGAATGATGTAATAGTAAATTCACGAAGCAACACTATCATAATAATCCAGATATTACAAAGACCGAACTGCATAAATGCAAGAAGAGCGGCTGTTGTTAAAATCTTATCTGCAACAGGGTCTGCAAGCTGACCAAAAACAGTTACAATACCTTTTTTTCTTGCAATTTTACCATCAAGAAAATCAGTAAATGAACCAATGGCAAAAACGATCAAGCCAATAAGATAATGATGCTCAATATCGCTCAGAAACAAAGCCAGAAAAATGGGGGTAAGTATTATTCTTATAATTGTCAATTGGTTTGGAACATTCATATTTTTCATACTGCTTCACCAATGAGAGAATACTCATCCTTATCAAATATTTCAACAGGAACAATTTCACCATCTTCAATTTCATAGCCACAGGTGAAGACGATATTGTTATCAATATCAGGCGAATCCATATATGTTCTTCCGTAATAACTATCGGTATAAGGGTCATAGCCCTCAACAAGGACATCAAAGGTTTTGCCCATACAAGCTTCAAGCTTTTCCTCTGAGATTGTGTATTGCTGAGTCATTATAGCTTCAACTCTATCTGCTGCAACTTCTGCATCAACCTGATTCGGGAAATCATAAGCAGGGGTACCCTCTTCACGGGAATAGGCAAAACAACCTACTCTGTCAATTTTTGCTTCGTTTACAAATTCAGAAAGAGTTGTAAATGCCTCGTCTGTTTCACCGGGGAAGCCAACAATGAATGTGGTTCTTAAAACCACATCAGGAATTCTTGTTCTGATTTTTTCTACAAGAGCGAGAAGAGATTCTTTATCGCCCTTACGGTTCATTGCTTTGAGAATTTCACCATCTGCATGCTGCAAAGGTATGTCTATATAATGACAAACCTTTTCATTCTCTGCTATTGCATCCAGAAGTTCATCAGTGATTCTGTCAGGATAGCAATAAAGCAAACGAATCCACTGGAGTTTCTCTATTTTGTTAAGTTCGCTTAATAATTCGGGAAGCTTAAGCTCTCCGTAAAGGTCTTCGCCATAACGGGTTGTGTCCTGAGCAACAAGAATAAGCTCCTTAACGCCTTTTTCACAAAGCATATTGGCTTCTTCGAGAACATCCTCAATTTTTCTGCTTCTGAAACCGCCTCTTATTGAGGGAATCGCACAATAAGAGCAACAGTTTGAGCAACCATCTGCTATTTTCAAATACGCAGTGTATTCAGGTGTTGTAAGTATTCTGCCACCATCAAGAGGCATAAGTTCTTTATCAGGGAAGCTTTTGTACTGTTCATCGCTCTCAAAAAGTGCATCACAAACCGCAACAATATCAGCATTCGCACCCACACCTATTACACCATCAACTTCGGGAATTTCTTCAAAAACCTCATCGTTGTATCTCTGGGCAAGGCAACCTGTTACAAGGATTTTTTTGAGAAGACCATCAGCCTTTAAATCTGCCATTTCAAGAATAGCTTCAATAGACTCCCTTTTAGCATCCTCAATAAAGCCACAGGTATTAACAATAACAACATCTGCTTTATCTGCTTCCTGAACAAGAATATACCCTGCATCAACAAGCTTTTTGAGCATCAACTCTGCATCCACCTGATTTTTAGGACAACCAAGACTAATCATTCCAATTTTTCGTGACATAAACTTCTATCCTTTCGGCATTTCTAATTCACATTCATAAAATGCGGATTTTATATCAGAATAGGAATATCCCATTCTTACGAAACGGTTGACAATTCTTTTGCGTTCTTTTTCCGTTTCCAGTTTGTTTTCGTATTTTGTCCTTAACATTTCTATAATACGCGAAATTGGCTCATTGTCAAGTATTTTCAATGTATTGTTGATGGTTTCGCCTTCAATTCCCTTTAATTTTAATTCGTATGTTATCCTCTTTACATCATATTTTTTTGTTTCAAAAAGATACCTTACATACTCTTTACAGAAAGCCTCGTCATCAATATAACCTCTTTCCAGCATTTTATCTACTGCCCGTCGAGAGGCATCTACACCAAATTTCGACTTAAGCTTATCGTAAAGCTCTTTTTCAGAATACGCTCTCATAGAAAGATATGTTATACCCTTTTCATAAGCAGAGCGAAAGCCTGCATCCTCTTTCAAGGAAGCAAGCTCATCTTCTGAAATTTCCTGACCATCTTTGATACCGCAAAGGTACCAGTAGTCATCATAAAGTGTAAGGGT
>JAZNHK010000038.1:0-3864 GCA_045576915.1 Acutalibacteraceae bacterium
TTTTATATGTGATATACTTAATAAAATAAAATATTTTAGGGTGAGGGAAATTATGATTAAAAGATTTTTCTTGGTTTTTATGACTGTTGTTCTTTTGGTTTCCTCTTTTGGAGGTTGTGCCAAAGAGGTGGAAAAAGAAGAGGTTAAACCTGTTGGCGATTTTAAGGTTGTTGCCTATATTCGCGGTGACTATATTCAAGAAGATGACAATTTATATGCCGATGATTTTGATATAATTACTCATATAATTCTTTTTGAATGTGCTTCTTTTGACAGTACAGGGCAGGTTATAGTTGAAACGGAAAAGATGAAAACTGCCCTTGAAAATATCCGTAATGCAATAGGGGAAAGGGATATTAAAATTACCCTTAATCTTTTAGGCCCGCGAGGTACTACTGACTCTGATGTCTGGGAAGAGCAGATGGAAGTTCAAAGCGATGAACACAATAAGGCATTTAATAGTGGTGTTTTAGAGAAAAATATTGTTGATGTCCTTAATGAATATGGTTTTGACGGAGTTCATTTTGATTATGAATATCCACTTTCCAAGAAAGCCTGGCGTCATTACAACAAATTCCTTGTATCTTTAGATAAGGAGCTCGGTGATTATACTTTGGGTGTTTCAGGAGTTGAGTGGAATATCGGTTTCTCAAGAAAAGCTGAAGAAGCAATTGATTCACTTGAGCTTATGACTTACGATTATTATGACAGCGAAGGTAAGCACGCCACTTATGAAGATATTATAACCCGTATTGAAACTGCGGATTTTGGTGGAATAGGAAGAGAAAAAATTAACATTGGTTTACCATTTTATTCAAGACCTACCGATAGGGGGGCCTACTGGTACGGCTATAACGATTACTATGAGAAGATTGATGAGGATGGCTGGTACCATTGCCCTGAAACAGATAAAGACTTTTGGTTTAATACACCCGAGGTTATAGAAAAGAAAACTGAATATGCATTCAATAATGGCTATGGTGGTGTAATGGTGTGGCATTATAACTGCGATTTGCCATCAACTCACGAGGATTCTCTTTTCCGTGCTATTGGTACATCAGTTTCAAAGAATGAAGAAAAATAATAATCAGGTCGGTTCACTTATCTTGGTGAATCGACCTGAGTTTTTACTGTTTTTTTATGTTTTTAGGGCTGTCGCTTTCTTGTAATTTGATTTTTGCCTCTTCACGGGCACTTGTTTTACCGTGGGGAACAATGTCACCTGCTTTGGTAAGGGCAACCTTTGTGAGGAATGGACCAACAAGCTCGTAAATGAGAACGGAGAAAAGGGTAATGCTCTGAACAAGAACGCCGATATCACCGCCAAATTCAAGTGCCTGACTTGCCATACCTAAAGCAACACCTGCTTGTGGGAAAAGGGTGATACCAAGGTATTTTACGATGTTATCGTCGCATTTGGTAGCCTTTGCACTGATTCTTGCACCGAAGTATTTACCGATGCAACGGAATAAGATGTATGCACCGCCGATTACAATGTAAATCCAGTTTTTGAAAACAGATAAATCAAGCTCTGCACCGCTTAACACGAAGAAAAGAACAAGAAGCGGAACTGTCCAACGGTCGGCTCTTTCCATAAGCTCTTCGGAGAAATCACAGATATTGCAGAAGATTGTACCAAGCATCATACAAGCAAGAAGGCTTGAAAATGCAATATGTATTCCGCCGATTTCAAATTTCATTGAAGAAATTGCAACTGTGAGCATTACAAAGGTTACGGAAATTGCCATACGCTTTGAGCGGGAATGGAAGAACTTTTCGCAGAAGGTGAAAAGGAAGCCCATAACTGCACCAAGAGCAATTGATAAAACAACCTCTAAAACGGGGTTGATAATCATTGAAACTGCATCAATTGTGCCCGTGTTTATTGCACCTGCAACACCAAAGGAGATTGCAAAAATAACAAGACCAACGGCATCATCAAGGGCAACAACAGGAAGAAGAATATCAGTAACAGGACCTTTTGCCTTGTACTGACGCACAACCATCAAGGTTGCTGCAGGTGCGGTTGCGGTTGCAACGGCACCTAAAATAATTGCCGCAGGGAGCGGGAGATATCCTTCAGGCAAAATGAATGAAAGGGTAATAAGGGCAACATCAACAACAACTGTTGTTACAAGGGCTTGGGCAATACCGATAACTGTTGCCTGCTTGCCGATTTTTTTAAGCTGAGCAAGGCGGAATTCGTTACCGATTGCAAAGGCTATAAAGCCCAAAGCCAAATCACAGAGTATTGAATAGTGCTGAGGAGGGTTAAATTCCTCGTTGAAACCGAAGCCTAATCTGCCAAGGCAGAAGGGTCCGATTAAAACACCTGCCACAAGATATGCTGTAACGGCAGGTAGCCCCATTTTTTTGGCGAGTCGGGAAAGTAACAGACCCGATAACAAGGCTATTGAGAGAGTTAAAAGTACCTCGGGTGTTGAGTGCATAGTATTACTTCTTTCTTTGTGTAAAATATATAAATAAATGTATTAACAGTTGTATATTTTAGCACAAAGAAATTTAATGTCAAGAGAAATTTGAGTGCGAAATGCGAAATGCTAAGTAAAAGTGATGATAACATTATTTAGCATTTAGCACTTAGCACTTAGCACTTAGCATTTAATGATGATGGTGTCCGTGATGGTGGCTATGCTTATGTTCAGTATGCTTCGGTGTGCAAACCAGGTCCTCACACTTTTCTTCAGGACTTTCAATTTCTACTGTTGTATGGGAAATGCCGTGTTCAAGTAATTCTTCTTTAACAGCTTTTTTTATTATTGCAGGGTCAGAAGCTGTCACAACGTGAAGCGTTGCTATATGGTTGAAGCCGTCAAGGGTTCTCAGGTGTAAATGATGAATGTCAAGAACTCCAGCGATTTCTTTGAGATGATGCTTTAAGTCTTCAACATTAATCCCATCAGGTGTTTTTTCAAAGAAAATATCAAGAATTTCCTTAAAATTTTTGAAAGCGTTTACAAGCAAGAATATTGAAACGCCTATGGACATTATGGAATCAATGTAGGTAATATTGGTGAATTTCATTAAAATTGCACCTATAAGCACTATAGCCCAACCTAAAACATCCTCAAACATATGAAGACTTACGGCTTTTTGATTCAATGAATCACCACTACGGGTGGCTATAGCGGCAACCAGGTTAACAGCTACACCGAAAACTGCAAAAATAAGCATACCGTTATAGTTGATTTCTACGGGGTTGAAAAATCTGTCGCAGGCTTTGATTATAACCAAAACAGAGCCGACAATCAGAATTACTGTCATTATAAGACTTCCTAAGACGGAATATCTTAAATAACCGAAGGTGTATTTATCGTTCGGCTCTTTTTGGCTTTTCTTTTCCAGAAAATAGGAAATGCCTATACTCATACTGTCACCAAGGTCGTGAACAGAATCGGTAATAATTGCAACGCTTCCTGTTAATGCTCCGCCGACGAACTCAAAAATGGCGAAAAACAGATTTAATACGAAAGCTATAAGAATTCGTTTTTGAGATTTCATAAGGTTACTCCTTGAAAAAATAGTTGAAAGGTATATAATGTTTACGTGATATAGTTTACTACTGTTTTAGCGGAAATTGCAAGTGTTTTATGCTAAGTGCTAAGTGCTAAATGCTAAGTGCTGAATCAGGTTTCGCGATACTTTTACAAAGGGTAATCTTTACGGGGCAACCCACCACCAAAAATGGTGAGTTAAATCCTTGCTTGGAACATTATTCAAAAGGGAAGTTATGGTAAGTCCACTTGCGGTACCCAAAATTCTTTGTTCGCTATTCGCTTCACAGAATTTTGACCGCTACGCCAACTCACACTCCCTGCATCCGCCACAGGCGGCGGTCGTGTT
>JAZNHK010000039.1:0-3572 GCA_045576915.1 Acutalibacteraceae bacterium
TAATTATATAGCAAAATACTTAACAATACAAGAAAATCTCTAACAAAATTTATTTTGCAATTTTTTTGCCAAAAACAAAAAAGAATCCGCAAAACCCTTGTAAAATAAAGGATTTTGCGGAATTTGTTATTATTCCCACTCAATTGTGCCGATGGGCTTGGGTGTGAGGTCATAAAGTACGCGATTGATACCTTCAACCTCGTGAGTGATTCTGTTTGTTATATGGTGAAGAAGTGCATAAGGAATTTCTTCAATTGTAGCACTCATAGCGTCAGTTGTATTAACTGCACGGATAATTGCGGGCCAACCTTCATAACGCTCTTCATTTCTTACACCAACGCTCTTAACATCAGGAATAGCAATAAAATACTGCCAAACCTTACCTGCAAGACCATTTTTGTCAAATTCTTCACGAAGAATTGCATCAGCTTCTCTTAAAGCGTGAAGTCTGTCACGGGTGATTGCACCAAGGCAACGAACACCAAGACCGGGACCAGGGAATGGCTGACGATAAACCATAGCGTGAGGAAGACCAAGAGCCTCACCAACAACTCTTACTTCGTCTTTAAAGAGTAATTTAACGGGCTCAACAAGTGCGAATTTAAGGTCCTCGGGAAGTCCACCAACATTGTGATGAGCTTTAACAGCCTTTTTACCCTCTGCTTGCTTAATGCTTTCGAGGATATCGGGATAAATTGTTCCCTGTGCTAAAAATTCTACGCCATCGAGTTTTCTTGCTTCATCAGCAAAAACTTCAATAAACTCTTTACCGATTATTTTACGCTTTGTTTCGGGGTCAGCAACATCAGCAAGTTTGTCAAGGAAACGATCTGTAGCATCAACATAAATAAGGTTTGCATCAAGTGCTTTTCCGAAAACTTCAACAACCTGCTCACTCTCGCCTTTTCGCATAAGACCATGGTTAACGTGTACACATACAAGCTGTTTACCAATAGCTTTAATGAGAAGAGCAGCAACAACTGATGAGTCAACACCGCCTGAAAGAGCAAGAAGAACCTTATTTTCTCCTACCTGTTTGCGGATTTCATCAACTTGTTCGGCAATGAATGCCTCTGCAAGTTCAACTGTTGTAATTCTTTGCATATCATCGGGTCTTTTAATAATTTCCATAACAGTTAAACCTCCGTAAAATATTAGTCTGTATAGTTATCAAAATAGCCTTGAACAAGGATGATAGGAGTACCTTTGTCACCAGAACCACTTGTAAGGTCACAAAGTGAACCGATAAGGTCAGTAAGCTGACGAGGAGTTGTACCCTGAGAAGCCATATTACCAACAAGGTTACCGGATTTTGCTTTGATGCTGTTTGAAATAGCTTCTTTAAGCTCTGCTCCGCAAAGACCTTTAAAATCGTTATCAGCAAGATATTTAAGTTTTAGTTCATTAGGTGTTCCGATAAGACCATCTGTGTGAGCGGGTGAAACTACCGGGTCAGCAAGCTCCCAGATCTTACCCTGAGGGTCTTTAAATGCACCGTCACCATAAACCATAACTTCAATGTGTTTGCCGGTTCTGTTAAGAAATTCAGCCTGAATATCTTTAACAAGACCATTACATTCTCTGGGGAACAATTTAATTGTATCCTCAGTTGATTTATTTGAACCTAAAAGTCCATAAGCTTCGTTGCAGCCACCGCCGTTAACGGAAGATGTAAGAATATCATCAAGGCCGCAAACTACTTTTGCACCTGCTGCTTTAAGGATTCTTTTGGTTCTTGCACGTGTGTGAATATCGCAAGTAAGAACACAATCTGTGTAATCAAGAATTGTTTTTGCTTGATTTGCAAACACAATCTCAACTTCAGCACCTGCTTCTTTGATTATATCGGAATAATATGCAACATAGTCAACACCAGTAAATTCGTGCTTATTTTCACCGAAAAGCTCTCTGTATTTTTCGAGTGAAAGTACATCTGAATAAGGGTTGATTCCGGCATCATCAAGCTGGTCATAAGTTAAAAGAGAGTTGCCAACTTCATCACTGGGATAGCTGAGCATAAGTACAACCTTTTTAGCACCCATTGCAATACCTTTAAGACAGATTGCAAAACGGTTTCTTGAAAGAATTGGGAAAATAACACCAATAGTTTCTCCACCGAGTTTTGCCTTAACATCATCAGCAATGTTCTGAACTGTGGCATAGTTACCCTGAGCTCTTGCAACGATTGATTCTGTAAGAGCAACAACGTCTCTGTCACGAAGTTCAAATCCTTCGCTATCAGCAGCTTCAATAACGCTATTTACTGCAATATCAACAAGATTATCGCCCTCACGGATAATTGGGCAACGAATACCTCTTGATACAGTACCGACTTTTCTTTCCATAATAATCTCACCACTTTTATAGTTTACCCAAATTGGTATTTTATACATTTAAAAAAGTATGGAGCGACTTTCAATGAAAGCCGCCCTCAATTGAAATCTTATTTCATCATGCTGGCAACTTCGTCAGCAAAATTGTCTTCTCTTTTTTCGAGACCCTCGCCTTTTTCAAGACGAACAAAGCTTACAACCTTGATATCAGCACCGGTTGTTTTTGCAACATTTGCAACATAACCTGCAACAGTACCATCGAAAAGGTCAGAACGTACGAATGCCTGTTCAAGAAGGCAGATTTCTTTAATCTGTTTCTTAATACGGCCTTCAACTGCACCAGCGAAGATTTTGTTTGTGATGTACTCTTCTTTACCTGCAATAGCAAGAGATGCAAGAGTAGCAACAGCTTGTTTTGAAAGGAAGTTGAAGAGATAAGGACTCTTCTTGTTTTCTTCGTAAGCAGCAACATCTTCAGCACTGAAAAGGTTTTCAGCAATAGCTTTGTCGAAAAGAGCTGAAAGAATGGGCTTGGGAAGAGAATCGGGTTTGTTAAGAGAGCTATCAATTGTGATAGATTTCATCTTAGCAAGCTCATCTTCAGAGATGCACTCTTTACCAAGGTATTCCGGACGCATAGCAGCAATCTGCATAGCGATGTTTTTACCCATTGCTGTGAACTCAGCTTTATCGCTGAGATTTGTTTCGAATTTAACAGCAACACCAACTGCACCACCTGCGTGGATGTATGTTACAACATCACCTTCGATGATTTCGAAACGACGAATTTTAAGGTTTTCACCGATAACAAGGATAAGGTCGTTGAGGTTTTCTGTAACAGTTCTGTCAGAACCTACGAGTGTAAGGTCTGCAAGAGCTTCAACTGAAGCGGGTTTGTTAGCTGCGATTGTTTTAGCAACACTAAGACCAAATTCCTGGAACTTGTCATTTTTACCAACGAAGTCTGTTTCGGAGTTGATTTCAAGAAGAACTGTAACTTTTGCATCTTCATCTGTGAAAGCGATGATAGCACCTTCTGCTGCAATTCTGCTTGCTTTCTTTTCAGAAGCTGCAAGGCCTCTCTCACGAAGAATTTCAAAAGCTCTATCCATATCACCGTCAGCTTCAGTAAGTGCTTTTTTGCACTCCATCATACCAACGCCTGTTTTATCTCTTAAGTTTTTAACATCCTTAGCTGTAAATGCCATAGTATTATCCTCCCTTAAAGAATAGTATAGT
>JAZNHK010000040.1:0-10014 GCA_045576915.1 Acutalibacteraceae bacterium
CCTTGCAGGTGCGCCTTTAGGACAAGAACACATTCTTGTTGGGTGCCCGTAATAACCGCAAGGACAGGGATTCATTGCGCAAATGAGCATAACAGAGCAAGGATAAGTCAGCGCACAAGCCGCACGGGAAATCGTGATTGTTCCGTTTTCAATAGGCTGCCTTAAAACCTCCATTGTGCTTCTGTTGAATTCGGGAAGTTCATCAAGGAAAAGCACTCCATTATGAGCAAGGGACAACTCACCGGGCTTTGGTATTGTTCCGCCACCTGAAAGCCCTGCAGGGGAAACGGAGTGGTGGGGTGCTCTGAAAGGACGATAGTTGATTATTGCCTCATCCTTTGAAAGGTTTCCGGAAAGTGAATAAATCTTTGTGGTTTCAAGGGCTTCATCAACTGTTATATCCGGCAAAATTGTGGGAATACGCTTTGCAAGCATACTCTTACCTGAACCGGGTGGACCGATCATCATAACATTATGACCACCTGCGGCAGCAACCTCCAAAGCTCGTTTTACTTCAAACTGACCTTTAACATCCTTGAAATCGGGCAGATAATCAGGAATTTCATAATGCTTGAAGGGGATAAGCTCAACGGGTTTTATTCTTGCAATATCGTTAATGTGGTCAACAAGCTGTTTTAAGCTCTCAACTCCATAAACATTTACGCCTTCTACTATTGCCGCTTCCTGGCAATTATCAATAGGAACATAAATATCCTTTACGCCATTTTCCTTTGCCGCCAGAACCATCGGCAAAACACCCTTAACACCTTTAACCGCACCCGAAAGGGAAAGCTCACCAACAAACACAGCCTCTTTGTAGTTGCCTATAATCTGTTTTGTGGCAGAAAGCACTGCAACTGCCATAGGCAAATCGTAAAGAGAACCTTCCTTTCTTACATTGGCAGGGGCAAGGTTAAATGTGAAATGTGATGTAAGGTGCATTATAAGACCTGAATTGTTGATTGCCGCAATTATACGGTCACGTGCTTCGTTTACTGCGGTATCGGGCAGACCCACAATATCAAGCATAAATTTACCGTTGGTAATATTCAATTCAACGTCAATCATATAAGATTCAAGCCCTAAAAGACCTACACTTTTGATTTTTGTGAACATATTATTCCGGGTCACTTTCTTCCGTTACGGAAATATTTACGGATAATTCTTCTGCTATTTTTTCTGTTTCGGGTTCAATATCATTTTCGTTTTTTTCTTCAAGAATGGGTTCTAATTCCGCAGCATCTTCAACATAGAGAGGTGGATTGAATTTAAATATTCCCGATTTCACAATTATAATAAGCAAAATGAAGATTATAAGTGTCAATACAGAAAGGGCAGAGCCCAGTAAAAGTCCCTGAGGAACATATTTAAATGTAACAGTATGCTCACCCTCGGAAATATAAACGCCGAGAAGTGCATCGTCGCCAACGCTTACAATCTGATCTGCAGAGGCTTTCTGACCGTCAATATAAATATTCCAGCCGGTATCGTAGTTTATGGACGTGTAAAGAATTCCGTCTGCGGAGGCATCAATTGTACCTTCAATCTTGGTTTCTTCAAAGCTTGTTACATTGAGAGAGTCGGCTTTCAGCTGATTGTAGCCCTCTTCAAAGCTCTGGTCATCAAGGGTTACTGCATAAAGATATACATAGCCCTCTGTACCTTCAGTGATGGGAGCGTACAGCTTGATTTCTTCACCGGCTTTGTGGTAGCCCAAATCCATAATATAAGGCTTTGTGTCAATGCCTTGTGCAATTACTGTTCCGTCTTCAAGGGTATAGGTTACATTTTTTATGTTGTTGGCACTTGTTTTCATAAACACATAGGCGTTACCGGTCTGTTTTACTTTTAATTTGAAGGTGAGAGATGCACCGGCGGTATTTTCAACTGTGAAAGGATAACAGCCGGAATCGCTTAAGCTCAAATCGTTACAGGAAGCACCTGTGCCTGAAATATCAGCAATTTCGATATCCTTATAAACTGTGTGAATACCGGTTGCAGAGCCGAAGAGCTGGCTTTGTACCTCAAAGGGGTTAGAGTTATCGTGAGACCACATTCTTATTTCTTCGTTAACTCTGAATGCGATGGGGAGCTGATAAAGGTTTTCGTAAGCTGTGTATTTATCAACAATGAAAAGCTCTTTATAGTATTTGGAATTCATAGGTGCTTTTGAACCTGTGAAATTGTCAACAATGTAATCAAGAGCAAAGAATGAGTTGTAAACGGGAGTTTGTCTGTGGTATGTGTAGCTGTTAATGAAGTTTGAGAACATACCAAGATTTGATTGCATGTTTGCAACGCTTTCGTAAGCCATAGATGTGAATGTGGACATACCGTTGTAGTAATACCAACAGGGGTCCATTCTGGCTCTCAAAGAGGTTAATTCCATTCTGTAGGAGTCGTTGCCCTCATATTCGTCAAGTCTGTCTTTCATCTCCTGGAATTCCTCGTAATCACCAACAAAGTTTGCTTTTGTCTGGTCCATACTGTAATTGTTGGTGTTGGAAACTGTATATTCCGCACAAACAGAGCAGAGAATCAGAGCCGCAGCAGCAATTGCAGGGTATTTATCGTTTTTGAGAATACCAAGAGCAAGGCAGTAGATACCGATAAATGCAAGACAAATCCAGACACCTGTTTCGCTGAAGTTCTTTGAGCCGATTTCCTGAACAAAAATTATAAAAACTGTTGTGGCGACGCCAACACCAATAATCTGACGATTTGTATATTCGTTGATATTCTTAATAGCCTTATATGCAAACACAAGCAAAAGGAATGAATACATATAAGAGAAACGATAGGGAAGGTCGTTGGGGAAATGGAAACCGTGCCAGATATAGTTAAGGTAGTTTGTGTAACAGCTTGCAAACATAACCCCAAGAATACTTATGCTCATAATTTTCTCTTTAAGAGAAATTTTGTTTGAGAAAATGAATAAAGGCACAAGCATAACAGTAAGAATACCGCAATAAACATTGGGTAAAACATCTGTGCCACTGCTTCTGATAGTTGGGTCAAGGTATGCAAGGTGGTTTGCAAGAAAATCAAAAATAGAGAAATATGTTTTAAATTCCTGAGGGAATGTGCCCGAGGTTGCCGAGCAATTTGCGAGAATAAAGTAAACGGGTAAAAGCATAAATGCTGAAAGCATTGCCGCACCAATGGATGAAAATGCAAAGTTTACGCCTGTATCAAAAAATCTGGAGTTTCTTAAATTGTTGTAGCCCCAGCTCAAAAGTCCTTTTATGCCTTTTTCTCTTTTTGCAAGTTTGCCGAAATATGTGTCTGTAAAATTATGATTGCTGAAGAAATAATAAATGAAATAAAGAACAGAGAAAATGCAAACCATATAACCCATGTAATAGTTTGTAATAAGAGTGAGTGCAAGTGTGATTGTGTAAAGCTTCAGCTTGCGCTCACTTATTATTTTCTCAATACCGAGCATTACAAGGGGGAAAAGGTAGAATGAGTCAATCCACATTATGTTCCAGTAATATGCAATAAAATAACCACTGCAAGCATAAAGGACGCCGAATGCGGTTGTAATAGGTGTTGCTTCTTTATGTTTTTTTGATAAGAAATATGAGAATGTGAAGGAAGCCAATGCAGCTTTGAGAAGCACCATAATTGCAATTGCCTCGGGCATATTTTCGTGACCGAGAAGAAGCATAACTACAAGGAATGGTGAGGAAAGGTAGTTGAAAAAGTTACCTAAAAATGCACTACCGCCACCTGAAGTCCACGAATAAATCAAGCTGTCAAAGTTTGTTACTCTCTCATATAATTCTGCGAATAAAGGACCGTACTGGTGATAAAGGTCCATTCGGAGAATTGTTGTGTCACCGAAAGGAATAAGGTCGTAGCAGAAGTACACCACAAGCATAATTCCTGCTGTACAGGCTGCTGCAAGCCAGGAATACCTTGTGTTATAAAAAGGCTTGCACAAGCGATTGTTTTTTAATGTTTTTTTAGTGTTCTGATCCATTTTCTTTTTCTTCCTTTTAGAACAAAATTATACATTATAAATATATCATACAATAAAAAATCTTTCAATAATTTTTAAGATAATAGCACAATAAACTAAAAAAATAGTTCTAAAATCGGACAAGTGATAATAGTATTTTTTTGAAAGGACTGAAAATTATGAAGGATTTTTTGAATGCTATAGCTTTATTGCCGGATGAAATGAAAAATGTTTTAGAAAAACTACCTGAAAAGCTGGCCGGTACAGTAAAGGAAATAAGGTTCAGGAAAGGCGAACCGCTTACTCTTAATACCAAGGATGAGGTTTATTTTATAAGGTGTAACGGAATACCCACAGTTTCCTTTTCCGATGATTTGATTCGTACAGATGAAAAGGATTTGCAAGAGATTGTTTTTCATTTATCACGCCGTTCACTTCATACATATCAGGATATGATTGCAAAAGGCTTTATACCTTTGCGGGGTGGATGCAAGGCAGGGGTTGTTGGCAGAGCAGTTATGAAAAACGGCTCAGTTTATTCTGTTTCATCTTTTAATTCTGTAAATATCCGTGTGGCAAGGGAATTTTGTGGTTGTTCAAGAAATCTTGTGGATGCAATAGGTGATGATTGCACATCATTTTTGATTATTGGTGCACCGCTTTCAGGTAAGACCACTCTTTTGAGGGATTTGTGCAGATATTATTCAGGTAAAAACAGATTGAAACCATTGAAAACTGCCATAATTGATGAGCGTGATGAAATTGCGTCCCGTTCGTTTGGTAATGGTGTTGATGTGGGCGTGCATACGGATATTTTAACACTTTATCCCAAAGCTATCGGAACTGAAATTGCCGTAAGAACTCTTTCGCCCGACGTTATTGTGCTTGATGAAATTGGTTCAGATGAAGAGGCGAGGGCTATGCTTTCGGCTTTGAACACGGGTGTTAATTTTATTGCAACGGCACACGGCTCGAGCTTTGAGGAGATTTTGCGAAGACCTAACATAAAAAGGCTTGTGAATGCGGGTGTTTTTAAAAAGGCGGTTGTATTAAGCGGTAGGGATTCTCCTTGTCAGGTTAAGGAGATGGTAACGTTTTGAAAAATCTTTTTGTTGTTTTATCTTCCTGCTGCTTTCTGATTCTTGGTGGAGTAAATATATCAAAACAAATTAAGCAAACTAATGCACTTGATGAAATTGTGGGCTTTATTAGTCTTGTTAAAACCGAGGTCCGTTACCACAGTGCAGAGTATATAGATATTTACCATAAAGCCAAATGTGAAAATTACAAATATCTTTCCTTTGAAAAAGGTGAAATATACGCTGACAGGTCAATAGGTGAAAAGTGTATCGATGATTTTAAATCATTTGTCAGGAAAATTGGCACAACGGATGAGCAAGGTCAGCTGGCTATTTGCGATGAATACAAAGACCGTTTTGACAGCGTTTTGAATAACAGGAAAAATAAAGAAAAAGAAAGGCTTCAGGTTAATGTTGCTTTAAGTGTTCTTGGAGCAATCACAGTTCTTATCTTCTTTATGTAGGTGAATTATGGATTTTACAATAATTATAAAAATCGCAGGCATAGCTCTTGTAATAGCTTTTTTAAACCAGTTGCTGCAAAAGGCGGGTAAGGAGGAATATACCTTGCTTTTAACAATTGCAGGGCTTCTGGTAGCATTTATGATGGTTCTTCCCGAGCTTTCTGAATTGAAGGATGCCTTGTCATCGGTGATTGAATTTTGACGATTATTAAAATTGCGGTTTTTGCCGTTGCGGCAATAGTTTTCGTGGTATTGGTTAAGCGTAATACACCTGCTATTGCCATATTATGTGAGATTGCAGTCATTGCAGTAACTGTTCTTGCAATATTTCCTGAAATTGAAAAATTACTTGGTTTATTCAATAGTTTTCAAAGCTTTTCTTCTGTCAGTCTGTCGTCATTGAAAATACTTTTCAAGGTGTTTGGTATTCTTGCAGTTGGTGCTGTGGTGGCAGATGTATGCCGTGATAATGGAGAAAGTGCAATTGCCGGTGTTGTGGAATTAGGTGTAAAAATACTTGCGGTTTCCTGTTCTTTGCCTATATTTACCGCCGTTGTGGAAATTGCATCTACTTTCTTTTAACCAAAATCGGAGGTGAAAATGAAAAGAATTTTAAAGAATTTTATTTTTGTGGCTTTCGCTATTCTTTCACTTTTTTTGTTGTCCACCAATGCTTATGCACTTGAAGAAAATATAGATAATTACAAGGATGAATTTGATATTGAAAGGTTATCCCAAGGAATTGATAACCATACTGCGGAGATACTGGGTGAAATCGGTATTGATGAAATCAGCTTCGAGAAAATTTTTTCTGTAAGTCCCACAAAGGTGTTTAAGGTTCTTTTTGATATAACCAAGCGTTCTCTTAAACAACCTTTGAATTTTTTGGTAACTGCAACAGGCGTTCTTATATTGTGTTCGCTTTTTTCTTCTTTTCTTAATTCCTCTCCCATTATTTCTGTGGTGGGAAATTCCGTTCTTGCCCTTTGTGCGGCTGTACCCATAGTCAATGCCGTCACAACAGCATTTTCTGTTCTAGAATCTCTAAACGCCTTCACAACAGCCTTTGCAGGGGTTTTTAGCGGATTGGTTTCTGCATCGGGCAAGGTTGCTTTGGGTACTTCATACGCATCCTTGGCGGTGATGTCCAATACGTTGTTTTCGTTTCTGTTAACGGGAGTAAGTCAACCGGCAGTGAATGTTATGTGCTCGTTGGGGTTCCTTTCTTGTTTTGATATTTATCAATTCAGCGAAAAAATATCCGCCCTTGTGAAAAAGGCGTATATTACCTTTTTAGGCTTTATAGGAACGTTTTTCTCAGGTATTGTTACGCTTAAAGGTGTAATGGGTGCAGGGGTGGATTCATTGACCTCAAGAGGCATACGCTTTGTTGTCGGCAGAACTGTTCCTGTTGTTGGTGGTGCGGTCAGTGATACATATTCTGCTCTCGTTTCAAGCCTTTCGCTCATCAAAAGCACAGTTGGCGTTTTTGGGATTGTAACCGTTGTTTTAACTGTGTTTCCGTCCCTAATGGAGTTGGTTGGCTGGGTGTTTGTTATCGGTATTGTTATATCTGTTTCAGAGCTTTTGAATTCAACCTCCTGCAACGGAATGTTTTGCGTTTTCAAGGATGCATTAACTCTTCTTGGTGCAACAACTGTTTTTTCTGCGGTGATTTTTGTTGTGTCGGTGGGAGTGGTTATTTTTGTAAAGGGTGTTTAAAATGGCAGAAACAATAAAAACAGTTCTTCTGAATTATGCTGTGTGTGCTTTTGTGGGCGGATTGCTTGAATACATAACTCCCGAAAAATCAAAAAAGAGCTTGCGGATTACTGTAGTTTCTGTTTTGTTGCTTGTGATATTTTTCCCTATTATAAAAAGTGATGTAACAATTGATGAGGTTTTTCCGGAAGTGGAAATAAGTGAAAAAGCAAACTATGACAATCTTATGCATACAGCAAACCTTATTGAAAGTAAACTGCGTAATGAAATAAAGGAAATACTCATAAACGAAAAAATCAATGAATATGAAATATATATAACCACATCTGTTGATGAAAATGAAAATACCGTTTTTCTTGATGAAATAAAGGTTGAAGTATCAAAAGCTTTTGAGGAAAAAATACCGGTTATAAAAAGCAAAATACCAGAAGAATATAAATCGGTTTTAAAAGTCGGTGTGAAAAATGAATGATTTATTTAAAAATTTAAAAAAACTTAAGCTAGGCAAGAAAAATACAGTCCTGATTATAGTTGCGGTTTTAATAATGCTTGGTGTCTTGTTCAGCGAGTTCTTTGCGGAGGATTCATCAGAGCTTGTTTCGGAACAGGATAATGCAGTTTATTCTGTACAATATGTGGAAAAAACTGAAAAACAACTTGAAGCACTATTGGAAGAAATAAATGGTGCAGGGGAGGTAAGAGTTATGATAACCCTTGAAAATTGTTACGAAAATATTTATGCAAAGGGTTATAAGCAAAAGCAAGATAACTCAGATAATTCACAGCAATATGAGTCACAAGAGGAATACATAATTGTTAAAAATGGCTCAAATAACGAAGAATGTCTTTTGATAAAGGTGCTTCAACCAACTGTGAAAGGTGTTGCTGTTGTTGCACAAGGAGCAGGCAATGCTCAGGTGAAAGCTGCAATAACCCAGACCGTTTGTGCACTTTTTGATATAAGCACTGCAAAGGTTTCGGTTGAAAAAATGAATAATAATTAACGAGGAGTGTTTTTTATGAATGTTTTAATTAAAAGAAGGCAGTTGATTCTCGCTACTCTTGTTGTAGCCCTGGGTGCAGCGGTGTTTGTGAATTGGTATTACACCGGTAACAATTCAACCATTCAATCACCTGAAGAAACTACCACAGGAAGCGAGTATGTGCAAAACCTTGGTGAAGCGAAATATGTAAATGCTTCAGGTGATGAAGCGGATTATTTTAGTGAAGTAAAGCTTAACCGTCAAAAGTCAAGGGATGAAGCCTTGGATAAGCTTAATAAATCTCTTGAAAAAGCCGAAAGTGGAAGCGAAGAGGCAAAAGAAATTACCAAATCCATTGATGAGCTTACTGCACAAATAAAGCTTGAAAGTGATGTTGAGGCTTTAATTTCTGCAAAGCTTGCAAGTGAGTGTGTTGCGGTAATTAACGAAAAATCTGCACAGGTTGTTGTAGCAAAGGATTCCTTGGGAGAGGATGCTGCCTTGCAGATTATTGATGTAATTACTTCAAACACAGAGCTTACCGCAGATAAAATAAAAATTACTGAATCTCAATGATGTTCAAAGAATGTCAGTAAAACGCCAAAAAATGTAGAGAAAATGTTCAAAACCAGCCCCAAAATGTTCAAAACTCAAGAAAAATTTTTCCACAAAAATTAAATTTAATTTTATTTTTCTACTACTACTATTTATCTTTATATTTATTTTATATTTATATTTATATTTATATTGGCTAGATTCGTTCGCGTTCGGTAGCATTCGCTAGCGTTCGGTAGAATTATGTAATGTAAATAGATTTTCGCTCTTTTATTCTCCTTATATAAACCAAAGCCATCGGGTTTTCCTCGGTAGCTTTGGTTTTTAGTTTTTCTATTATATATTACATAATAGCTGTGTTGACAAAAACTTCCAATGGGTATAAAATATAATAGAAATTTTATGTTCAGAGTTTTGGTGTTTTTTTTGCTCTGAAGGTTTTATAAATTTATTTTATGAGGGATTGTTATGAAAAAAGTATTGAAAAGAAGTTTATCACTCATTCTTGCTATTGCAATAGTTTTCAGCACTGCTTATGCAGGGCTCAGTGAGGTTGATTTCAGCGGACTCTTTGCGGTTAAGGCTGAAGCTGCAAGTAGTGGCACTTGTGGCGACAATCTCACATGGACACTTGATGATGCGGGAACTTTAACAATAAGCGGTACAGGTGCTATGACCAATTATTCTTCAGGGTCATCTGTGCCATGGTATGCTTCAAGGTCGAGTGTAAAATCAGTTATTGTTGAAAACGGTGTAACAAGTATAGGTAAGTATGCTTTCTATTTTTGTTCAAACCTTGAATCAGTTACAATTCCTGATGGTATAACAAGTATAGGTGATAAAGCTTTCTATTACTGTTCAAACCTTGAATCAGTTACAATCCCTGATAGTGTAACAAGTATAGGTTCTAATGCTTTCTGTAATTGTACCAAACTTGTTTCAGTAACAATCCCTGATAGTGTAACAAGTATAGGTTCTGATGCTTTTAAATCTTGTTCAAGCCTTACTGCCATAAATGTTGAAAATAACAACAATAATTATAGCTCTGTTGACGGAGTGCTGTTTAATAAAGATAAAACAACACTTATTCAATATCCTGAAGCGAAAACAAATACATCCTATACAATCCCTGATAGTGTAACAAGTATAGGTTCTTATGCTTTCTATTACTGTTCAAACCTTGAATCAGTTATAATCCCTGATAGTGTAACAAGTATAGGTTCTGATGCTTTTAAATCTTGTTCAAG
>JAZNHK010000041.1:0-7272 GCA_045576915.1 Acutalibacteraceae bacterium
TGTTCTTTCTTGGTCGGAGTGAGGTGATTCGCAAGGCTCTGCCTTGCGTTCGCTTTGCGAACAACCGATTGTGTTCGGCTTCGCCGAGAGGTGTTCGAATCACCTCCCAACATTCTACATCAAAAGAAAAGAACAGATAACTGATGCTATCTGTTCTTTCTTGGTCGGAGTGAGGTGATTCGAACACCCGACTTCTTCGTCCCGAACGAAGCGCTCTACCAAACTGAGCCACACCCCGAAGTTTAAAATATTTAATTTTTGATGAATTTCTGTTTGTGGGATGTTATGTGGTCATTTCTCTTTTTTGAGTGATTTTCACCAAAAATTGAAATGCTTAAATCCCAAGTGTATCAAGGCTTATGGCGGTTTTTGTTTTTCATTCGAACCGTCTGGACTGCGTTTTCCCGAACGAAGCGCTCTACCAAACTGAGCCACACCCCGAAAAAGTGCAAAGTGCAAAGTGCAAAGTGCAAAGTGCAAAGTGCAAAGAGGATTATACATTATTAGTCAAATAAAATCAAGTATTTTAAGTACTTTATTTTAATCATTCCTTTTTATTCTACAATTAAAATGAGGTTGATAGGTAATACGCTTTACTTTTATACACTGGCGACTGGCAACTTTCATTCCGCACTCCGAATTTCGCATTCCGCATTTCTTAAAATCTTGCACATATTTTCACTTCAAAATTCGGTAATATATATTAGTATAAATTTATTGCTTTATAGGAACAAACCTTATATAATGTAAATTGAATTAAAATGGGTTAGAGTGAGTGAAATCGAACCAAACAAGGTTTAATACAGTCACTTTTTCCTGTAACATTGTTAAAACTCTTGAAAGGGGTTTTTCTTTTTGAACATTATTGTAGTTGGTATGGGAAAGGTTGGTTATACTGTTGCAGAACAGCTTTCTCAGGAAGAACATGATGTTACCATTATTGACACCGACGAAGATGTTATAAACGACACTCTTCAGGATATTGACGTTATCGGCATAATCGGTGATGGTGCAACCCGCAAGGTTCTTCAGAATGCAGGAGTCGAAGAATGCGATTTACTTATTGCTCTCACAGGTAGCGATGAGCTTAATATTTACTGTTGTCTTTTGGGAAAAAGGCTTGGTGCAAAAAGTACAATTGCCCGAGTTCGTGACCCCGAATACAGCAAGGATGTTGGACTTTTAAAGGAAAATCTCGGACTTGCTCTTGCTATTAACCCTGAAAGAGAAGCGGCAGCAGAAATTCAGAGAATCCTTCGTTTTCCTACTGCCAGAAATGTTGACTTTTTCGGTCACGGTAAGGTTGACCTTTTAAGCTTTGTTGCTCATAAAAATTGCTTTTTAACCAACAAAGCAATTAAAGATTCTTTTGCAAAATTAAAAACTAAGGCTCTTGTTTGTGCAATTGAACGCGGAAAAGAGGTTTTCATCCCTACCGGTGATTTTGTTATTCAGGAAAATGACACAGTGGCAGTTCTTACCCCGGCAAAAACTGCACCCGACTTTTTCAAGCAAATCGGTTACCGCACAAGTGATATTAAAAATATTATGATTATTGGTGGCGGTAAAATCGCCCTTTATCTTGCAAAAGCACTTAATAACCTTAATGTTTGCACAACAATTATCGAAAAAGACCTTGATACCGCTCTTAATCTGAGCAGTACTCTTAATAATGTTAATGTTGTTCACGGTGACGGCACAAACCGTTCACTGCTTCTTGAAGAGGGTCTTCTTGAAGCAGATGCTTTCTGTTGCCTTACAGGTATAGACGAAGAGAATATCGTTCTTTCCCTTTTTGCAAAAAGTGCCGCACCCAACATTAAAACCATAACAAAAGTTAATCACACGCTTTTCCGTGAGGTTATACAGACTCTTGATATTGACAGTGTTGTTTACCCCAAATTCACAACCGCAAGCATAATTCTTAAGCATGTTCGTGCAAAAACTGCCCGTGGCGGTGTAAGCGATGTTCAAAAAATCACAAGAATTATCAACAACAAGGTTGAAGCAATTGAGTTTAATGTAACGGCAGAAAGTCGATTAGTTAACCATCAGATTCAATATTTAGATATAAGAAAAAATATTCTTATAGGCTCAATTACCCGAAACAACGAGGTAATCATTCCCAGAGGTACAGATATGCTCCAAGAGGGCGACTCAGTAGTTATTGTAACAACCACTGAACGCCTTGCAAGACTTGATGATATTTTGAAATAAGGAATAAGAAAATGAACAAAAGAATGATAGCATATATACTTGGTATATTGCTTTTATGCGAAGCAGGCTTAATGCTACTGCCCACCATAGTTTCTCTTGTATATGGTGAGGCAGTTTTAAAGAGCTTCCTTGTAACATTAGTGCTTCTTGTAGCAGTAGGTTTAACTCTTGTAGCAATGAAGCCGAAAAACAAAACAATTTATGCCCGTCACGGACTTGTTATTGTTGCCCTCGGCTGGATTTTGCTGAGTCTTTTCGGTGCATTACCATTTTTCTTCAGCGGTGAAATTCCCAGTTATCTTGACGCCGTGTTTGAAGCCGTTTCAGGCTTTACCACCACAGGCTCGAGTATTTTAACAGATGTTGAGGCTCTTTCAAAATCTATGCTTTTCTGGCGAAGCTTTACCCATTGGATTGGCGGTATGGGTGTTCTTGTGTTTATGATGGCGGTTCTTCCTCTTGCCGGTGGCGGCGGTGACCTACACCTTATGAAAGCGGAAAGCCCCGGTCCCAACGTAAGTAAGCTGGTGCCCAAATCAAGCAAAACCGCAAGAATTCTATATGGAATATACCTTGCAATGACGGTTATTGAAATAATAATTTTACTTTTTGGCGGTATGTCTCTTTTCGAAAGCCTGACGATAACTTTCGGCACAGCAGGTACAGGTGGCTTCGGTATTTTAAATACAAGTATCGCAAGTTACTCACCTTTCTGCCAAGGTGTTATAACCGTATTCATGGCTCTTTTTGGAGTAAATTTCAATATATACTTTTTGCTCCTTTGCAAAAAATTCAAAGCTGCCCTAAAAAGCGAAGAGGTTTGGACATATTTTGCAATTATGCTCTCGGCAATTGTTGTTATCGCAATAAATATAAAAGACCTTTTCTCAAGTTTCGGTGAAGCTCTTCACCATTCTGCTTTCCAGGTAAGCTCTGTTATGACCACCACAGGTTATGCTACCACTGATTTCAACCAATGGCCTGAACTGAGCAAAATGATTTTACTTGCAGTTATGTGTGTAGGTGCTTGTGCCGGCAGTACCGGTGGCGGACTTAAGGTTTCCCGAGTAATGCTTCTTTTGAAGAGTGCACGGCGAGAATTCCGCCGTATCTCTCACCCGAGAAGCGTTAAGATTATAACCTTTGACGGCAACAGAGTAAGCGATGAAACGATACGTAGCACATTTGCATATTTCTTTATCTATACAATGATTTTCGCAGCATCCGTGCTTGTGGTTTCTCTTGATAATTTTGATATGACAACAACCACAACCTCTGTTATTGCAACTCTTAATAACATTGGTCCCGGTTTAAATATGGTTGGTGCAACAGGAAATTACTCTGAATTCAGTTACCTTTCAAAGCTTGTTTTTATTGCAGATATGCTTTTAGGAAGGCTTGAAATATTCCCCTTACTTTTCCTTTTTGCACCATCAAAGCAAAAGGTTAAAATATTCAGTAAAATAAGAAGTAAATTCTAATTTATATATCGAAAGGATTCAATATGAGAACAGTTAAATGGATTAACGAAAATTGGCTTTTCACAATGAATGAAAAACAGAACCCCGCAACAGTTCCCACAGAAGCTGAAACCCTTAATCTTCCCCACACCTGGAATGGTAAGGATGGTCAGGATGGTGGTAATGACTACAAGCGTCAAAAATGCTGGTACTTTAAAAAAATTGCAAAGACTGACCTTACAGGCGAAGAAAACTATCTTGAATTTGATGCTGTAAACTCTTCCGCAGAGGTTTTCTGGAATGGTGCTTCTCTTCTTGTTCACCACGGTGGTTACTCAAGATTCAGAGTAAAAATCCCGGCAGATAAAATTCAGGATAGCAACATTTTGGCAGTTTCTGCAGATAATACCCCCAACGAAACTGTATACCCTCAGGTTGCAGACTTCACATTCTATGGTGGTATTTACAGAGGCGTTAAAATTGTAAGCGTTCCCACAGCACATTTTGATTTAGAGTATTATGGTGCACCCGGAGTTATAGTTACACCCGTTATTAAAGGCAAAGATGCAGAAGTTACAATTGAAGCATTTCTTAAAAATGCAGATGGTGCAACTGTTACCTACAAAATCCTTGATGGTGTAAATGTTATTGCAGAAGAAGTTTCAGCAGATACAAAAGTAAACCTTACAATCGAAAATGTTCACCTTTGGAATGGCATTAAGGACCCTCACCTTTACACATTGGAAGCTACACTTTCAAAAGATGGCGAAGTTCTCGACACTGTTGCAACCCGTTTCGGTTGCCGTACTTTCAGCGTTGACCCTGAAAAAGGCTTTATTCTCAATGGTAAAGAATACGCTCTTCGCGGTGTTTCTCGCCATCAGGACTACGCCGAGAAAGGTAACGCTCTCACTATCGAAGACCACAAAAGAGATATTGAGCTTATCTGTGAGCTTGGTGTAACAACAATCCGTCTTGCTCATTATCAGCACGCACAGGAGTTCTACGACCTTTGCGATGAAAAGGGTCTTGTTATCTGGGCGGAAATCCCCTACATTTCACGTCACATGGAAGGCGGTTACGATAACACCATAAGCCAGATGAAAGAGCTTGTTGCACAGAATTACAACCACGCTTCCATCTGCTTCTGGGGACTTTCAAACGAAATCACAATTGCAGGTGCAGATGACCCTCACCTTATTAAAAACCACAAAGATTTAAACAACCTTGTTCACGAAATGGACTCTACCCGTTTAACAACAATTGCCACCGTTACAATGTGCTCTATGGACAACGAATATGTTCATATCAGCGATGTTCTTTCATACAACCACTATTTCGGTTGGTATGGCGGTTCAACAGAAATGAACGGCAAATGGTTCGATGATTTCCATAAGAAATACCCCAACAAAGCTATCGGTTTAAGTGAATATGGTTGCGAAGCGCTTGACTGGCACACCTCTACTCCCACTCAGGGCGACTACACCGAAGAATACCAGTCATATTACCACGAAGAGCTTATTAAACAGATTGCAGTTCGTCCTTATATCTGGGCAACTCATGTATGGAATATGTTTGACTTTGCCGCAGATGCTCGTGCAGAGGGCGGCGAAAATGGTATGAACCACAAAGGTCTTGTTACCTTTGACCGTCAGTATAAGAAAGACTCTTTCTATGCTTACAAAGCTTGGCTTAACCCCGAACCAATGGTTCACATCTGTTCAAAACGTTACGTTGACAGAGTTGAGGATGTAACAAAAGTTACTGTATATTCAAACTGTGACGAAGTTGAGCTTTTCAGAAACGGCGAAAGCGTTGGAAAACAAAAAAAGGGTCAGTTCCCCTTCTTCTATTTTGAAGTTAAAAACGAAGGCACATCAATACTTGAAGCTAAAGCGGGTGACCTTTCAGACACCGCAACAATCAACAAGGTTGACACCCCCAACGAAGACTACATTATGAAAGAGGAAAATCAGGTTATTAACTGGTTTGAAATCAACACTCCCGTTGGCTATTATTCAATCAACGATACCATCGGCGATATTATGAGTACCTTAAAGGGCAAAATTGCTATGTTCAAGCTCCTTATGCTCTTCAAAAATGTTATGTCACAGGGTTCAAAGAGTGGCAAACCCGAGGTTATGGGCTTCAGCTTGGGTAAGGTTAATATGGATATGCTTAAATCATTGTTAGGTATGGTTAAAGGCTTTACTGTTAAGCGTACATTCTCAATGACAGGCAACAAGTTCTCAAAAGAACAAATCCTCGAAGTAAATGCAATGCTTAATAAGATTAAGAAGAAATAAAGCAAAAAACTCTCCCGATTGGGAGAGTTTTTTAGTTACCAGTCGCCAGATACCAGATGCCAGAGTTGTAACAACAGTTTTATTTTTCTAACTTTATTTATATCTAAATATAAGAATTTGATATTTAGAAGAATAAAGTTGCTGTCTGTGGTGCCTGCCTTCGAAGGAAGGCACAATAAACATTCACTTCAATCTACTACATCTACTCATACCAAAATAAATAATAAACAATTCTACTATTATAAATTCCGGCATCTGGCAACTGATAGCTGGCAGCTATTTTTTGCTTGCAATATCTTTGTGTTATCGCTATAATATAGAAAGCAAAAAATTATGGATGTGATATTTTGGCAGAAATTCTTGCAACAATAATGGCGGTGTTTGCCGTAATCGGTGCACTTGACAAAATTTTCGGCAACCGCCTTAAACTGGGTGACGAGTTCGAAAAAGGTATAACAACCTTAGGACCCCTTTCTCTTTCAATGCTTGGTATGATGACTATCGCCCCTGCCCTTGCAGACCTTTTACTTCCCTTAATAACTCCCGTTGCAAATCTTTTTGGCTTTGACCCAAGTGCTTTGGCAGGTATTTTGATTGCCAATGATATGGGCGGTGCGGCACTTGCAGATTCAGTAGCAACAGATACTCTTTTAGGTTCTTTCCATGGACTTTGCGTAGCTTCAATGCTTGGTGCCACAATTTCATTTACAATTCCCGTTGCTTTACAGTCATCAAAAAAAGAACACCATAATGATATTCTTTTAGGACTTCTCTGCGGCATCAGTACAATTCCCGTAGGTTGCTTTGTTTCAGGGCTTGTTATGGGCATCAATCCTCTTACAGTTTTAATAAACCTTGCCCCTGCAATTCTTATTTCCGTAATCATTATAATAGGACTTTTGAAATTTCCCGAAATCACAATTAAAATCTTTTCGGTTTTCGGTAAATTCATTTCAATTCTCATTACCTGCGGTTTGGCATTGGGAATTTTCCAGACCCTTACAGGCAAAGTAATTCTCAAAAACACCGCTCCTTTAATGGAAAGTGCCGCAACAGTTTTCACAATCTGCATAACATTGGCAGGTACATTCCCGCTTATTGCAATTATTTCAAAGCTTCTCAAAAAACCACTTTCCGCATTGGGCAAAAAGTTAAATCTTGACGATACTGCCGTTATCGGTCTTATTGCGACTCTTGCAAACTCAATCGCTACAATGGAAAGCGCCGACAGAATGAACAGAAAAGGCAGAGTTATGAACCTTGCCTTTGCAGTATCTGCCGCCTTCGTT
>JAZNHK010000042.1:0-10703 GCA_045576915.1 Acutalibacteraceae bacterium
TGGGCAGAGCCCATCAAGTCCTGTCACCCGCACCAATAACGAAAGAGTCACTTTTGTGGCTCTTTTGTTATTTATGTAGAGAAGTTATAAGGACTTGAACCTGCCCTCGGCGAAGCCGAACATAATCGGGTGTTCGCGTAGCGAATGATGGGCAGAGCCCATCAAGTCCTGTCACCCGCACCAATAACAGCTACCGCCAATGATACAATTCGTATCATTGGCGGTAGTTATCTTTTTATCTCAAAGCAGCCCGCTCTGAACAAAACCTCATAAGGTCGTGCTTCGTTTTATGAAACCACCTCAAAAAAATGCTCGTGAAGAATTAATCCACCTGGTACAATCTCTGCAGTATGTACACCACCATTGAGATCAAGAATGATTTCAATTGTACTACCATTCTGCGTCCAGGTTCCGTTATCGCCTGTTGGATATAGACAGGTTCCGTCTGCTTTGAGTACTAATGCGGCAGTTTTACCGTTCCAGGAATCGATTTTATATGATCCAACAGCAGAAGTTATTTGGTTTTCTTCAGTTTGTAAATTTGTGTTACTGTTTGCAATTGAAGATGTGTTTGTGCTTTGATTTTCATTACCACCAAGAATATATCCAACACAAAGTCCAACTATCAATGCAAGAATAGTGATAATAATCCATAAAGTATTATTTTTCATATCATATTCTCCTTTTGTTCCAAATGATATTTTTATAATATCATACATATTAGGAAAGTTCAATCTGTAGATGTCGAAACTTTGTCATACTTCCTATTATGGCATTGTGAAGAAACTATATACAAGCCGTTTAACGAATGCAACGCTCGGCGCAATAGCGTTGCATTGTATCAAATAGCGTAATCAATGCCAAAAACAAGCATCGCGTAAGCGGTGCTTGTTTTTATTCAATACGAAGTATTGGTATGTAATCACGCTTTTGCGTGCTATGTAATCTCCGTAGGTGTATAGATTATATCACTTTTCGTATTGATTACATACATAATTCCATTATGATTATATTCCGTCTTTCGACGGATTACATACACGGCTTCGCCGTGATATGCTCCGCATAACCTGCCCTCGCCGAAGGTTTTTATTTGCCAAATTCATGTTCTTTAACATATTCCAAAAAGGCTTTCATTGAACGTGAAAGCCACTTATTTTTATGATAAATAAGCTGTTTCCAAATATCAGTTTTCATATCGTAAACATCAAGATAAACTAACTTCCCTTCTCTTACCTTTTCGTCTGTTGTGAAATAAGGGAGATATGAAATACAATCTTCATTTTCTTCCAGAAGCTTTGTGATTATATCCGTTCTTCCGATTTCAAGAACAGGTGTTATTTCTATTGATTTTTTTGCAAGTTCTTTATCAAAAAATCGTCTGTAACCCATACCTCTTTCGGTTAATATAAAGGGTTGCTCTGCAATATCTCTTATAGAAATTTTTTTCTTTTTTGCAAAAGCGGATTTTGCATTTGCAACAAAATGCATATCAATATGCTCTTCCTTTGCAATAACATAATCCTTTTGATATACATGGTTATCAAGAGTAATAATCGCATCAGCTTCGTTGCTGTCGAGCATTCCGAACATAACGTCCGTATCAGCATTTGTAAATTTGAGATTTATTCCCGGGTATTGACGATAAAAATCAATAAAGTTTGTAAGAATCATATCTTCGCAAACGGAGTCGGGAGAAACGAAATGAATAAAGCCTTTAAGTTCTTTAGGCGAATTGATGTTCTCCATAAATTCATCAGTAAGAGCATTTATACTATGGGCATATTTTAAAAGTTCTTCGCCTTTATCAGTCAATGTTATGGTATGGTTAATTCTTTCAAAAAGAAGGCAACCAAGTTCCGTTTCAAGTTGCTTTATCTGAAATGAGATTGTGGATTGTGAGTAGCCAAGCACCTCTGCCGCTTTGGTGAAACTGTTCATTTCTGCAACATGAACAAATGAAATTAAGTTTCTTATCTCCATATATTTTTCCTCTTTTTTATTATCGAAAAAATCGATAATGTTTATCTAAATCATTTGTTTTACTTATGGTGGATTTTATTATATACTCCATTTCATAGAAAAACAATACCCACGGAGGAAAAAACAATGTCACAGATTAAATTTTACAACAGAACCCCTGTGCCGGTTGAGATGCACAAGGTAAAAATAGTTCAAAAGCTTTCTCTTTTGCCTGCAAAAGAGCGTTTAAATAAGCTTAAAGAAGCAGGTTTTAATACATTTATGCTCCATAACGGAGACATTTTTATGGATATGCTCACTGACTCAGGCGTTAACGCAATGAGCGATAATATGCAGTCTGCAATGCTCCGTGCCGATGATGCTTATGCCGGTAGTGAAACATTCTACCGTATGAATGCAAAATTAACAGAAATCTTCGGCATGAAATATCTTCTTCCCACCCATCAGGGAAGAGCCTGCGAGCATATTATTGCACAGCACTTTGTAAAACCCGGTAGCTGTGTAATTATGAACTACCATTTCACTACTTCAAAGGCTCATGTTACTCGCCTTGGCGGAAGAGTTGAAGAGCTTGTTAAAGATGAAGGTCTTGTAGTTAAAAGCACACTTCCCTTCAAAGGAAATATCGATCTTGACAAAGTTAAGGCTTGTATTGAAAAAGAAGGTGTAGAGAATATTGCATATCTCCGTCTTGAAGCAGGTACAAACCTTATTGGCGGTCAACCTATTTCTTACGAAAATATGAAAGAGGCAACCGACCTTGCAAAAGAATATGGAATTGTTACAGTTCTTGATGCCTCTCTTTTGCAGGACAACCTGTATTTCATAAAAACAAGAGAAGAGTCTATGAAGGACAAATCCATTCGTGAAATTACAAGAATGATTGCTGACCTTTTTGATATTGTTTATTTCTCTGCCCGTAAATTCGGCTTCGGTCGCGGTGGCGGAATTATGGTAAGAGATGAAGAAATGTTCCACGCTATGGAAGACTATATTACAATGTTTGAAGGCTTCCTTACATACGGCGGTATGTCTGTTAAGGAAATGGAAGCTCTTATAATCGGCTTCGAAGAAACAATGGATATGGATATAATCTCTCAGGGACCGCAGTTTATAAACCATTGTGTTACCGAGCTTGATAAATTGGGTGTTCCTATGGTTACACCCGGTGGAGGTCTCGGTGCTCATATTGATGCCCGCCAGGTTGTTGACCATATCCCTGCCGAGCAATATCCTGCAGGCTCTCTCGTTGCAGCCCTTTATCTTTGCGGCGGTATTCGCGGTATGGAAAGGGGAACTCTTTCTGAAGAAAGAAACCCCGATGGCACAGAGCATATTGCATCTGTTGAAATGGTTCGCCTTGCTTTCCCGAGAAGAGTATTTACTCTTTCGCAAACCGAGTTTGTAATAGACAGAGTGAAATGGTTATATGACCACAGACACCTTATCGGCGGTTTAAGATTTGTTCACGAACCCAAAACACTCCGTTTCTTCACAGGTAAGCTTGAACCCGTTTCCGATTGGCCTGAAAAGCTTATTGAAGCATATATTGCAGATTTTGGCGAAGACCAATAAAAACAACTTAAAACTATACTCGACACCCTAATTTTTGTGTTATTATGCAACTAGTTGGAATAGTTGTAAAAGAGAAAAGCCGAGAACCCTTGATTCTACTGGGTTTACGGCTTGTCATCCAGGTGGTGTTACCGTTAGGTTCTAGTGGTATCGTTATTTTACCAATAAAAACATAGACAGAATCAGAACAAATACTAAACAAGTATACTGCTGATTTTTAGTTTGATTAACATTGTGAGAACCTTCTTACCAAACAGTATTAACTTTATAGCAATTAACACACAAAAGCGATCAGTCGCCCGAGAATTTCTCGAACGACTGACCGTTTTTATTTGGAAAGAATTGAATTTAAATGTGCAAAACAAAATATTTTGCTTTGTGTTAATTTTATTCCTCACCCACAAAATAAAGCGGGAACATACTTGTAAGAGTGTTCAGATCTTCATAAGAAGCTTTACCATCTGCATTAACATCACAAACGTATTTTTTATATGTTGCAAGGGTTTCGGGATTCTTTAATGCTTCTGCAATTGCAAGAATATCAGCTTCTTCAAATGCAACGCCGTTTTTGTTGTAGTCACCTACTGCATAAACATCAACTGTTTTATGACCGTTAATCATAAGCTCCATAAGTGACGCGTCTATAACATCAAGATATCCGCCACCATCAAGGTCGTATCTCACTAAATCATCATAATTTGCAGTTTCGATCTGTTCATTACTGTCTGAAAGAATTTCATTTACAAGTGACTGATAGTCATTTATATCAACTATACCGTCATCGGTTGTATCACCAATATTTGCAACGGAGTAGTTACCTGTTTCGCCTACCTTTACAACCTTGTAAAGCTCGTTATAAGTAAGTATGGGTAATGAGCCTACTGCATTGCTATCCTGTCCCCATGCAGAGCCGAGAAGGTAAGCAACCTCGCCACTTGCGAATTGTTCAGGTGTTTTTGCCATCGTATTTGTATAAATCTGATTTGCTGTATCTCGTTTACCATAGAAGCCAATACCATCCGCTTCACACCAATAAATATTGGTAAATACGCAGGTATTAGTATCTGTATTCTGATAACCAACAATTGCTCCTGCATTTGTTCCTGTTACATCACCCATATAGGTACAGTTAGCAATATCAAAATATTGTGTTCCATTCCAAGCTTCACCGATAAAGCCACCTGCATTTGTTCCGCTGACATCAGCATAGACCGCACAATTGCTGATAAGAGAACTCATTCCCCCACTATGCTTGCCACCGAAGTAGCCTGCTAAACCACCTGCATTGCCACCGGAGTTAGTAACATCTACATAGGAAATAACATTCTGGATTGTTGTGCGATAAGCACTTCCTACAACAGCACCGATACTACCGGTAGTGTTAGCTGTAACTGTACCATAAAGAACAACATTGCGGAAAACTGAGTAGTTAAAATTTCTGAACAAACCATTAGACTGATTCAATGTAATGCTATATCCGTTACCATCAAAAACAGAGGAATTCTCCATTCCGTCCGGCAACCATATTGGTACCCATTCTTTATCATCAGGTATTACAATATCTGCGGTAAGAATAGCATTGAACTTGGTGATGGTTCTATCATTGATTTTCTGTGCAAGCCAGAAAAGATGTCCGGCTTCGGCAATTTGGTAATACCCCTCTTCATTCTGTGTGGGCTCTTTGTAAGCACCGCACTTAGTACAAATTCCATCAACCATTTTATGAGTACAGTTATAAATTCCGTTATTTGTAAACACACCATTATTGACAAAATTGTTATTTTCGTTGAATGTACCGTTATTAATGAGTGTACCGTTGTTTGTAATCGTTCCGTCATTTGTAAGAGTTTTGCCGTCTCCGACAGTCAAGGTTTTACCCGACGGTATAGTAAGTGTCTGATCAGACCCTAAGGTAACATTTCTGTCAATTGTAATATCAGAGTAAAGTGTACCTGAATTATTTTCGATAACAAGGCCACCATTCATCTGTTTTCTATATATAAAACCTTTATCATTTGCCCCGATAGCTGAAGCACCACTACCACCGGTAGCAAAAACAATTCCGCCATTAACAGTAACGACACTCCAACCTTCATAAATATTAGAACCATTACCTATGCCGGCAGCACCAGAACCGCCCGTTGCCGTAATATAGCCACCATTTATATAAGTATTCTGACATAAACCTTTTGAACCTCCGCCAATACCTGCTGCACCATCACCACCGGTTGCAGTAATATTTCCGCCATTAACGGTAACACTTATAGATAATCCGTTACCACCACCAATACCCGCTGCCTTATACCCACCGGTTGCGGTAATATTTCCGCCATTAATGGTAATTTGGCCCGATGAAGCCGAAGATTAATTATTGGCACTACCGATACCGGCACCATTAGAAGCGCCCTTGGCAATTATAGTTCCGCCATTAATAGTAATGCTTTGAAAACATTTAGATCCGTTGTTACTATCACCGCCTATACCGGATGAATTATACGATCCGTATGCATATATTGTTCCCGTATTATTACTTTGTCCGTATATTACGAAATTACCGTCCGAGGAAACATTTATACCGCCTTTTTTAGCATTCAAAGTACAACCGTCTTTAAGAATCAGATGAACATCACCATTAGCATAAACTTCACCGCTAAATGTTATATTAGAATCTAAAACATACCATCCCGATGTCCAGTCATTCATTTTTGATGATACTGAGGTATAGTCTGTACAAATTTCTGTTTCACCCGAAGCATCAATATAACTCACTCCCTCTGCACCTAAAGCAGTAAGGCTCATAAGTGGCACATAGCTCATAACAAGAGCAAGGCAGATTACGAAGCTTAATACCTTTCGTAAATTTTTATTAGTTGTTTCTTTCATAATATTTGCTCCTTTCGGATTTCATTGGTACATATACCAATTAGTTCTTCGCCATTTTCATAATATTCGCATTCTGCACATTCCTTGAATTTTTCTTCGTCGCCTTTATAATACTCACAAGCATCCTGCATTTTTGTTACAAATGGTAAACCATCAGTTGTGTATTGAGGTTCTTTCAGAAAATCGGGATATATAGGCATAGGGTCTATAAGTGGATTTTCTCTTTCAATATCTTCATAATAGCCGTAAAAAATTTCAAACTCATGTCCGTAAAGCTGAAACCTTTTAAATAAATCCCCTTCTTTATTTGGTGGGTTTGAAAGTATATTGGGTGAAAGTATTTTATTTATCATTTTTCTCTCTTTCAGACAGAAAAAACATCTGCCATACTGTTTATACTGACAGTATAGCAAATGCTTTTTAATTTTTTTATTACCTAAAAAGGCTTTTTGAGGACATATTTTTCGATGTCTTTCCAAATTTACATATCTTTTTTGTCTGAAAAAGATATGTTAGCGGTTAGCAGTTAACTGTCGGCTGTTAGCTATCAGCTATCAGTTGTCAGCTGTCCGCTATCCGCTATCCGCTGGCCGCTGTCGGCTGGCGACTGGCAGCTTCATTACAAATACGCCGCAAAATCATCACGGCTTACGCCTGTTTTTTCGCTTACGATTCGTATTGCTTGTTTGACGCCTGAAAGGGACATATGAAGTTTTTGAGCAATTTCATTGTTTTGCATTCCGAATGCGGCAAGCTTTGCCACCTCACGCTCTTTTCGTGAAAGAGTTGTTATTATTGTTCTGCCTCGAACACTTCCGCTCAGCTTTGACCAACCCTCATTATATACTTTATAAAGTGTCTTTACCTCTTTCCACGCTTCAGGGGAAACGAGGCTTAAGCGTGATTCCAAAAGAGAATCAAGAGTACGGCAGTATTCTGCAAGAAGTCCGTATAGCGTATCGGGTAAAGCAAGGCCTATTGCTCTATCAATGTGACGTATTGCCTGTGCGTCATTTCCGCTGTAACGATAAATAACAGCACAGGTCATTCTCAGATATATTTCAGCAATTACCGAATTATCTGCAACAGCTTGAGAAATCATAGGCTCAATAGTAGCCGGCAAAATGCCCATAAGCGTAAGTCCTTGAAGACCATCTAATTCAAGTTGTTTCGTTGCAACGGCATAGGCTGCCGCATAAAGATATTTAGCATAATAAACCTTGGCAGCAGGTAAAGAATCCTTGTGCAGAGGCTCAAAACAACCGATTTTAAACCAGTCGGGGAAGTTTGCCACATTATAAAGCATACTGTCAACGGCGGTAATGGAAAATGACATAATATCCCTGTCTTTATCGTTCTTTGCCGGAGCTTCCGCTATATGTATTTTTGCTTTTCGCCACATATCAAGGTCACCGTGCCATATAGCACAAAGAGCCAAAAGCATACCTGCAGAAAGCACCGCATAAAATCCCGAATGCTTTTCAAGAAGATATTTTGCACTCTCATAAACCTTATCTATTTCCCCTCTTGAATAGGCAACCTCTGCCGCAAAAAGAACCTGCGCTTCGTGATTATCTGAAAGATTAGCGATACTTTCTTCTGCACTTCCGGGGGTATTGTAAAGGTCGGTCATATAAAGGAACGGTGTTTTTCTCGGCATTTCTCGGTATCATCCAATCCCTGCCCATACGAACAGCACCGTCTATCTTATTTTTTCCGCAAAGAGCCTGAACTCTACGCTCGGAAATACCCCATTTTTGTGCCGCTTCTTTTAACTTAATATAGTCTTTCATCAGTTCCATAATATGCTCCGATTTAATTCTTATATTATTCGTTTGACGCACAATAATATTGTTCGTCTGCCGTATATTATTATATGCATTTTCATACATTTTTTCAAGTATTAAAAAGATACTCCTTGATCGCAGTTCAATTTTTTGTAATATAATAATGACTGTGGTTTGTCGAAACGCTTTGGCGTTTCGCAAAAGCCGATTTTATCGGCTTTTAAAAAATTGAATTTTTAAAATTCAATTTTTCACTACACTCATTGAAAGGATTATAGTCGAATTTTCAACGAAAATTCGCTACCAAATCATTGATTTGGTAGCGAAACAGTGTATATACACACTGTTTCGACTAACTATAATCGTTATAATCAAGTTAGTTAAAAAAACATCCACCAATCGGTGGATGTTCCAGACTGCCGAGTCACATCTGTGACTCTGTTTTTGTTTTATGAGAACAATAAAAGGACTTGAACCTGCCCTCGGCGAAACCGAACATAATCGGGCGTTCGCGTAGCGAATGATGGGCAGAGCCCATCAAGTCCTGTCACCCGCACCAAAAACCAAAACTCCGACCATTGTGTTCGGAGCTTTTTAGTTATATTTTAAAGTTCAATCTTAAGGCAAGAATAACCAAGTAGCTTATCGCTTACGCTGTCGGGCTGATGTCCGCCAATATAAAGTGTAATCTTCCCATCGGGGTCAACTCTTTCACCATCCATAGTAACTGCCTTTATCCAATAGCGGTCAATGTCAAGAGTCACCTCTGTTTTTTCACCTGATTCAAGCACAACAGGCTTTAGTGAGCAAAGCTGCCAATGAGGAGTTGCAACTCGGCTGTCGGTATAAGCGGCGTAAACCTGAATAATTTCCTTACCCTTAATATCTCCGATGTTCTCAACCTCTACGCTGATGGTTATCTTTTCGCTGTCTGCAGTAACAAGATTTGCGTTTTCATAAGCATACTTTGTGTATGAAAGGCCAAAGCCGAAGGGGTAGAGTGCATCGCCATCAATGTATCTGTAGGTTCTGCCCTTCATATTGTAATCCTCGAAATCGGGAATGTTGTGGTATCCTTTGTAGATTGTAATAGGGAGCTTTGCCGAGGGATTCACTTCACCCGCAAGAATCTCTGCAAGGGCAAGTCCGCCCAGAGAACCGGGATACCACGCGTGAATAACTGCCTTGGCGTGGCTTCTCACCTTTTCGCCAACGTCAATAGAGCTACCGCAGAGAAGTACAACAACAACATTTTCGCAAACATCGCATACTGCCTCGGCAAGCTTCTGCTGGGTTGCGGGAAGATAGAGCGAACGCTTATCTCCGGATATTGTATAATCATTGTCAAAGCCTGTATCCTCACCCTCGATTGAGCAGTCAAGCCCCAGTGCAAGAATTGTTATATCAGCTTCGGCAGCGGTTGCGATACCATCACTTATCATATTCCCGAAGCCACCACAATAGTTGAGTTGTTCTTTGCAGTAGTTGCAACCCTTTTCAACTGATATTTCAGCATCCCTGAACACTCTTCTGATACCGTCCGCAACAGTAATATATTCGGAAGCATATGCGTTGTAATTACCTTCAAGAGCAGTAACAGAAAGTGCGTTAGGACCGACAACTGCAATTTTCTTATCTGTATTTTTATCAATAGGAAGGAAATTATCCTTGTTGTCAAGCAGAGCAATACACTGTTGAGCAGTTTTGAGGTTGAGTGCCTTGTGCTCCTTGCTGTCAAGCTTATCTAAACCAATATCCGAATAAGGTCTTGTTTCTTCAAATTCACCTAGAAGATAGCGGATTGTGAAAAGATTTTCTGCCGCTGCAGTAATCTCTTCCTCTATCACAAGGTCCATCTCATACGCATCAACAAGTGCCTCATAGGTTTTTCCGCAGTTGAGGTCACAGGTATTCTTAAGCGAAACAGCAGCAGCCTCCGTTTCTGATTCAACAAACTTATGAAATTTATAAATATCACCAACTGCGTCGCAGTCGGAAACAACATAGCCGTCAAAATTCCACTTCTTGCGAAGAACATCAACAAGAAGATATGAATGAGCAGAGCAGGGTTCATCATTCATGCTGTTGTATGCACCCATAACGCCTGCAACACCTGCTTTCACAGTCTTTTCAAAAGCAGGAAGATAAGTTTCCCACAGGTCGTGCATATCTGTTATAGCGTTAAAGCCATATCTGTTCTTTTCAGGACCCGAATGCACAGCATAGTGCTTTGAGCAGGCAGCTGCCTTTAAAAATTCGCCCTCTCCCTGAATACCTTTGACGAATGAAACTCCCATCTGAGCAGTAAGGAATGGATCTTCGCCGAAAGTTTCCTGTCCTCTGCCCCAACGTGGGTCGCGGAAAATATTGATATTGGGTGCCCAGAAGGTAAGACCCTTGAAAATATCGTGGTCGCCGTATTTTACATGCTAAGTCGGATCGTAGCCATGTCGTTCTGTGAGCCAAGGAGTTGCCTGA
>JAZNHK010000043.1:0-33169 GCA_045576915.1 Acutalibacteraceae bacterium
AGCACGGGGGCATAAATACCCCTGTGCGACCACTTCGGACGGCGACGCCGACCGAAAAAGCCCGATTCTACGGGGGTTGTGGGCATTGTGTGTCACTACATACTTTGGCGCCTTTGACGGTATCGGTTGTGTCACTCAGAGCGCTCCAAATTCGAGAAAAATCGCCGTAAATGCCGATGTTACGGGGCTTCAAGAGTGTTAAATCGGAGCCGTTGAGTGTGTATTACTAAAATAGGAAGGAGGTTTTAACATGATAGGTGAAGATAAAATAAGAATCAGTCTTTATCTCGATAAAGATTTCGTTAAGAATGTTGATGAAGTTATAAAGAAATATGGTTATGCTTCAAGAAGCGATTTCTTTAAAATAGCAGCCGAAAATCTTGCTGCAGACAGAGCTCTTCAGGAAAATGCAACTGCTATTTCAAGAAGATTAGCTTATGAAATCAACAAAAACGGTAAAGAAAATTCCAAAAGAATTTCACAAGGCTTCTTCAGATATGCAGTTCAGCTTGAAATGTTAATGAGAGTTGTTGCAAAAATTCTCGGAGCAACAGATGTTGATATTGATAAGATTCGTAAAGATTCGATCAGAAATGTTTACTATACAAAAGGCAGAGTAAACATGGAAGAAATACTAAAAGATTATCAATATAAAAAGAACACAGAAGATGATTATGATTATAACTATGACTACATCTACGATGACGAATACAATTATTAAATAAGAAAGGTTAGTGATAAAGGTCGTGGCATTATGCCACGTCAATGTGTAAAAAAGAATACCTCACCTTGTCCCTTTAATATAAATGAAAGGGCAGGTGAGAGGGATTGAGTAAGACCAAGATTGTTTGCACAGAGCAAACAGAACACACGTTAAGTGCTGAGGGAAAAAAAGATTACGAAAAGGCTTTGCTTTATTCAGTTTATCAATCCCTCTTCGATACAGGAAAAATATCTTTCGAACAGTTAAAATATTTGGAAAATCTGAACCGGAAATATTGGTGATTGTGGTGAATGGATATGTGAAGATTCCTGTGGTATTGTTGGGTTGGCGATGGTGAAAATCATCGCCAACTATGTATATAACAAGGAGATGAAAAAATGAATTTAAGAACTGATAGAATTTTGAGTGTTGCAGTGTATTGCCGAGTGTCAACTGACAAGGATGACCAGGCAAACTCCCTTGAAAGTCAGCAAAGATATTTCAAGGAATACATTGAAAGAAATCCTATGTGGGAGCTTTATGATGTGTATGTTGACGAAGGAATTTCGGGAACAAACACTAAAAAGCGAAAGGCTTTTAACAGAATGATGGTAGATGCTCAGATGAAAAAGTTTGACCTTATCATCACAAAAGAGATAAGCCGTTTTGCAAGAAACACGTTGGATAGTATCTACTATACCCGTCAACTGAAAGACTTCGGTGTTGGGGTTATGTTCGCAAACGATAATCTGTTTACCCTTGACCCTGATGCAGAGTTGCGTCTTACAATTATGGCTTCAATAGCTCAGGAAGAGAGCAGAAAAACATCTGAACGAGTTAAGTGGGGGCAGAGAAGACGAATGGAACAGGGCGTTGTGTTCGGCTCTGATTTGTTAGGCTATGATGTAAACGATGGTCAGATTTCTGTTAACTATGCAGGAGCAAAAATTGTGCAGAAGATATTCCACAAATATGTAGTTGAGCATAAAGGTACAAGCACAATTGTAAGAGAGCTTAATGAAGAGGGAATACCCAGCTTCAATAATATGGGATGGACGAATAACTCCATACTCCGCATACTCAGAAACGAAAAATATTGCGGAGACCTGATTCAGAAGAAAACCATTACACCAAACTACCTTACTCATGAAAAAGTGCCGAACAAAGGACAGGAAGAGTTGGTAATCATAAGAGACCACCACGAGCCTATTGTAAGCCGTGAGCTTTTCGAAATGGCTCAGATTGAAATGGCAAAGCGTTCTCCATCCAAGGAAAGACTTGCAAAGCTTGGCAGAAGATATTGCTTCTCAGGTAAAATCAAATGTGCTGAGTGCGGTCATAATTTTGTATTCCACGATAAGAAATTGGAGAGCGGAGGACGATATAAATTCTGGGAATGCTACAACAAAAAGAAGCACGGCACAAAAAAACGTATCGATGTTTATAGCGGTAAAGAGGTAGGTTGCAACTGCAAACCAATTTCGGATAAAGACCTGAAGCTGATTATGCAGAGTATAATTGAGATGCTTGATATTAACACTGAATCTATTCTCAAAACTATGAGAAATCAGCTTTCCGAAGCCTTGAGTATGGGTGAGATTGAAGATTATGAAATGAAAAAATCCGCCCTTGATAAGCTGAAGGAAAGGCGGAAATCATTGGTTGATTTGTACCTTGACAACTGCATATCTAAGGCAGAATTTAAAGATAAAGCCGCAAGTATGGATATGGAAATCCAGAGGAAAGAGGAAGAGCTGGGTGAGAGCTGCAAGTACACATTTGAGAAACAAGAAATGACAAGAGTTATTAATGAGTGCATTGAATATGCTAAGGATTGGATGAACGCAAGCGAAATAACCGAAAACTTCATAAAAGAAATTCTTGAAGAAATGGTTATACATAAAAACAAAGAAATCGAGGTAAAGCTCAATTTGATACCGCAAAAATGGAAATTTGTTATCGAATCAGCAAAAAAATGCAAAAATCAGGCCGAAATTGAAGTTTTTGACACTTCCGTTACTGATGTACCTATGTCTGTTAACAGTCCTTTAAGTTCGGGATAAGGCATAGCGAAGCGTTGAGAGAGGTAGCGGAGTGATGCTCCCAATTCTCCATCGGGACCGCCATATTGTGTTATGATAATTTGGGCAAGCTTTGGATTTGGGTTTTTGATGTTTACAGGATACTGTAATTTCTTTTCATACATAAACATAATCAGTCACAACTCCCTTGATTTTCCCATGGCCATGGGTCGCAAAGCCAATCTGCTTCGTTCGAGTTTGTGACAGTAAGAGGTCCGAATCTGTCTTCAAATTCTTTTTTGAGCATTTTGGCTTCGTTTGTGTATTTTCTGAACATTTCGTTTGCTTCCTTGTCACAAGGGTGGGTGTCAAGATATAAATGCAATTCCCAAGCGGCAAATTTAGCTGCTTGGAGCTTGCGGAGAAGTTTGTTTCTTTCAGCCATTCATAACACTTCTTCCGCAAAATGGTTTATTAAGCACGGGAAAGAGTGTACCTTCACACAATGCTTTTTCAGCTGAATAGCTTGTTTTGTCAAGTTGAAACGGCACATAAGCCATTGCAACAACTGTATCTTTGGGGAATTCTGTTGTAACACAGTTGCAGGGGCAATCTGCAGACAGCTTTTGCATTGCCATATCAACTATATTAAAGTTGTTGTATTTGTCCATTGTAATTCTCCTTTTAAAGAGTTGGAGCATTATTTACGCTCACTTCATTATATGGACAAAGGTGGAAAGTGTGAAAAGTTATCCAAAATTTTGTTTTTACTGAAATGGATATATAAATATAAAACAGGCAGCACACAAAACTAAGCGTACTGCCTGTTGAGTTTATTCTGCATTAAACATTAGAATTATAGCTTTCTGACCTTCGGGAAGGGGAAGGGTTAAACCTTTATTCATAAGCTCTTCACCTGTTAATTTATGAATTTCTTCGGGTTTATCAATATCATAAATTTCATAGGTTTTTGAAGCAATAAGACCATTAAGTTTAACTGTATATTCAGTATCTTTAACATTTGCTCTCTTATAAATCAATGCTGTTCCTGAAAGTGCATCGTCGGTTGAGAACTGCATTGCATGCATTTTGTTGTTATCAAAGCTACCGAAATCAAGAGGATAGTAGTTGCCACCCATCAATGCTCTTTGTTCCCTATAGAGACCAAATTCAGGATGCTGATGTGAATAGAAATCCATAAGCATTAAGGGCATAATAGCTGACCTTGCGGCATATTCATCCTGCATATAAAGGTTAGCACCTGTTATAGGAAGCCAGAAGGAAATTCCGTATGTATGAGATTGGGTTGCATCAAAAAGGTCGGGGTGATAAGAGCAGTTATAGTCACTTCTCCAGAATGCAATGCTGCGGTAAGTCATTTCAAGGTCAAGTCGTTTACCGCCTGAAGCACAGTTATCAATAATAAGACCGTCAATGTTTTCTGTGAGGTAATCAAGATATCTGTAAAGATTTGTTACATAGTGGTTTTCGCAAATACCTGTTCTGCCGTCATAGTATTCATTATCAGCTTTTTGCCAATATTTAAGGGGTGGGAAGTTGAAATCCTGACGGTAGATTGTAACGCCATTTTCTTTCATAGAGTTCAAAAGGTATTCACAATAATATTTGAAAGCGTCCTCGTTTGCAAGGTTCCACATAATGTTATCATCGCCGTCAACAGAGATTAACCATTCTTCGTTTTCAGCACCAACATTATGGAAATGGGTACCAGGCCAGATTCTTTCGGGCTCATACCAAAGAGTATGCTTAAGACCTTTTTTAGCGGCATAATCGGAAAGCTCGGATATGCCGTTATCATATCTTGAGGTATCAACAGTCCAGTTGCCGACACCATCGTACCAACCTTCGTTATAACTGTACCAACCAGCATCCATCCAGAAAGCATCTATTTCGTCGTATATGTAGTCAGCGATTTCATTGTCGAGAATGCTGATAATTTCATCGGAAGTTCTTGTGGACATAGGTCCTGCAACTTCCATAACGGTATAAGAGTTTTTTGTTATATTTTCGGGATAAACGGAGTCCATAACCCATTTTCTGAAAAGGTTAAAGCCTTTAAGGGCATTATCCTTTTCATAGAAGCTGATTGAAACAAGGGGAGAACGAACTTCTTCACCGGGAAGAAGATAAGCGTTGAAGTTCTCTTGCTTAACAGTAATGTTGGTTTCACCTTTGGAACCGGAAATACCCGATGCCCATTGACCTGTCCAACCGATGCCGAGAATCATACCAAAGTTTTCACCATGAATGTTGAAGTAGGGGAGATAAGCTTCGGTTGGCTTACCATCAGTTGCACTGAAATTCCTTTCAAAAGAAGTTAAATCCTTTTTAATGAGGGAGAAATCGCTTGCGGCGGTATCGCTACCCATTGAATAATAAAGGTCTGCAGTGCCTGTTGGGAACCCGAAATCAAGTGCGTAGAAATCACTGATTACGCCAGAGTCCTTTTCGCCTGTATTTTTTATATAAACAGTCCATTGACAAGTTGCATTTTTTTCAAAAATAGTTGCTTCGACAGTTACTTCAAGGTTGCAGTTTTTGTTTTTGTATACTATATACTCAGTTTTACCACCCTGATAAATTGAACCGAATTCAGGTGATTCCATAATGTGTTGTTCCCATTCAACGGGATTGAATGTTTCTCCATCAACCTTGAATGTGAATGGTGATTTTTTGTGTATGCCAAAGAATTTATCCTGGAACCATTCAGAACAGAGCTCTTTTTCTTCTTTGGTTATTTCCATTTTATCGGCACTTATAGTGTCAAATTGAATATCTTTTTTATATTCAAGTGCTTTGATATTTTCTTCGTTCAAAACAATTACACCACCACAAGAAATTACGAAATAAACAATTGCAAGGATTAGGCTTAAAATTTTCTGCTTGTTTTTTGCCCTTAAAATAAATGCAATTAAAAGAGCGATTGCGGATAATGCAAAAGCAACGGTAAAGGTGTAGATAACCACAGTTTGATTAAGATAACCGTCTTTGTTTATTTTTGCGTTTATACCCCAAATCAGCCCTTGTAATAAACCATTACCTGCCAGAAACGCAATAAGCTTTGGAACCCAGTTTGCATTTTTGAATACTGATTTAACAAGCATAACAAGGAACCAAGCTATAGCCATACCTGAAAGAATGGTGTAAAGGTGAACGTCTGCACTGCTTTGTGTTCCGCAGAATATGTACCATAGAGAGTATGCAGCATAAATCATAAGTCCTAAAAATATAGTTGTTAGACCTATTTCAACAATGCTGTTGTTTTTTAACTTTTTCATTGTGTTATACCTCCGTTTGGAATGATGAATAAATTATATGATAAAAAAACTGAAAATGCAACTTAATTGATTATTAAAGTGGAATATTGTTTTTGGGGCTGCTTGTATCCAAGAAGTCAGGGAGTTAGCAAAAAACAAATCATCTGCTTATTGATATAAACAGATGATTTTTGAAGTGTTTTATTTCTTGTAATGGTTCAGTATGTTCGCAAACCGACTGTAACAGTTTCTTTATTTTATTGAAATAACCAAGTTACGATGCCAATTTTTTAACTATTCCGAACGCAGCAATTATCAATGCCAATGGGAGAAAGAGTAATGCACCGCCTGCAAAAAACAGGCAACAGATAAGAGTGGGTATGGCAATAACAAACAGAATAATTGCTATGATTTTAGCAATTCCCCAAGTGATTTTGAATGTAAGTTTCAAGGCTTTAAAGAAAAGAGCTATGAATAAAATTGTAATTGCTATTTCAAAAATTGTTTCTAACATAAGTATGTCTCCTTTCAGACAGCATCCTGAATTTCTTTCCAGGAAATGTAGTTTTCCAAATCATTTTTTATTGTACCGAGGACGGCTTTGAATATTGCAACATCATCCAAAACGCCGATAATGGGGATGGTATCATGCAAAATATCAAAAGGACTTACAGCATATATAACTGCTATTGCGATCATTACAAGTGATGAATATGGTGTATTTTTATAAACTCCATTTATTGTATCTATAAGCATATCACAGAGTTTGGGAATGTCTAAAATCCATTTTTTCAGAAATGATATATTTCCCAGCTTTTTGCAGAATGATAACGCTTTTGTTACCAATTCTACAACTTTTGTTTTGTTATTTAAAACGGATTTTGCCTTTTTTTGCAATTTTGCAACTACCAATTTGAATGGTAAATTTTTTGATTTAACTGTTTTGTTCAGATTAACGTCCTCATATTCGATAGGTTCAATTACATCGCGAAAATCAACCTCTATTGGTCTGGGTGTGTTTATAGCTTTTTTCATTTCAAATTCCTCTTACTTTTAGTTTCTTTTTTGTCTTCAATCTCAATACCTAATTTTTCGGCGTATGACGGATTTTTCTTGATTTTTTCTGTTAACCTGATGGCTAAAATTCTTTGTCGTGGTGGCATATCAAATACTCCTCTGCCATTATATTTGTAACAGTTCTTTGTTGTGACTATATGATAGCATTTGTAAGCGTACTTCTGAATTACAATAATTGCAAATTTCAATGGTTGAAATTTACAATAAGTGCAAAAAAGGGTGTTCAAGCAATGCCTGAACACCTTTTTAGCTTATTCATTTATAAATTTTTTGTATTTTTCTTTATCAATTTTATCTTCTGCAATCATTTGCTCAACCCAGAGCTGCAACGTTTCTACTGTAATTGATATCCTTTCAAGCTCCTTCTGGATGAAAACAAAATCCTGAATTTCATCATCTTCAATAATACCGTCGGCGGTAATTTCAATTAAACGTTCCTGGCTTTTTTTCATATAGTTAAGAGAAGAAAGCATTTCAAGAACAATCTGAGTCAAATCCTTAATCTTGATTTCGGGAACATATTTCTGTCCGATAGGACAATCCTTTGAACAGTAGTGGTTGCAAAGTGTGGGTTCGCCATAAATCTCCGAAAGAAGCATAACCTCTTCGGGATGTATTTCAAGCTTGCCGTTTTCAATTCTCTCAAGTCTTTCTGGTTGTAAAGGTTTACCTGAGTCTGCTGCCGCATTGCAAACCTCGTCACGAGTCATATCGTGTTCTTTGCGAATTGCTTTATAAATACTGTTTGCCATAGCTTTCTCCTTCGGGACTGTTCTAACAGTAATGATAGGATAAGTATAGCATTAAAAACCATTTTGGGCAATAGGCTTTTAAACGGTGGTTGAAAAGGTGTTTTACACGCCTTTAATAGTGTTGATAGCACTTTTTTCGAGCCTTGATACCTGTGCTTGTGAAATGCCGATTTCTTCTGCTACTTCTGTTTGGGTCATACCTCTCATAAATCTCATTGATAATATCCTCTTTTCTCGTTTGGGCAGATTTTTAATGGCTTCTTTTATGGAAATTTCATCAATCCAGTCGCCGTCACTTTCATCGGAACCTAATTGATCCATAAGAAAAATTGTATCACCACCATTAGAAAACACCGGTTCATAGAATGAAACCGGGTCAACAATGGCTTCAAGGGCGATTACCACCTCACTTTTATCTTTGCCCAGTTCTTTTGCTATTTCTTCTACTGTCGGTTCTCTGTCAAGCTCGTTGTTTAATCTTTCTCTCACCTGCATAGCGTGGTACGCGGTGTCACGCATTGAGCGACTTACCCTTACAGGATTATTGTCACGCAGATAACGTCTGACTTCGCCTATAATCATTGGAACAGCATAGGTGGAGAAACGCACATCGTGATTTGTATCAAAATTATCAATCGCTTTCATAAGTCCTATGCATCCAACCTGAAAAAGGTCATCAAGATTTTCTCCTCTGTTTGAGAAACGTTGTATAACACTGAGGACCAGGCGAAGATTTCCTGTTACCAATTTTTCGCGGGCGTATTTATCACCATTATGGGCTTCCTTCAATAATTTATTTTTCTCTTTTTCGGGTAATACTTTTAATGTCGAGGTATCAATTCCGCAGATTTCCACTTTGTTAAAATACATACAGGCACTCCTTTAAGTTTTATGTACCGAATTGGTGGGAGTGTTTGTCTGTGTAAAAAGAGTATTGCCTGAAATGCATGAAGTTATTTACCAAATTTTAATATTTGTTTACTTGACATTCGTGTTTGCTGTGTTATAATTGATATAACATATTTTAAAAGTTTTTAAGGAGGATTTTTAATATGAAAAAAGTTTTAAAAATCGTAGGTATTATCGCAGCAATCGCAGCAGCTGCAGCAGCAATTTATGTTATTGTTGAAAAAATCAAAGCTAAAAACGCCCCTCACGGCTATGATGAAGATAACTATGTTTCCTGCTCTTGCCTTGATGAAGATTTCGTAAGCGAAACAGTTGCTGAATAAGTTTTATAAAATTTTGAGCAGTCCTTTCGGGGACTGCTCTTTTTTCGTGTATAAAACTGTGGGTTTTACAAAAAATAGAAATGTAAATTATCAGTTGAGGTGCATTTTATGATGTTTTTGAAAGCCTTTGTTGTTGGTGGGTTAATATGCGTGGTCGGGCAGATTTTAATTGATAAAACCAAACTGACCGCAGGACGAGTGCTTGTGGGGTTTGTGGTGGCAGGTGTTGTGCTTGGTGCCTTGGGTTGGTTTGAACCGTTGGAAAAATTTGCGGGTGCAGGTGCAACTGTTCCGCTTTTGGGATTCGGTGCAAGTCTTGTTAAAGGAACAAAAGAGGTTATAGACCAGGATGGGTGGACCGGTATTTTAACAGGTCCATTGACCTCGGGTGCAGGTGGAATTATGGCGGCAGTTATTGCAGGTCTTGTAATGTCTTGTATTACTAAGCCGAAAGCAAAATAAGCAGAGGTGCAAAATGAAAAAAAATTTTGTTGAACAAGCAAAAGCTATTGAGAATGAAATAATGGAAAACCGAAGATATCTGCACCGCAACGCTGAGGTTGGGTTTGAGTTAAATGAAACGGTTGAATTTGTTAAATCAAAACTGGAAGAAATGGGTTGCTCTGTTTTACCTTGTGGCAAAAACGGAATTGTGGCTAATATCGGAAATGGTAAAGGTAAAACGATTCTGTTAAGAGCAGATATGGATGCGTTACCGCAGAAAGAAGAGGCGGAGTTGGAATTTGCGAGTGAAAACGGCAATATGCATGCTTGCGGTCACGATATGCATACAGCTATGCTTCTGGGTGCAGCAAGGCTTTTAAAAAACTGTGGAAATGAATTAAAAGGAACAGTAAAATTGATGTTTCAACCTGCAGAAGAAATTTTGTCAGGAGCGAAAAATATGATTGAAAATGGTGTTCTTGAAAACCCGAAGGTGGATTGTGCCGTAATGCTTCACGTTATGACCGGTTTGCCACTTGTAACAGGAACTGTTATTGTTTCAAGTGCTGGAGTAAGTGCACCGGCGGCAGATTATTTCACAATTAACATTCAAGGAAAGGGATGCCACGGTTCAACACCACAGCAAGGCGTTGATTCACTTACTATAGGTGCACACACACTTATTGGATTACAGGAAATTTTCGCAAGAGAACTCGGGGTATCGGACGAGGCTATTTTAACAATAGGAAAAATGAATGGAGGAACTGCGGGAAATGTTATTGCAGATTCAGTTACTATGGAGGGTACGTTACGTGCCTATGATGAAGAAATTCGTGAGTATGTTAAAAAAAGAACTTGTGAAATTACGCAGGGGATTTCGCAGACTTTTCGTGGGAAGGGGTCTGTCGATTTTGGCAACGGTTGTCCTACGCTTGAAAACAACGGGGATTTATCAAAAGAAATTGAACAATATCTAGTTGAGCTTTTCGGTAATGAAAAAGTTGTAAACACAGATAAAATGGGTGGAAGAACCAATAAAAGCGGTGGTAGTGAGGATTTTTCATACATCAGTCATGAAGTGCCATCGCTTATGCTTGCTCTTTCTGCAGGTAATTCTGAAGAGGGATATAAATACCCTCAACACCACCCAAAGGTTATGTTTGATGAAAATGTTTTACCAATTGGTAGTGCAGTTTTGGCACATAGTGCATTTTCCTGGCTTGAAAATCATTAAGATAGATGATAAAATGCTATTATAAAACGTACGGTGCAGGCTCACCTGCACCTGCAATACATAAAACAAGGGGGATTTTCTATGCCTTATATCAATCTTAAAACAACAAAAACAGTAGCGCCCGAAAAATGCGAATCACTTAAAACCGCTTTCGGAAAAGCAATTGAATGCTTTCCCGGTAAAACAGAAGCATGGCTTATGGTAGGTATTGAAGATGGTGCAAAGCTCTGGTTCAAGGGGGACGCTTCAAGTGATTCAGCAATTGTTGATGTTGAGTTGCTTGGTCAGGTTAACTCTTCAGCAAGTGAAAAAATGACTAAGGTAGTTTGTGATATTCTGGAGCGTGAATTAGGAATTTCCTCCGACAGAATTTATGTTAAATACACAGGATATAATGACTGGGGCTGGAACGGTCAAAACTTTTAAATAAAAAAATTCCTTGGCACTTTTTGTGCCAAGGAAATTTTTGTATCTGAATTGAATTATTTCTCTTCTTTCTTTTTGTGGAAAAGGATTTTGTCAACAGGGAAGTAGAGGAAGAACTGAAGTGCGGAGCAAATCATTGTTGCAATGTTTTTAGCTGCAGTTTCGTTGCACCAATCAAAGCCGAGGAAAACATCCTTGAGAGTGGGGTTGAGCCAAGCTGAGAAAAGGATAAGTGCGATTGTGAAAACGATGTAAATGGGAAGAGCAACAGCAATGTTAGCACCGGAGTTAAAGGTTTTTTCTTTATTAACAAAGAAAGCAACGATCTGTGCGAGAACGTTTGCAACGTTGCTTACGATGAAATAGCCTAAGCCACCAACTGCAACAGGATAAACGAAGAACATCCATTCAAAAGGTTCTTTGTAAAGCTCCTGGATAGCAGGGATGAGCTGAAGTGTGTTGAGAAGTACGAACTGAACAATCATTGCAAGAAGGCTTACAACGATAAATTTAACAAACTGCCAGATAGTAACGAGCAATGAGCCCTTGGATTCTGCAGCTTTGTCAATGTCTTTTAATTTTGCCATAACAATATCTCCTTTAATTTTGGGTTTAGAAAATAGTACCATATTTAAAATCATAAGTCAATAAATAAACCTTTTTATTTGTTTAAACAGTACAAGAAGGGATATTGATTTTTTTTACATTTTGTTAATTGACAAAAAAATGCCACTGCTTTATAGTATAATCAAATACCGAAAGGGAAATATTACTAACAGCAAAAAAGAAAGGGTGTTTCTAATGGAACTTAAAGGATCAAAAACCGAAATGAATCTTCGTGCTGCATTTTCAGGAGAAAGTGAAGCAAGAAACAAATACACATATTTTGCATCTGTTGCAAAAAAAGAAGGTTTTCAGCAGATAGCTGCAATATTTGAAGAAACAGCTAATAATGAAAAAGAACACGCCAAAATGTGGTTTAAGGAATTAAAGGCTCTTGGTACCACAGCAGAAAATCTCCTTGCAGCAGCAGAAGGCGAAAACTATGAATGGACTGATATGTATGCAACCTTTGCTGATGAAGCAGAGGAAGAGGGCTTCACAGAACTCGCAGCAAAATTCCGTAGAGTAGCAGAAATTGAAAAATCTCACGAGGAAAGATACAGAAAACTCCTTTCCAACGTTGAAATGCAGCAGGTATTTGAAAAGGCAGAGGAAACAATGTGGGAGTGCCGTAATTGCGGACACCTTGTAATGGGGAAAAAGGCTCCTGTGGTTTGCCCTGTTTGTGCTCATCCTCAGAGCTATTTCGAGATAAGAAAAGAGAATTATTGATTTTTTCGCAACACAGACTGTTGAGTTCGGCTCAGCAGTCTTTTTTGTGTTTTTATACAATTTATCTGCTATCTATTTAGTAAGTTGTTTCGTTGACAATATATTGTATTATTTGTTACAATATATGTGTATATTTATAACCTATTCCCAAAGGAGTGTTTTTATGGGTGTTAATGAATTTGCAGCTAAGGCTGTCAGAGTAATCGGAAAAAGAGGTTCCAAAAAGCTTATAAGAAAAGGTGTTAAGGCAGAGGCTCTTCCTCGTCCTATGCCAACAGTTATTAAAGGCGATAGCTATGTTTGTGGCTATGCATCAAGAGTGGTTATGCCTGATGATATCCACGCTAAAAAATATTGGGTTGCTGGTCACGGAATGGGCCATGTAATTGAAAAGGTGCACGATAATATCACAGTAAGTGCTATGTGGATTGGTGCGGATGATAATGGCGGTTATATCCATATCAGTGCTGATATTATCGGTCTTACAAACTTCGAGCTTAATATTGTTCGTGCAAATCTTAAGGATTTAATGGAAGAAAGCAAATGTGCAGGCGTTTTTGTTTCTTGTACTCATACCCACGCAGGCTTTGATACAGTTGGTTACTGGGGTCAGCTTTATAAGCTTCAGAGTGGTAAGGATCCTGAGTATATGGATTTGCTTCTTAAATCACTTGAAGCAGTAGCAAGAGAAGCTTACGCAAAGCGTAAGTCAGGTAAGCTTTATATTGGTACTGTAAAAGTGCCTGAAGCACAGTTCTGCAAACGTGAGCCCAATGCAATGCACGATGTTCTCACAAGAATCCGTTTCGTTCCCGACAACGGTAGTACAGAGATGTGGTTCTTAAACTATGCTGCTCATCCCAATACATTGGGCGGAGATAACCGTGAATGTAGTGCAGACTATCCCTATTGGCTCAGAAAAACCATTAAAGATGAAAAGCGTACCCACGTTCTTTTTGGCGTTGGTGCAATCGGTGCGGTTGACCCGGGTGATTTCTGTGAGGATAAGCCCGAAAGAACAAGAATCCAGGGTGTAACACTTGGTAAAGCTGCTTTAAGCATTGATAATGAAACGGAAATGCCTGTTGAAATAACTGTACTTCAACAGAAATATTATTCTCCTGTTGATAATGGTCTTCTTGCTCTTATGGCATCCATCAAGGCTTGCTCATCACAGCGTTATCCTTGCGATAAGGGTGATTTGGGTCTTGCTCTTTTAACAGAAATGGTTTATATAAAATTGGGCACACAGCAGATTCTTATGCTTCCCGGTGAACCATTCCCCGAGGTTGTTTATGGTGGTGCCGCTCCTGCTGAAAGTTCTGCAACAGGTAAGGGTACTGATATTAACCCAACACCTCTTATTGATATTGTAGGCGATAAAGATCTTCTTGTTTTCTGCGTTACCAACGATATGACCGGCTATTGCGTAACTCCTAATGATTTTATTCTTCACCCGACTCAGGCATACATAGAGCAGGGTAAGGATGTTTTTGACAGAAGACATTACCACGAAACCAACTCTCTCGGGTATTTAACTAATGAAACAATGGCAGAAAACGTTGCCGATATTATGAAGAGAGTAAAATGATAGATGAAAGGAGAAGGGAGATTTAATCTCCCTTTTCGGTGCTTTTTTATGGAAAAAGAAAAACAGGTGGAGTTGCTCCACAAAACTATAAACGGAGTTTTAAAGGCGTTTTCAGATTCTATTAAGGATGGTAGCGATTTTATTCCCGTAAGTGCTTATGTGCCCGAGAATTTTTATGAGGGTACAGAAGAATTTTTGGAAAAACCAGCAAAGAAAGCTAAATGGAGCCTCGGTTATTCTAATGTTGTGTTAACACCACTTGATTATGCTAAGCGTGCATACTATATGGGTGGCTATATGGTTCCTGAAAACAAATTCAAAAACCTTGTTGAAGAGGTTGTTGACGATATGCAGGGCAGAGCTATCGCCCTTGATGATGGTTCAGGAAGAGGTGTTTCCGTTTTTTGTACTATTGACTGTATCGGAACAACCAATGGTGACATCAGAGTTATCAGAAAAATGTTTAAAGAAAAATTCCGGAAGCTTTTCCCTGAAAAGAAAATTGCATCTGTAAACATTTTTTCAACTCACGCACACAGCTGTATTGATACACAAGGTTTGTGGACAGAGTTTCCTTCCAAACTTTTCAGAAATCTAAAAAGAAAATATACGGGTAAGGGTGCACTTGAACGCGGTGCGGATGAGCAGTATATGCGTTTCTTGTATAATGGTGTAAGCGATGCTCTTATAAACGCTGTTAAGGATATGTGCGAGGGTGAAATGACTATTGCACAAAAAGATATTACAGAGGATTATTTCCAGAACAAAAACAGACCCTCTGCACCAAGCGTTGTAACCGATATTACAAGGCTTACATTTACACCCAAAGATAAAAAGAAAACTCCTACTATTATAGTTAATCTTCCTGCTCATCCTGATGTTGCAGGTCTTGCGGTTAAGGGTGAAGAGGGATCGGGCAGACGTCTTAGCGGTGAATATGTTTACTATATGGGTGAAATAATAAATAAAGCGGGCTATAATTTTATGTTCTTTAATGGTGCGATTTGTGCTATCTATATGGCTTGCGGTGTTACAAATGACGGTGTAAACATTAACCATAGGTATGAAATGTCTGTTCGTTTTGGTAGAGAAATAGGCAGAATTACCCTGGCTCTTACAAAAACTCTTGATGAAATAAAAAAAGACAAGCTTTTGTATGATGAAAAAGAAATTGCAGAGGAATCAGCAATTTCTGCACAGAATGGCGGAAAATATACTCTTTGGTGTGAGGGTTGGGAACCGGTCGAAGAGAAAAAGGTTAAACCTCTTCTAAATATCAGAATCAAAGAGGTTAAAATACCCATTATGAACAACCTTATGGCTGCTGCGGGTAAATTGAAGCTTGCTAACTACAAGGTTCTTGTTGAAGGCGAGAAAAAATACGCAGTTTATTCTGAAATCGGTTACATTGAACTTGGTAAAGAACTGAAAATTGCTATGGTTCCCGGTGAGTTCTGCTGTGATTTGTTAACAGGTGGGGCATCTCTCTTTGCAGATGGTGCTGTTACTCATACAGATTTCGGTATTCCCTCTCTTCGTGAAATTTTTGGTGAGGACACAATTGTTTTCGGCTTGGCTAATGACGCTATCGGTTATATTGTTCCCGATAACGACTATACGATGGGTGACCCGATGAACCATTATCACGAGCTTATTTCCCTTGGTTGTAAAACAGGCTCGTCTGTTATGAGAGGCTTTGTTGAAATGGCAAAGGAATTAAAAGATTAAGTGTAATCATTATGATAAAAGGAGGTTTTCTTGTGGAATATTATCTTGGTGTTGATGGTGGCGGAACAAGAACTACTGCTGCGGTTTCTGATGAAACGGGCAAGATTATTCTCAAAGTGGTGGGAAAAAGTATAAACTTTTATTCCGTTGGTATGGAAAAAGCACGTGAAAACCTTTCTCTTATCTTAAATGAGATTTATAAAACTATTGGTGAAATTAAATTCAAGAGCGTATTTATAGGTTGCTCTGCATTAGATGATAAGGCAGAAGAGGAAACCATTAAAGCACTTTGCGACAATATTGTAAATGCAGAAAAAATCGGAATGAACAGTGATGTTTACGTTGCTTTGGCGTCATCAGGGAATGAGGATTGCAGGGTTGTTGCAATATGCGGAACCGGCTCAATTGTTACGGGTATTGATGAAAATGGTGTTATCAGAACCAAAGGCGGTTGGGGGCACATATTCGGTGATGAAGGTTCTGCTTATTCGATTGCGGTTAATTCGCTCAGGGCTTGTGCAATGCTTTATGATGAGGGTCAGAAAACACCACTTATAAAGGCGGCAGAAGAATTTTTTAATACGGATGATTTGCGAAAAGCTATTGATATAATTTATTCACCCCAAACAACAAAGGATGTTCTTGCCGGTTTCTCTGCAAAGGTTGCAGAGTTGGCACAAGAGGATTTTGTTGCAAAAACCATTATTCTTAATGAAGCACATTATTTTGCAAAAACTGTTTTGGCACTTTTAAACGAAATGAGAAATTGTAAATTGCTTTCTCTTTATGGTGGAGTTTTTCAGTATAACATGCTTTTCAGAGAAAGCTTTATCACCGATATCAAGGAATTTCACTCAGAACTCAAAATAGAACTACTTGCCTTACCGCCTGAAGAGGGTGCCTTAAAAATTGCGAGGAAGATGCAATGAAAAAATATCTTGAATATATAAAAACTAATCAAAATATTATTGATCGTATTGCGACACAGGGGGCAGATGCAATAGAAAAAACCGCCGAATATTTCAGTGATGCCCTTATTGATGATAAAAAAATATTTCTTTTTGGTACAGGTCATTCCCACATGCTTGCAGAAGAGCTTTTTTACAGAGCGGGTGGTCTTGTTAAAATACAACCTATTTTAGACCCGACGTTAATGCTTCATATTTCTGCATCAGAAAGCACAAAGGCAGAGCGTGTTGAAGGAATGGCTCAAAAGCTTTTTGATGATTATGGTATTAAAGAGAATGATGTTATTGTTATTATTTCCAATTCAGGAAGAAATGGCGTTGTTGTTGATATGGCGCTGCTTTGCAAGGAGAATGGCGTTAAAGTTATTGCCTTAACTAATCTTGAACATACATATTCGGGTGAATCCCGTCACAAAAGCGGAAAAAGACTTTGTGAAATTGCTGATGTTGTACTGGATAATTTTGGTTGTTCGGGCGATGCCTGTGTTCAGGTGGAGGGGGTAGAAGGTAAAATCTGCCCTACATCAACTGTAAGCGGTGCATTGATATTAAATGCAGTTGTGGCAGAAGCGGGTGATATTTGTGTGAAAAAATCCTTTGTGCCGGAACATTTTGCCAGTTCTAATGTTGATGGTGGCGACGAAATAAACAACAAGTTTGTTGAAAAATATAAATTGGAGGTTAAGCATTTATGATTTACCCCGTACCACAACAGAATAATTTAAATGGGAAAAAGCTGAGTGTAAAATCTGTTTTAGTTTCAGGCGATTTTCAGAAACTTGCCAACAGTATTTTTTACTCATACAATATAAAAAATGATGGGGATTTTAATGTTGAAATTAAAATTTCCGATAGTAAAAAAACAACTTATATTGATGCTCTTTCAAGACTTTCAAAAGAAAAATATTTTATTACAGTAACAGAGGATAAAGCATTGATTGAGGCATCCTCAAGAAAAGGTGCTTTCAGAGGAATTCATACACTTTGTAAGCTTATTTCAAATGATGAACTTAAAACAGGCGAGCTTGAAGATTATCCTCTTTTTGAAACCCGTGGCTATATTGAAGGCTTTTATGGCAAAACCTGGAGTAACGAAAAAAGATGTTCTGTAATGCAGCTTATGGCAAAATACGGAATGAACACCTTTTATTATGCACCCAAGGATGATGCTTACCATCGTGAAAAGTGGCGTGAGCTTTACCCGCAGAGTGAACTTGATGCGTTAAAAAATCTTTTTGACCTTGCAACCGAAAATGAAATGGCTTTTGCCTGGTGTATAGGACCGGGACTTACATATAAGTATACTTCCGATGAAGATTTTGATTTGCTTATTAAAAAAATCAAAAGTGTTTATGATATAGGTGTTCGAACCTTCGGTCTTCTTCTTGATGATATTCCTTGGGAATTTCAGTATGAGGATGACAGAGAAAAATTTGATGGTATTGTAGATGCACATATTTATTTAATAAACAAAACTTATAAGGCTCTTAAAGAGTTTGATAATGAAATTAACCTTACCGTTTGCCCTACGCAGTATAGCGGTGACGAAAAAGGTTATTATATTTCAAAATTCGGTCAGGGTATTCCGACAGATGTTAAGATGTTCTGGACAGGTGCAGAGATTTGTTCAAGAGTATTAACTGTCAGAGAGTCTGACGAGCTTTTCCGTTCAACTAATCACAAGCCTCTTTTTTGGGATAATTTCCCTGTTAACGATTGTGAAATGTTTCAGGAAATGCATCTGGGTGCAATTATAGGCAGGGACAAAGAATTGTATAAATCCTGTGAGGGTCTTATTTCCAATGTTATGGAATACGCAGAGTGTTCAAAAATTCCGCTTATGACAATTGCAGATTATCTTTGGAACCCCATTGCATATAACCCGGAAGAATCTCTGAAAAATGCTCATAAAGAAGTTTTGGGTGAGAAGGCTGGTTTGTTTAAGTATTTCGCAGACCATTTGGGTGTTTCCTGTCTTAGTAAATACAGCTCCGCTTTTATGAGCGAAACCCTCTCTCACATCAATTTCCTTTTGTCGAGTGGAGATAAAGCAGGTGCTTTGAAAGAGTTTAAAGAGTATAACTCCAAAATGAGAGAATGTTTAGTTATGCTCAGTGATACAAATGTTGAGCTTTTCGAAGAGTTGCAAAAATGGGTAAAGAAATTTTCAATGTGTTGTGATTTACTGGATGCAATTTACAATGCGTGGAAAACACCTACAGAAGAAAATGTTGCACTTCTTAAAGACCTGACAGAAAGATATAATTCTGACGGTACGATTCTTACAGGATTCTGTTTAAGAGAAGCTGCAGAAAAAACTTTAAACTTGTATTGAAAATAATCTTATAATTTTATTGATTGTTGACAACAAAAAATGTTATAATGTATTTGATACAAATAAAAAAGGTGATGTATATGAAAAAAGCAATTAGTTTATTCCTTTCCTTAATAATGGTGTTTGGCATTTTTACAAGCTTCCCATCTGTTAAGGTTCAGGCAGGTGCAGCGGAAGATGATGCACTTGAAGCTACAGATATTTTTACCGTTGAAACAGATTGGGCAGTAGATGGTAAAGTGAACTGTACAGTTTACCTTAATGCAGGTATAAAAATGTCTGGTGCAATTATTTATGCGAAGTTTGATGAAAATGTTCTTGCGATTGACAGAGAAAACACAGGTGCATATATGGTTGATGATGGTGATGGTGGCGAACGCGAAAACATAAGTGGTATGTATGTAGCAGATTATATGGAGAATAGCAGTAACCAATTTTCTATTGCTCATATCTATAGCGAAAATGCCGATTACAATGTTGGTTCTTCCAATAAGCCTTATATTAAGTTTGCTTTTGATGTAATTGACGAAAACCGTCCTGTAACATCGGTTGAGTTCTATTGTTATGAATTCTTTAGTGCAAGTGAAACCGTAAATAATATTCCTAATGGTAGTACAGAGCTTGTTTATTCAAAAACAGAAACAACGCTCGGTCAGGTTGAAATAATCGGAGCAGTTAACAAAGCAAATGGTATCGAAATTTCTTGGGAAAAGGAAATCGGTGCAGATTCTTATGTTGTCTATAAAGAACAGGATGGCGTAAATGTAGAGCTTGCTACTATAGATGGTTCAGCTACAAGCTACATTGATACCGATGTTAAAAACAACAAAACCTTCAGATATGCTGTAAGAGCAATAAATGAAGGTAGCGAAGCGGGGTACTTTGCTCCTCTTAGCGATACAGTGCAAACAAAATATATGTCAGCTCCCGAAAACATTGAGCTTTCAAATGGTGACGGAAAAGTTGTTGTTACATGGTCTGCAGTTGAAGGTGCAACCGCTTACAGAGTTTACAGAAGAAGCGTTAACGCAGATGGTACAACAAGCGATTGGGCATATTTAAGCAGTAAAATAGACTCTTTAACATATAGCGATAAAACAGTTGAAAATGAGCAGGCATACGAATATGCAATCCGTGTTTATGCTGATGATGTTTACAGCGATTTGTATGCAGAAAAGGGTATAACATTTGTTACTGTAGGTCATGCCTTTGGCGAGTGGACAGTAAAAACTGAACCTACATGTACACAAGAGGGTACAAGAATTAAGCCTTGTTTGACATGTGATGCTGTTGAAACCGAAGCAATTCCTGCCCTTGGTCACGATTATTCAACTGAATGGGTAATTGATAAAGAGGCTACTTGCGATGAAAAAGGTAGCAAATCAAATCATTGTTCAAGATGTGACAGTATAACAAATGTTACAGAAATTGAAGCAACAGGGCATGATTTTGCAGAAAAATGGGTAGTTGACGCCGTTGCTACATGTACAAGTGACGGAATGAAATCTCGCCATTGTTCAAAATGTGATGCAAAAACCGATGTAGAGGTTATCAAAGCAACCGGACACAAAGCAGGTTCCTGGGAAACTACCAAAAAAGCAACTGTAAATGCTGCTGGTAAAAAGGTTAAGAAATGCACAGTTTGTGACGCAACAGTTGAAACAGCAACAATAAAGCAGCTTCTTTGCTCAAAACCCAAGCTTAAAGAGATTGCAAACACCGAATATGGTGTAAAAATCACATGGAGCAAAACAAGCGGTGCAGATAAATACAGAGTTTATCGCAAAACAAGTAAGAGTTCCTGGAAGTATATAGGTGATACCACCAAGACATACTATACAGATAAAACAGCAAAGAGTGGCACAAAATACTATTATGCAGTAAAAGCAAGAAACGAAGCAGGGAACAGCGATTATTCAAGCTCACTTTCAAAATATTATCTTGCAGATACAATATTAAGCACACCCAAGAGCACAAAGAGCGGTATTACTCTTAAGTGGAAAAAGGTAACCGGTGCAGATGGCTATATGGTTTATCGCAAAACAGGCTCCGGCTCTTACTCAAAAATTGCAACTGTAAAGGGTAACTCAAAGGTAACCTACACAGATAAAACTGCAAAGAAAGGTAAGACATATACCTACAAGGTAAAAGCATATAAGAGTAAGACATACAGTGCTTATTCAAATGCAAAGAAAATCAAAGATAAATATTAAGCAGAAAATCGTCCTCGAAAGAGGGCGATTTTTTAAAATGCTAAGTGCTAAATGCTAAGTGCTAAGTGCTGGTGGCTGGTAGCTGGTAGCTGGTGGCTGGTGGCTGGTGGCTGGCTTGACTGTCCCGAAAATCGACAGGTTAATTCTTCAAATTTATTGACACTTCAACGTCAAAGGTTTATTATTATACTGAAATATAATGTATGGAGATTTTAGTATGTATATAAACCCAACAACATTTAATACACATCCTGAAACAACTGCAACAGAAAAGGAAATGCAAAGTTATCTTTTCCTTGAAGAAAACGGTGTGGAATATATAAGAGCAGAGCATGATGAAGCGGCAACAATTGAGCTTTGCGAGGGTGTTGAGAAGATTATTGATGCAAAAATCTGTAAAAATCTTCTTCTTTGCAACCGTCAGCAAACAAAGTTTTATCTGCTTCTCATACCGGGTGATATGCCCTTTAAAACAAAATATCTTTCTGCACAGATAAATTCTTCACGACTTTCCTTTGGCAGTGGTGAAAAAATGGAAGAGCTTCTCAATGTTTCACCGGGTTCTTTAACAGTTCTTTCTTTAATGTTTGATAAAGAGGAAAATGTTGAGCTTCTTATTGAAAAAAATGTTTTTAAGGATGAGTTTTTTGCTTGTCATCCTTGTGTTAATACTGCAACAGTAAAATTCTCAACTGCAGATTTGAAAGATAAAATTTTACCTGCTTTGGGAAGACGGTATACGGTTGTTGATTTGGAGTGTCCTGAGGATGAAATTTAATTCAGTTGTTTTTGATCTTGATGGCACACTTCTGGATACTTTGGGTGATTTACGTGATAGTGTGAATTTTGCCTTGGAAAAGAACAATCTCCCTAAACGAACAACAGAAGAAATACGCTCGTTTGTAGGTAATGGAATACGCCTTCTCATAGAGCGTTCTGTTCCGGATAATACATCTTTGGATGTAACTGATAAATGCTTTTCTGATTTCAAGGAATATTATAAAGACCATTCTGCAATTCTTACCAAACCTTATGATGGTGTTATTGAATTGTTAGAAACATTAAAATCCAAAGGTATTAAAATTGCCGTTGTTTCCAACAAAGCAGATTTTGCCGTTAAGATTTTAATGGAAGATTATTTCAAAGGTCTTTATGACTGTGCCTATGGCGAAAGGGCAGGGGTGGAAAGAAAACCTGCACCTGAAGGTGTTTTTAACGCTATTTCCGAAATGGGTGCAAATGTGAATGATACTGTTTTCATAGGCGATTCTGAGGTTGATGTTGAAACTTCCAAGAATGCCAATCTTCCTTGTATTGCAGTAACATGGGGGTTCCGTGATAAAAAGGTTTTAGAAAGCCTAAATCCTGAATATATTGTAGATAGTCCAAGTGATATTTTAAGAATAATTGAAAGAGGTATATAAATGAAAGTTTTACTTGTAAATGGTGGACCTCACGAAAAAGGTTGCACATATACTGCTCTTTGCGAAATTGAAAAAGAGTTGAATTCACAAGGTGTTGACACTGAAGTTTTCTGGCTTGGCAATAAGCCTGTAAGAGGTTGCGTTGGTTGTGCAGGCTGTGTTAAAAATAATGGTTACTGTGTATTTACAGATGATATTGCAAATACGCTTATTGATAAAGCTGCTGAGGCAGACGGAATTATTTTTGGTTCACCCGTTCACTATGCTGCACCATCAGGAACAATTTGTGCAGTTCTTGACAGAGCTTTTTATGCAGGGGGCAGAAAATTCAAATATAAACCTGCAGCAGCGATTTTGAGCTGTCGTCGTGCAGGTTCAACTGCTGCTTTTGATGTTCTCAATAAGTATTTTACGATTAACAATATGCCCATTGTTTCTTCCGGGTATTGGAATATGGTTCATGGTGCAAAGGCAGAGGATGTTCTTCAGGATCTTGAAGGCTTGCAGATTATGAGAACTCTCGGTAAAAATATGGCTTGGCTTCTTAAATGTATTGACCTGGGAAAGCAAAACGGAATTGACAGACCTGCAGGAGAGCAGAAAATCCGTACCAATTTCATAAGATAATTGATTTTGGTTTCGTTTAGTGATATACTAAAACTTGATGAATTTTAGATTAAGGAGAGATTCCGATGAATGATATAAATGCACTTTATTCTCTTTGGAGAGAAAAAGCAGTTCTCGATAAGGATTTGCAGGATGAGCTTAAATCCATCGAGGGTGACGAGGAAGCAATACTTGACCGCTTCTATAAAAATCTTGAATTTGGTACAGGTGGTTTGCGTGGTGTTATTGGTGCCGGTACAAACAGAATGAATGTTTATACTGTTGCTCAGGCAACACAGGGTCTTGCAGATTACCTCAATGAGGAGTTTGAAGAACCCAGCGTTGCAATTGCATACGACTCACGTATCAAATCTGATGTTTTTGCAGAATGTGCTGCAGGCGTTCTTGCTGCAAATGGTATTAAGGTATATATTTATCCCGAGCTTATGCCCACACCTATGCTTTCTTTTGCAGTAAGAAGACTTGGCTGTTCTTCCGGTATTGTGCTTACTGCAAGCCATAACCCCTCAAAATATAATGGTTATAAATGCTATGATTACAGAGGTTTCCAGATTACAGATGAAGGTGCAGCTAAAACCTATGAGTTTATGAAAAAAGTTGATATGTTTGATGGTGTTAAACGTATGGACTTTGACGAAGCTCTTGCAGAAGATATGGTTGACTATATCGAGGATTGGCTTAAAGATGAATTTATTGAGCAGGTTCTTAAATGCTCAATAAATCCTGATGTTGTAAAAAAATCAGGACTTAAGGTTCTTTATACACCTCTTAACGGTACAGGTAACAAGCCCGTTCGCCGTGTCCTTAAAAAATTAGGTGTTGAGGATTTAAGAGTTGTTAAAATCCAGGAGAAGCCCGACGGCAATTTCCCGACTTGTCCTTATCCCAACCCTGAAATTCGTCAGGTGTTTGAAGAAGGGCTTAAAATGACAGAGGAATTCCCCGCAGACCTTATGCTTGCAACTGATCCTGACTGTGATCGTGTTGGTATTGCTGTTCGTGATAACGGTGAATACAAGCTTATGACAGGTAATGAGGTAGGTGCAATGCTTTGCGAATACCTTCTTTCTCAGCTTAAAGAAAAGGGCAAACTTCCCGAAAAACCTGTTGTTGTTAAAACTATTGTTACAACTCCTCTTATTTCTGCTATCTGTAAGGAATATGGTGCAGAAATGGCTGACCTTCTCACCGGCTTCAAATATATCGGTGAGCTTGTAACAGAGCTTGACGAAAAAGGCGAAGCAGACCGCTATGTGCTTGGTCTTGAAGAGAGCTACGGCTATCTCACAGGTGCACACGCCCGTGACAAGGACGGCGTTAATGCTGCAATGATTATTTGTGAAATGGCAGCATTCTATAAATCTCAGGGTATTACTCTTTGGCAGTTTATGGATAGAGTCTATGAGAAATACGGCTATTTCTTCAATCAACTTGATAACTATGCTTTTGAGGGTGCTGCAGGTATGCAGAAAATGGCGGATATGATGGATTCACTCCGCAATGATCCTCCGAAGGAAATCAATGGTAGTAAAGTTGTTTGGGTTGGTGACTATAAAACAGGCGTTACCACCGATGGTGAAACCGGTCTTCCCAAATCAAATGTGCTTTCCTACAGAATGGAAAGTGGCGATGCTGTTATTGTAAGACCTTCAGGCACAGAGCCTAAAATTAAAATTTATATTACTGCTAAGGCAACTTCAAGAGAGGAAGCAGAGAATAAGCTTTCAGTTATTTCTGATAGCGTTAAAGCTCTTCTTGGTATTGAATAATGTTTTCTGATAAAATGAAAAGAGCTATCTGTTTTGTTATGGCAGGTCTTATGGTGCTCGGTGTAGTATCAGTAATATTCAGCGTTATATTTTAATAAACAAACTCCCCACCGCTATTGCGATGGGGAGCTGCTTTTTTGAGGTCAATTAGCAGCAACCGCAATCGTTACCGCGACCATTGTAAGAATCGCAACCACAGCCGTAGCCGTTACCGTTACCGCAGAACAAAATGAGGATTATAAGGATGATAATCCAGCTGCAGTTATTACCGTTGTTGAAAAGGCAACCCATATTCTTAACCCCCTTTCAATGCATAATATGTTATTCTGATTTTTTTGTTACAAAAGGAATATATATTTATTTAATGAAAAGAATACTTTTGAAAAATGAAAGGTGGCGATATTATGGGTTTCAGTTTCGATTATGATAAATTCAAAAAGCATAATCCTGCAGAGCTTCGGGACTTAATTACTGATGAGTTTGATTACGAATATGCAGATGAATTCGACTATGTGTTCGATGATTATGATGATTTTGCTGACGATGAATTTTAATTTGTTTATGCAGGCTTATTGAATTGTCAGGAAATTTGTCGTATAATATCAATAGTAACCGATTTATAAGGGGTGAGTGCTATGCTTTGTCAGAATTGCAATAAAAACGAAGCCAATATGCATATGAAGCGTATTGTTAACGGTAGAGCCGCAGAAATTCATTTGTGCTCGGATTGTGCCCGTTCGTTGGGGTACGGTGAGGCTTTTTCCGGGCTTGGCTTGAGGTTCTCTGATTTTTTAGGCGATTTTCTCTTGAAAGGGGAACATTCTTCAAATTCTGTTCGTTGCCCTTTCTGTAATAAAAGCTTTGAAGAAATTGCAAAGGACGGAAAAATGGGGTGTGCAGAATGTTATTCTGCATTTTACGATAAGTTGCTTCCATCTTTACAACGCATACATGGTAAAAGCACTCATGTGGGTAAAAGACCTAAAGGTTCAAACGGTGGTATGAACCAGCTTGAATCTTTAAAAAACCAGTTGGAAAATGCTATAAGCGAACAGAATTTTGAATTAGCTGTTGAAATTCGTGATAAAATAAATGCTATATTGATGTCAGGGGGCGGAGCGTTGTGAGTGCAAAATGGTATTTAGGTACAGGTGCACAGAATGATGTTGTTATCAGCACAAGCATTCACCTGGCAAGAAATATCAAACAATTTCCATTCCCTGCGAATCTTTCAATGCAAGATAAATTGAAAGTTAACTCTGTCGTTAAAAACGCAGCGGAGGGTATAGCAGAGTATTCTTTTAATTACTATGAAATGAAAACTCTTTCTCAGTCGGAGGTCGTTTCTCTTGCGGAAAGACATCTTGTCAGCCCGGAATTTGCATCATCAAGAGACGGCAGAGCACTTTTGCTTACAGAGGATGAAGCAGTGAGCATTATGCTTAACGAAGAGGATCATATCCGTCTACAGGTTATGTATGCAGGTTTTGCACTTGATGAAGCTTACAGAACTGCCGATAGAATCGACAGTCAGTTAGGCGAAAATCTTGATTTTGCCTTTGATGAAAAACTTGGCTATCTCACACAGGACCCAACTGCTTTAGGTACTGGTATGAAAGCATCGATTGTTCTTCATTTGCCTGCTCTTGTTACATCCTCGCAGATTACAAAGCTTATAACCACTGTTTCAAAGCTGGGACTCTCTCTTCGGGGTTCTTACGGTGAAGGTGCAGCGGCAAAAGGTGATTTATTCCGCCTGAGCAATACCATAACTTTAGGTATCTCAGAAAAAGCGGCCATAGAAAATCTTAAATCAATTGCGTTACAGATTGCTGCTCAGGAACGCGTTGCAAGAGAGGAGATTTTTAAAGCACCGGTTACAGAAGACAGGATTTTCCGTGCTTATGGTGTTTTGAAATATGCAAGAATGATTGATACAAGTGAGTTTATGGAGCTTATTTCCCTTGTTCGCCTTGGTGCTGTGAGAGGTATAATAAATATGGACTGTGCTCAGATTGAAGCACTTATGATTCATATGCAGCCTGCAACAATTTCTCTTTCTGTTGACAGACCATTGGACAGAGTTGAAAGAGATAAATTGAGAGCACAGTTTGTGCGACAGAATTTAGTTTAATAAAAAACACATAACTGCCGAAACTAATTTTGTTCGGCAGTTATTTTTGTTGATTTATAAAATTTGTTGTGATATTATACTAAAGTTGATTTTTTTAAATAGAGGTAGATATGGAAGAGAAAGTTACTAGGTCAAAAGCATTGGTTTCTTCGTTGCTTTTAACGATTGCCGCTTTTATTTGGGGTACTGCATTTGTAGCTCAGAGCGAAGGTCTGAAAGAGGTTGGCAATTTTACATTTTTGTGTCTGAGGTCGTGTCTTGCTGTGGTGGTTTTAACACCGGTTTCTTTAGCGATAATGAAAAGAAACAGGAAAACAATCGGTTATGGTCCACATAATGAGAATAAAACATTTTTTTCGAAAAGACTGATTATCGGTGGTGTTCTTTGCGGAACGTCCGTGTGTCTTGCATCATTGGTGCAACAGTATGGGATTATGTATTCCAGTGTTGGTAAAGCAGGTTTTTTAACAACGCTTTATATTCTTATGGTGCCGATTCTTGGTCTCTTTTTAAAAAGAAAGGTTAAGCCAATACTCTGGGTTTGCATAGCTATTGCAACTTGTGGAATGTATTTTCTTTGTGTTACAGAAACAGGTGGAATAAGCGGTGGTGATATGCTTCTTATTCTTTGTGCATTCCTTTTTGCAGTGCAGATAATGATTGTAGACCATTTTATTCAGACTGTTGATGGTGTAAGGTTATCTCTTATCCAGTTCTTTGTTTCAGCGGTTGTTTCAGCAATTGGGATGTTTGTTTTTGAGAACCCTGACCCGGAGGCAATTTCACGTGCGTGGTTCTCGATATTCTATGCGGGCGTAATGTCATCAGGTATAGCATTCACACTACAGATTGTAGCACAGAAAAATCTTAATCCCACTGTTGCAAGCCTTTTGATGAGCCTTGAGTCTGTGTTTGCCGCATTGGCAGGAGCATTTTTCGGTGAAAGGCTTTCAGGTAACGAGATTTTTGGATGTGCACTTGTGTTTATTGCAATAATCCTTGCTCAGCTCCCGGTTGAAAAGTTAATAAAATCAAAATAATAAAAGGAAAAATCATCTCTTGGTGATTTTTCCTTTTTGTCTTGTAATTTCTTTTAATATTTATTATACTTATAATGTATATCTATGAATAAAAATAACGAGGTGTTAGTTTGGCTAAATACGGCTTTGACTTGCAACGAAAAAATAAAAAAAGAAAAACAACTGCATTGATTTGTTTGTTTATTTGCTTCGTAATTCTTTTAGGCTCTGTTTCAACCTTTTTGTTGTGGCGGTCGCTGAATTATGATTTTAATAACATATTTGTTAAAAGTGATGAAGAAAGTACGGATATGCCGTTGACCACGGAAAAAGTGGAAGAAGTTATATACGAGGGCGGTGCAAAATTCCTTGTTGCAGTTACATCTGATGACGGCAAGGATGTTCGTTTTGTAAATCTTGTGGATGTTAATCTGGGCGAAAAAAATATTCGAATTGTGCCGTTTGATCACACAAATGAATACAACAAAAAGGGTTTGTCTTATGAGAAAATTCTTTTAACCGATGGAATAAAAGATTTGGTTTCTTCGGTGGAAGATGCCAAGAAAATTGATATCAACAGATATGTTCTGCTTACGGATACCGGCTATAAATCAGTCTTTAGAGCATTGGGCGACGTTACTGTTACAGTAGAGAAGGATGTAGAATATGATACTCCTGATATGTTTCTTGAATTGAAACGTGGCGATAACACAATCGCCCCTGAAAAGGTTTTTAAATATATGAAATATATTTGTGAAACAGAAAAAGGCTATGAATGTTCCAGACTTAACGCCGGAATTATGGCAGCATCTTTTGAAGCTTTTTATAATATTGAAAAGTTTAATTATGCCGATTCGCTTTTTTCAAAACTCATAAATTACTGTAGCTCTGATATATCTATAGTTGACTATACCGAAAATAAGGATAAAATTGAGTATCTTATTCCTAAAACCTCGAAGGAAAAATTGAAGGTTTATGTTTCTGAAAAGGAGTTTAACAATGAAAAATAATAATAAAAAGAAGATCATTTGTGCTTTAGTTGCAGTGTTCTTTGTGGCTGTTGTTACTTGCGGAACTATTCTTTATGCAATATACGATACAACGTTGAAGCCCGCCGAATTTTCTAATCTTGAAGCACCGGCTTCAGGTATTGATTCCGGATATTACAGGCATTGTTATTACGAGCTTACTGCAGAAGAGCAAACCATCTATACTGTTGTTCTTAAAAGCATATATAATATGCCCGAAAGAATAGAAATTCCTAAAATGTATACAGGTAACCTCAATAAAATATTTACTGCTATATCCTATGATAATCCCGATCTTTTTTGTTTGGGACTTAACTGCAAGGTTTATACAGAGGGCTTGAAAACTTTTTTTGAGCCAACATACACTATTGATTACGCAACATACACCAAACAAAAAACAGAACTTGATACAATGGTATCTGTTATCCTGAAAGGTGCAGAAAAATATACCTCTGCCTATGAAAAAGAGCTTTATATTCACGATTACCTCGTAACCAATTGTTCTTATGTTGAACCGGAAGCAAGTGCAAGTGCTAATACTGTTTATGGTTGCATCGTTCAGGGTAAAGCGTCTTGCGAGGGTTATGCAAGAGCATTTCAGTATCTTTTAAGTAAATTGAACATAGATAACAGACTTGTGACCGGTGAATCAACTGAAGATGGTGAGAATTATATAGGTCATATGTGGAACTATGTTCTTCTTGATGGTGAGGGGTATTTTGTCGATGTAACATGGGATGACCCCAAAACATCAACACAGGTTCTCAGACATACATTCTTTAATGTAACAACGGATGATATTCTTTTGGAACATCGTAATATAGAACAAACCTTACCCTTGTGTACGGCAAAAAAATATAATTTTTTTGTTTATGAAAATGCTTTTGTAAGCAATGTTGCAACCGAACAACTTGAAGTTGCAGTTGAAAATGCGGTATTTAATTCAAGCAAACGAGGTTACAAATGCGTTGAACTTCGTTTTAATGATTTGACATCTCTTCAGACTGCAAAAGATACACTTTTTAATACCGGCGTAATTTATACCATTTACCATGATGTTGGGCTTATAAAAGATTTGAATGGTGCGAAAGTGTATTATAGTACAGACGAAGCGATGAATGCTCTTTGTCTTTTCTTTTGAGGTGAAATAAATGGATAGAGAAAAAATAGAACGAGCTGTCAGGGATATTCTTGAAGCAATAGGCGAGGATCCTGACAGAGAAGGTCTTAAAGAAACGCCTAATCGGGTAGCAAGAATGTACGAAGAAGTTTTTTCAGGCCTTTCTGAGGATGCACATGACCATCTTAAGCTTTTCAATGAGCCCGGTAATGATGAAATGGTTATTGTTCGTGATATACCATTGTACTCAATGTGTGAGCATCATTTGTTACCCTTTGTAGGTAAAGCTCATATTGCCTATATTCCTGCAGATGGCAGAATTATAGGTCTTTCAAAACTTGCTCGTATTGTTAATGTTTATGCAAAACGTCCTCAGGTGCAGGAGCGTCTCACAACACAAGTTGCAGATTTTCTTTATGATGAATTAGGTGCTAAAAGTGTTGCTGTTATCATTGAGGCGGAGCATCTTTGTATGACAATGCGTGGTGCGAAAGCAGCGGGTGCGGTTACACAGACTTCAGCTCTCAGGGGTATGGCAAGAAGCGATGCACGAACCCGTTCAGAGGTTATGTCTTTGTTAACAGGTGGGAAATAATGTTCTCTTTTAAAGGTGCAATTGCAAAAAAAAATACTCCACTTATTATGGGAATCTTAAATATTACTCCTGATTCATTTTCAGATGGCGGAGAATCTAATAGCCTTTCGAGTGCTCTCGAAAGGCTTAATAAACTTTGTGAAGCTGGTGCGGATATAGTTGATATCGGAGCTTGTTCAACTGCTCCTAATAACAATATAATATCTGTCGATGAAGAACTTAAACGTCTTGAAATACTTCCGGAATTAGTTAAGAATACAAAAGTTCCGTTATCAATAGATACCTTCAGGTGGGAGGTAGCTAACTTTGCACTCGGTAATGGTGTCAGCATAGTAAATGATGAAAGCGGAAGGTTTGATGTTGAAATTGCAAAGGTAGTAAAAGAGTTTGGTGCCGGTTGGATTTTTATGCACACAGGTGGCAGATCTTCTAGAGATATAATACATTATAATGATGGTGTGGTAGAGGATGTGCGAGCTTTCTTTGAAAGTATGAAGTCAGAAGCGTTATCTTTTGGCATAAATGAAGAATGCTTGTGTTATGATTGCGGTATTGGTTTTGGAAAAAGTCGACAGGATGATCTGGAACTTCTGAAAAATTGTAAAACACTTTCTCAGTATGCACCGTTACTTGTAGGTGTTTCGAGAAAACGTGTTATAGGGGAAATAACCGGTGTTGATAACCCAAAGGAAAGAGTTGTGGGAAGTGTAGCAGCAGCGGTTTGCTGTGCTCATAACGGTGCAGGGGTTTTGCGTGTGCACGATGTAAAAGAAACCATTGACGCAATTAAGGTAGGTTCTATACTATTATAATATAAAGAAAATTTGTTTTAAGGTGGAAATATGGAAAAGATTATCATAAAAGGATTGCGGTTAAAGGCGTTTCATGGAGTTCATACTGAAGAAAAAATAAATGGCCAGATGTTTGAGTTGGATATAACTGCTCTTATTGATGCAAAAAAAGCTAATATAAGCGATGAACTTGATGATACGGTCAGCTATTCAAAAATAATGTACACTGCAATTGGAGTGTTTACAGCTGAAAGCTATAATCTTATTGAATATGCTGCCAATAAAGTTGGTGTGGAAATAATGAGGACGTATCCGGAACTTGAAAGTGTTACTGTGCTTCTAAAAAAACCTGAAGCACCTATAAAAGCTGATTTTGATTATGTAGCAGTAGAAGAAACAATAACACGTAAAGAGTATTTGGAGTTAACAGACGTATGAAAGCGGTAATAGGAATAGGTACAAATATTGGTGACAGAACAGAGAATATCAGAACAGCTGTGGAAGCACTTGATTTGGTTCCCAATGTTAAAGTGTTAAGGTGTGCCGGTGTTTATGAAACTGAACCCTGGGGTTACACGGAACAACGAGAATTCTATAATACAGTTGTTGAAATAGAAACAACTGTTTCACCTGAAATCCTTTTAGGTGCGTGTTTGGGAATTGAAGCCGGTATGGGCAGAATAAGAAAAATTAAAAATGGACCACGTGTAATAGATTTAGATTTGTTAGTTTATGAGGGGTATGAAAATAACTCTATGCATTTGACTGTTCCTCACGAGCGAATAGGGGAGCGGGACTTTGTGTTGGTACCCTTGAAAGAACTCTATGACGATATGAATGTATTGGGATTTTCTTATATAAGACAGTATGAAAATATAGCACTAAAAAGTAGTGCAAAAAAAATCGAAAAAATTTGAAAAAATGTATTGACAAATAGATATAGTGATGATATAATTCTGTCTCGTTGGCGATGAGAAGAGTTCAACAGAGAGTTCGAAAACTCTTTAGTGAGAAAGAAAGCGAAACACCCGGAAGGGTGGGAAAACGCTGAAAAAACTTTAAAAAAGTCGTTGACAAACAATATCAAATATGATATTATACTCAGGCACTCGCGAGTTGAGGACAAACTCCTGACTCAAGAGAGTGCAACGAACCTTGAAAATTAAACAACGAGAAACAAAGAAACCCTTGAGATTTTTTTGAGCGTAAAAGAGATTTTGCGACAGTAAAATTCGGGCTTCGAAAGAAGTTTGAAAAGCGATACGCTAGAGTATCGGTCAATGAGCGAGAGAGCTCTGAAAAAGGTTTAGACATCTTAGGATGTA
>JAZNHK010000044.1:0-8187 GCA_045576915.1 Acutalibacteraceae bacterium
ATTGCCTCCGGCGGTGCGGGAAAGGTTGACGACTTTATCGCTCTTTTCAAGGAAATTTCCGACATTGATGCAGGTCTTGCAGCTTCGGTATTCCATTTCGGAGAAATCAAAATCCCCGATCTTAAAGCAGAATTAAACAAAAACAATATTATCGTGAGGATGTAAAAATGCTTGACATAAATACACTTAAATTTGACGAAAAGGGACTTATCCCCGCTATAGTCGTAGATTCGATTACAAAGAAGGTTCTTACTCTTGCTTATATGAATCGCGAAAGTCTTGAAATTTCCATGGAAAAGGGACTTACATGCTTCTTCAGCCGTTCGAGAAACGAGCTTTGGCTCAAAGGTGAAACAAGCGGGAATTATCAGCATATTGTAAGCATTACTGCAGACTGCGATATGGATGCTCTCACAGTAAGAGTGAGAAAAGATGGCCCTGCTTGCCACACAGGTGAGGAAAGCTGCTTCTTCAATACTATTTTTGAAAACGAAGAAATTGCACCTGCATTCAGTGTTCAGAGCCTTGTTGAAACAATTGAGGGCAGAAAGCTTGACCCCAAAGAAGGCTCATACACAACCTATCTTTTTGAAAAGGGTATTGATAAAATTCTCAAAAAGGTCGGCGAAGAGTGTACAGAGGTTATTATTGCAGGTAAAGCAGATGACAAGGCAGAAACAATTTATGAAATTTCCGACCTTATGTATCACGTGCTTGTTCTTATGATTGAAATGGGTATTTCCGTTGACGATATAATGAATGAGCTTAAATCAAGACATGTAATAGATCACAAGGTTAAGCAAGAAAAGATGGTATAATCGGACTGCTATATTTAGCGCAGAACAAAAGATTAAAATCTTTTTAGCCGTTTTCGCTCCCTCGGAGTATCTATATACACCTTCGGAGCGAGAAAACGGCTTCTGCATCTAAATCTAGCAGCTCGATACTTTCTGTGATTTTTGAATGAGAAAAAGTTTATGACTCCCGACCAATTTTTTGAATTAGTCGGGAGTCATGTTTTAATTTTTTCTCGCAGTTTTTTCTGCAATTTTCAGAATTGAGATAATGGGAACAATTAAAATTAAGCCGCTTATGAAATTACTGATTCCATGGGTTATATCGAATGGAAGCCCGGCAACAATCCATGCAACCATACCTTTAAAATCAAGCCCGAACATTAAAGCTTGTGCAGGGGCGTAAATAACGCCATATAAAAAACCGTGTAAGGAGCAGACAATTGCATATATGATCGGTGTGCTTTTCGGTGGTAAATTCCTTGGTAAAAGCATTGCCGCACCCCAAAGGATTGCCCAGATATATAAATACGGAATCCACCACATATTAAATCCACCCAGAAGACCCGTAAGAAACACAAAGATGTAAATGGGGTAGAGGGCTTTTTTTCTGTAAACAACAGTAATTGCCACAATAAAAACGCCTATTAAATGTATATTCGGAAATACATCCATTATAATCTTTGATGCATACATAACTGCACCAAGCATACCGAATATAACGGCTTCTTTAAGTTTTAATTTCATCCTTTTTCAGCCTTAAATGAGTAAGAGGTTCCTGCAACAATATCTGTTACGTCAACACCGGTTGTTCCATATTCGCCGTTAATATAGAATGCCCAATAAGCACCATCTTTATCATAGTCAAGTGTTATGCCGTTAACAGTTTTAACATATAATCCGTATTGCCCATCTTCACCTGCAATAAGCTCAAGCTCTAAAAGAGCTTCTCCAACAGTTTTCTTATCTGTGTTGATTTCAAAAGCTGTTTCGTTGCCCTCTAGATCTGTTACTGTAAAGTAGAATTTTGTTTCACCTTTTCCGAGAACAGTTGATTTCGGGCTTTCGGTTGTTGATACCGCATTTTCGGTAGTGGTGGTATCATTGGTTTTGTTGTCGTTACAAGCAGTTGTAAACAGTGCAATAGCCGCAATAAGCACAATACAAAGGATGAACGACAACGCTTTTTTACTGCGTGTCATTTTCATTGGAATTTCTCCTTTATAAATTATTTCTCTTTTGTTAAAACCGGCACTCGCAGTCAAGACAAAGTCTTTAAAAGAGCTTTTGTTAACAGATATTTCGACTTGGTGCATTATTTATCACCTTCTCAAAAGCAATGCTTTCAATGGTGTTTCTCTGATTTGCGGCATCAGATAGATAAATAATGTAAAACGCACTTCACGGCGACGGGCTCGTACAGGATTTGCACCTGTTTCCCTGTTAACAAAGGTGATTATAACACAAATTCACTATGGTTTCAATAATTATGGGAATGCTTCTTTTTCTTGACAAAAGATGGTAATTGGACTAAAATAAAATAGACTATATATGATTTACTCAGGTGTTTTATGAAGTTGATTATTATAAAAGTTTTTGTGGTTTTTATAAGAGTGCTTTATGCTTTTATGAAACTCAAAAAAACAGAAAATAAAATAGTCTGGCTTTCAAGGCAAAGCAACGAAAAATCTCAGGATATTAGAATGCTCTCGGAGAAAATTGCAGAAATTTCACCCCAGACAAAACAGGTTTTCAGGCTTTGCAGACTAAAGGACGAAAATGGTCTTTCACTTTCATATATTTTCTTCGTTTTGAGAGATATGTGGGAATTGGCATCTGCTAAAGTTGCTATAACAGACACTTATTCAATTGCAGTTTCCTGCCTTAATCATAAAGATGATTTAAAGGTTTTTCAGATCTGGCATGCCTTGGGTGCTGTAAAAAAATTCAGTCTGCAATCTGCGGGTAAGGCACAGGGCAGGGATTTAGGCGTTTCAAAGGCTATGTGTATGCACAAAAACTACGATGTGGTTGTGGCTCCATCAGATAAAACTGCTGAGTTTTATTGCGAAGCCTTCGGTTGTACCCCGGAAAAAATAGTTGTTGCATCCCTTCCACGTGTTGATGTTATTCTTGATGGTAAATCAAGGTATGATGAATTTATAAAATTAAATCCGCAATACCAGAACAAAAAGCTTATTTGTTATCTTCCTACATTCAGGGATGGTGACACCGAATATATTGAAAGGCTTTCCGCTGCCTTTAAAAATAATGAAGATTATGCGTTGATTGTTTCTCCTCATCCATCAACAAAAACAAAGGCGGAATATAAAGTTAACGGTGATTTTTCAATATACGATTTAGCAAAGCTTTCCTATGGTGTTGTTTCCGATTATTCTGCAACAGCGTTGGAATGTTCGCTTCTCAACAAGCCTTTGTGGTTTTATGTGCCGGACTATGATAAATATAAGGCGGAACAAGGGCTTAACATTGATTTAAAAAACGAACTCGGTTCAATCTTGTATGCTGAAGAAAAAGATCTGTTAAAAGCAGTTCAGGATGATGAATATGATTTTGATAACCTGAAAAGGTTTTCAGATAAATTTATAAAAAATAAAGGCACAGACAACACTGTAAATCTTGCAGGTATTATTTGTGAGTGTTTATGATAAGGAGTAGAAAAATGAAAAGAATATTAACCTATGGTACATTTGATTTGTTGCATTACGGACATATTCGCATTTTGAAAAGAGCAAAAGAGTTAGGCGATTATCTTGTTGTTGCACTTTCAACAGATGAGTTTAACGCTACAAAGGGCAAAAAAGCTTATCATAGCTATGAAACTCGTAAAAAAATGCTTGAAGCTATCAGATATGTTGACCTTGTTATTCCTGAGAATAATTGGGAACAGAAGCTTCAGGATGTTAAGGATTATAAAATAGATGTGGTTGTTATGGGCGATGACTGGGCAGGTAGCGACAAGTTCGATTACCTTAAAGAATATTGCGAGGTTAAATTCCTTGAACGTACACCCGGTGTTTCTACAACAATGATAAAAAACGACCTTCAGCTTCAGGAAACTGTTGACGGAGTTGACCAGGTTCCCCGAACCTGAATTTTGTGAAAAATATTCTTTTTGGAGTTTTATAAATGGTAAAAAGGATTGTAAAAAAACTTAAAGGCTTTAAGAATAATTGTGAGCCTGCATATATAGAGTTTTGTGAATTACCAATCAATGAAAAATTGGTTCTTCTTGAAGGCGGGCAAGGTTCCAATATAAACGGAAATATGTTTGCAATGCTTAAAGAGTTGAAAACAAATCCCCGTTGGAAGGAATACACCTGTGCTTTTGTTGTAACGGAAGATACCGTTGAAAAAGCCAAAAAGCGTATGGCCTTTTACGGCTTTGAGGGTGTTATACTGTCTGTCAGGAACTCAAAGGAATATCTTAAACATCTTGCAACTGCAAAATATGTTATGACGGATAACTCTTTTCCGCCATATTTCAATAAAAGAGATGGTCAGATTTTCTTTAATACATGGCATGGAACACCTTTGAAAACATTGGGTAAGGCCAACAAATCCAGCCTTAGCTCAATTGGTAATGTGCAGAAGAACTATCTGATGAGCGATTATGCACTTTTTCCAAACGAATTCACAAGAAATGTGTTTATGGATGACTATTACCTTAGAGATATTTATAAAGGTAAAAGCCTTATTGCAAACTATCCAAGAAACTATATCTTTTATGATGCCCAAGCAGGTGTTGAATTAAAGAAAAAATTGGGTTATGAGGGTAAAAAGGTTTATGCATATATGCCCACATGGCGTGATGCGGCAAATGATATGCAAAAGGCAGCAAGTATAAAAGAAACCGAAGCAATTCTTCGTGAGTTTGATAAATACCTTGATGATTCTTCTGTTCTTCTTGTGAATTTGCACTTCCTTTTATCATCTGAAATAAACTGTGATAAATATAAACACGTTGAATATTTCAGTGGTGATTATGATACTTATGAAATTCTTAACGCTTGTGACGGACTGATCACCGACTATTCAAGTGTTTTCTTTGATTTTGCTGTAACAGGCAAAAAGGTTATTCTTTTTGCTTACGATAAAGAAAAATATCTCAGTACACGTGGTACCTATATGCCTTTTGAGGCTTTGCCCTTTGCTATTGTTGAAAAGGTAAAAGATGTAGTTGCTGAAATGGATAAGCCCTATGAGGTGTCAGAAGCTTTTCTTGAAGAGTATTGTACTAACGGTAGCATAGATAGTTGCGAATTGTTGTTTGATATGCTTGTAAATGGTGAAAGCGATGTTTATAACATTGAAACCACAATTCCCGAAAAGCAGAAGGTTTGCCTTGTTTATGGCGGTACACTTCCTGATGCACACTCTGAAGGGTTAAGGATTTTCAAAGAGAAAAATCCGGACTATAAATATATTGTCGCATACAGAAGAAATCTTTCTCAGGCGAAAAAAGATGCTATTGAGAATATAGACCCTTCTATATCTCTTTACGGACTTTTAAATGCATTCCAGTTTACTGTTAAAGAGTTTATTGTTTTCTTGTTATTCCGTTTACTGGGTATCAATGCGGATGAGAAACGTCTTTCAAACTTTTTTGAAAGAGAAGCAAGGAGAATGTTCTATTCCTTTACACCTGATATGGTGGTGGATTTCTCTTGCGGTAATGCGGTTATTGCGGGTCTTTTAACCAAGCTGAGCGGTAAAAAGAAAAATGTAAAACACGGCGATTTCTTTGTTGTGAAGAACAGAGCAAAAAAGAATGCAGCCTTTGTTTATAAACTTGAAAAGGACAGTAACTTTGAAACTGTTGACCTTGCCGAAGAAGAAAACAGGGCTTATGCAGAAAATAATGAAAGTGGAATTGCACACGCAAGCTTGAGAAAACTTTCAAGAATGAAAAATATTCTTCCTTTGTATTATAACAAAGGCGGATATCTTAAGTGTATAAGCTTGTTCAGTCTTAAAACGCCAAAACCGATAGCGTTGAAAGATACTTGCATTTTTGTAGGAGAAAATCGATATCAGCCTAAGTTTATAGCATCAAAAAAGAAAGTTTCAAAATCTCATTTTGGCATATATTCTTTTAGTGTGCCTATGGCGGATGTTGTTAATCTTCCCGCAACCAATATGGTGGCACTTGAATACAAGGATGAATACGGCTTTATTGTTCAGTGCCATATGATTTATTGGTCACTGTTAAAGAAATTTTTCTTGGGATTGCGTGGTCCGATGTGCGTTGATAAAGAATCATTGACCGTTGCAATTTTCAGACAATCTCAGAAGAATAGACTTAATATTTACGTTCGTTCAGTTAATGTTACTGATGCAATTGCTGAAAGAATTAAGCAGGTTGTGGCTTATGGTGTTTCATTACTTTGGAACACAAAGAAAGCAAAAAAACTGGTTCTTTTGTATGAGAAAAATGCCTCCAAATATGAGGAAAGTGCAAGTGTACTTTACGAGAATCTTATTGATGCTGGTTATAACAATGCTTATTTCATTGTAACAAAGGATTATGAGTTCTTTGACAGGATTCCGGAAAAGTATTTAAGCAATATAATCTACAAATATTCATTCAAGCACTACCTGTATTTCTTTAAATCTAAAACATTTATCGGAACAGAGGCTATTGCCCATTCAATTGATCTTAAAACCTTCAATCTTCTGGCTTTAAAGAAAATAGCAAGTAAAGCTCTTAACTATGTTTTCCTGCAACATGGTGTCATGTATATGGTTTCCCTCAATTCTGAATCAAGAAAAATGTTTAAGAGAAAAGAGTTGAAGGGTAAATACAGGGTGGTTGTTTCTTCTCAGGCGGAAAGCGATCATTTCACAACCTTGGGTAGACATTATGATGAAGATATTTATATAACAGGTCTTCCTAAGTTTGACCGCAATACCCATAACGCAGATGCGGATAAAATTGTTATTATGCCCACATGGAGACCTTGGGAAATTAACACTGCAAGAACAGATTTTACAGAAACACCATATTTTAAAATGCTTATGAAACTTTATGATTCTGTTCCCGGGCATCTTAAAGAAAAGGTTATAATTCTTCCGCACCCCCTTATTGTTAATGAACTCAGTAAGCTGTCTGAAAACCTTACAAATAAAATAGTTCTTGATGCAAGGTATGATGATATTCTTAAGGATACAGCTGTTCTTATAACAGACTATTCTTCTATAGCTTATGATGCATTCTATCGTGGTGCAAGGGTTATCTTCTATTGGGAAGAAAAGGATTACTGTATGCAGCAGTATGGTCCATCAACAGTTCTTATGCTCAATGAAGAAAATGTTTATGGCGACTTTGCTTACGATGACGAAAATCTTCAGGATATTATTGAAAAGAACTACAATAACCCACAAACAGAAGAGCAGAAAAACAAGTATTCCAAGCTTGTTAATTTCCATGACGGAAAGAACACAGAACGTCTTATCGGATTCCTGAAAGAAGACGGAATAATTTAAAATAATTTTTAAGGATTGTGTTATCGAAAGGTAACACAATCCTTTTTTATTTTTGATTTCGCCCTTTTTCGCCGACTTTTTTGATTTTTGTGTTATAGAATGAAACAAAAAATAGGAGGGATATAAAAATGCCTGTTACCATAAAAAATAAAAAAGGGGTATTAACTGCATTCATAAAAGGGGAAATTGATCACCATACCGCACCTGAAATAAGAGAGAGTATTGACGAAGCTTTGGTTATGGCAGAAAATACTACGCTTCTTGTGCTTGATTTTTCCGAAGTAACCTTTATGGATAGCTCGGGAGTAGGTCTTGTTATGGGCAGATATCGTCTTGTGGCAGGAAAGGGCAAAAAAATAAGGGTGGACAACCTTTCGTCAAGAGATTACAAAATAATGAAAATGTCGGGTATCGAAAAACTCGCTGAAATAAACCAAAGGAAAGAGGTTGTAAAATGAAAAAAATAAACGAGCTTAAAATGGTTTTTGACAGTCGCTCTGTTAATGAAAGCTTTTCACGTGTAGCGGTTTCTGCTTTTTGTTCTCAGCTTGATATGACAGTTGAAGAATTGGGGGATATTAAAACAGTTGTCAGTGAAGCAGTAACCAACTGTATCGTTCACGCATATAAAGACACAATAGGAAAGATTTACATAACCTGCACAGTTTTTGAGGAGGGGGTTATACGCATTTCTGTAAGGGATCGGGGTTGCGGCATAGAGGATGTGAATAAAGCAAGAGAGCCGCTTTATACAAGCGTTGGCGGTGACCGTTCAGGTTTAGGCTTTTCTGTTATGGAGAGCTTTTCGGACAAGCTTAGGGTTCGTTCTAAGGTTGGTGTAGGCACAACGGTTACAAGTCGGAGGCCAAGCGGTCTTAGGAAGACA
>JAZNHK010000045.1:0-24973 GCA_045576915.1 Acutalibacteraceae bacterium
CTTTCATTTTCTGCAAAGTATTCGCAGTCGATTGTTGCGCCTGAGTTGATTATAACAATAACCTTATTGAAAAGTTTTGTTAATTTATCAAGAAGGTCTTTTTCCAAATCGGAAAGGTAATAGTCATTACCCTGAGGACGACGGTCAACACCCTCGGCAGAGAAACGGCTGATAGTAAAAATTGCAGTATTTGCCCATTTTGCAGAAGCTTCGATAAGACTATCGGGAACCTCAGCTTCCACTACATGCATTGCCGCAAAGGTATCATAGGTCATATCGTCACGCTCGGTGCAGAATTCCATATTATTAACAATGTCCCAACGGGCGTTAATCTGCTCCTCTGTAAGAACATTAACGCTTTCTTTTTTAACATATTCCTTATAGAAATCAACAAGGGGCATATAAACAGAAACTTTATCTTCTTTTTCTTTCTGCTCAAAGCCTTCATAGATATTGCGGATATACGGGCAGTTAACGTCACCGCTGCCGCCACCACCTTTGATATATTCAATGGTTGCTTTGCCGAAAAGAGCGATTTTTTCACCTTTTTTAAGAGGTAAAGCATTGTTTTCATTTTTAAGAAGAACCATGCCCTCTGTTGCAGCTCTGCGAGAAAGGTCAATGTGTTTTTTTGAAGCAGTAACACATCTGCCGTCTTCACCTAAAGGTAAACAGGGTTGGTATCTGAAACGCGCATATTTATCCATAGTTTTCTCCGTCCAATCTTTTAATTTATTTCTTTCCTCATCCAAGCGTGAGGTTTATTTTGCTCGTAATCTATTTCACCTTGTTGGGTGAAGCCGCATCTGATATAAAAATCTTTTGCGTGGTATTGTGAATGAAGAATTATTGCTTTTCCGCCCTTTTCTTTAACAATCTCTTCAACCTTTTTAAGCATTTCTCTGCCGAGAGATTTGCCTCTGTATTCCTTTAAAACACAAAGTCTGCCGAACATATATGTTTCTTTGTCTTCTTTAAGAAAAAATCTGCAGGTGGCAATTGGCTTTTCATTTTCGTACATTACAAGGTGAGTTGCGAAGCTATCAGCCTCGTCAACCTCATCAACAAAGCCTTGCTCATCAACAAAAACTGTTATTCTCAAATCCAAAGCATCTTTGGGAAGCGAATTAAAAACATTTATTTCCATATTTACTCCTTTGATACAAAAATTTCTATATCTTCATATTGTGAAAAGTCAATATAATCGCCCTTATATGCAACAGACTCGTAATCAGAGCCTTCTCTTAAAAGCCATAAATACTCTGTACCCTTTGAATCAGTTAAAATAAGAACTTCACATTCCTGATTTGATTGTTCTAATCTTGAAAGACCGTCAGTTCTTGCACCTTTCCACAATTCCTGATATAAAAACTTATCAGGAACTGCATCAACAGGAATAACATCAGTTTTAATATACTCTTTTTCTTCTAATGTAATTTTATTATAGTCAGAAGAAATCAAGGCAGGTTGTGCTGATTTAACCGTCAAAACAGGCCACACAAAAATCACAAAAAGCAATAAAACTCCAATAACAATAATTTCTTTCAAGCAACCCTTATTTGAACTCGCCTTACCTTCTCGTTCTTGAAAATATTTTGCTTTTAAAATATTCTTCTTAAGTGTTTTAGGCTTACAAAGATGAGAATAATATATTCTTCTGAAAGGATAACCAAAAACTAAATCAAACAAATTGAAAGTTAAGGAAAACTTACTGTACTTTTTAATAATTTTCTTTATATCTTTTCCTGTGGCGTTAATAAGTTCAAAGGTTGCACCCTCTGTTTCAACCTTAGGGTAAACAAACATCATTTCGCCAACATCAAACAAATAGTAATCAGGCGTATTAAAAAAGTCAGCAGTAAGAGTGATTGTTTCACCATCTTTAAGATTAGTGAATTTATATGTACAATCAACCTGCACTACCATATCTTTTGCAAAATCAACCATTTTTTCAAGAGCCTTAATGAGTAACTTTGCCTTTAATTTTGTTTCCTCGGCTTTAGCTTCTTCCATAGCGTCGTTAAATTCTTCTATGTTATAAAAACCTGTTATAAATGCGGTAAAGCCATTGGCATCAACATCAACCTCAACACATTGTTCCGCATTCATTTTAATTCGTTGATTGTTTATAACAACATCTGTAACAGAGGAAAAGTTATTTATTAAATTAACCCTGATAGTTCTCATAGTATCACTCCCCTAACAGCAATTCAACCAGCTCCCCTACCTTTTGGGGTCTTGGTTTATTGATTTTGAAAAGCAAATCATCAATATTTTTTTCGACTGCATCAATTTCTCTTTTGAAATCTTGTGCCGATACTCTGAGAACACCAAAACGAACTGCAGAAAGCTGTATAAGGTTATCAGATGTTACGACTCTTACATTATCATTCTTACCGATATCACTTATAAGCTTTTCAATATAGTTATCGCCAAGCTCACGTTCCTTGGTATAAACAACATGAATATTATTGTAATTGAATCTCTGACCATTGTTACCTGAAACCTTATAAGCATCAAAAACAACTATGGTTTCACATTTTGTAAAAGCAGAGTAATTACAAAGTATATCCAATAGCTTATCACGTGCAAAACCAAGGTTATCATTAGCAATTTCTTTTAGCTCATCCCATGCAAAAATCACATTATAACCATCAACAATAACATATTTCTTGCGAATTTCTGTATTATATTCCGTATTAACGGGCTTTGCAGGAGTTTTATTGTGACTATACCGGTAATATGGATGCTTATCCTCACCAAATTCACGGTTCATTATTGCTTCAAGCTCTTTATCGTCAATATGAAAATTTCTTTTATTAAGGTTTACTTCATAAGGCGTTTTTTCCTGTTCCAAACAAGAGTCTATATGCATATATTCAAAAACCTTATCCCATTTCACATTAAAACCTGCACCGTGAGCACAGAAAACCGAATCTGGAGTATTCTCCAAATCGCTTTCAGGAGAATAGTTTGAATTTTCAATTATTTCTTCCGCATTATGGCAAACATCATAACCGCATACCTCAAGAAAAATCCGTCCTCTGCCACCGGTATAAGCGGCAACCTCAGAGGCGTACCCATTAAGTGTGGTTACAGGTGCTTTACCCGTTAAAACGCTCACGCCATCTTTTTCTTCAGGAGAATCAAAGGTTCCGTTTTTTAATCTTATATCGTTAATAGCTCTGCCAATTTGCTCGGTTGGAATTTCTAACCGGAAGCTGTAGTAAGGCTCTAAAAGAACCGATTTGGCCTGCATAAGACCCTGCCTTACAGCTCTATATGTAGACTGCCTGAAATCCCCGCCCTCTGTGTGTTTTAAATGGGCTCTACCTGCAGCAAGTGTGATTTGGACATCTGTTATAGGCGAACCGGTAAGTACCCCCAAATGCTCTTTCTCACTTAAATGAGCCATAATTAAATTCTGCCAGTTACGGCTTAACGAATCTTCATTACATCTGGAGGTGAAAACCATACCTTTACCCCTTTCCAAGGGCTCTATAATCAGATGCACCTCCGCATAATGCCTTAAAGGTTCATAGTGACCTACGCCTTCAACCTTATTTTCAATAGTTTCCTTGTAAAGCACCTTTCCGCTGTCAATTTCAACATCAACATTAAAACGTTCAGATATTATACTTTTAAGAATTTCGGTCTGAACATCGCCCATTAAGGAAACATAAATTTCCTGCAAGAAAGTGTTCCACGTTAAATGCAACTGTGGATCTTCTGCTTCAAGCTCTTTAAGCTTTGGAAAAAGTGTTTTTGGGTCACAGTCCTTTGGCAGAACAATTCTGTAGTTCATAACCGGCTCTAAAAAGGCTTTACCAAAGGATTTTTCGAAGCCTAATCCATCGCCAACGTTTAATGACGAAAGCCCTGTAATACCGTAAATACCGCCCGAAAAGGCTTCATCAACGGATGTAAATTTCTCACCTGAATAAACACGTATTCCGTTTATTTTTTCATTCCTCTCACCAACTGAAATTACATCCTTAACCTTTAATGCTCCACCCGTTATTTTGATATGTGTAATTCGTTCACCCTTATTATCGTGAGTGATTTTATACACCTTTGCCCCAAAATCTTCGGGATGTTTTTTTACATTGATATATTTCTCAAGTCCGTTTACAAATGCATCAACCCCATCACCTTTTAATCCTGAACCAAAATAACAAGGTGTGCATTTTCTGTTTATAATAAGTTCTTTGATTTGTTCTTCTTTTACACTTGCGGTTTCTAAATACTCTTCTAAAACCGCTTCATCGCACATAGAAATATTTTCAAAAAACTCTTCGCATTTATCATCAGTAAAATCAAAGCAAGTATCAGAACAAAGTTCTTTTAAATCTTCAATAAGCTCTTGCTTAGAAAGCCTTGCATAATCCATTTTTGTAACAAAAATAAATGTTGGAATATTATATGCACAAAGGAGTTTCCAAAGAGTTCTGGTATGAGCCTGAACACCATCAGTTCCGCTTATAACAAGAATTGCGTAGTCCAGGATTTTCAAGCTTCTTTCAGTTTCTGCGGAAAAGTCTACGTGACCCGGTGTATCAAGAAGGTTAATTTCAAGCTCACCTATATTGAAAACCGATTGACCCGCAAAAATTGTTATACCTCTTTCACGTTCAAGGGTATGGGTATCCAAAGCCGTGTCACCATTGTCAACACGACCAAGTTTTCTTATTTTGCCCGATTTATAAAGTAATGTTTCAGCAAGGGTGGTTTTACCTGCATCAACATGGGCAATGATACCAACTACTACCTTTTTCATAAAAGACCTTTCAATTCTAAAATACCGACAGAACAAGAAAACGCTCTGTCGGTATTTAATAATTAAGATTTAAAATCTACTGCAATCGCACCATCAACCGCACTAACAGTTATTTCATTAACAAGTGCACCCGCATTATCAATAAGAATATTAGCGATTTTATCTTCAACTTCTTTTCTTATTGTTCTTCTTATATCACGTGCACCTCTGCCACCATCTTCGGACAAATCTGCAATAATTTCATACACGCCCTCACCAACCACAAGGTCGATGCCCTTATCTTTAAGAGGAGCTTTAAGTTCGCCTAAAAGAACCTCTGCAATCTTAACAAGCTCTTCTTTTCCGAGAGTGTTGAAAGTAACAATTTCATCAACTCTGCCTAAAAATTCGGGACGTAAAAACTCTTTCAAGGCTTTCATGGTTTTATCCTTTGAAGCCTGATTTTTATCGCGATTAAAACCAAGTGCATTTTCACTTATATGGCTACCGGCATTTGAGGTCATAATAATAACAGTATTTTCAAAGCTTACTGTTCTGCCTTGTGCATCATTGGTTTTACCTTCGTCAAGTATCTGGAGAAGGATATTAAGCACATCGGGATGAGCCTTTTCAATTTCATCAAAAAGAACAACTGAATAAGGCTTTCTTCTTACCTTTTCTGTAAGCTGACCTGCTTCATCGTAACCAACATACCCGGGAGGAGAACCGATAAGACGAGAAACGCTGTGCTTCTCCATAAACTCGGACATATCAAGGCGAATCAAGGTCTCGGGTGTTTCAAAAAGCTCATTAGCAAGTTGTTTAACAAGCTCGGTTTTACCAACACCTGTAGGTCCGACAAAAATAAATGATGCAGGTTTTCTTACTGCAGAAATCTGAACTCGGCTTCTTCTGATAGCAGCTGCGAGAACCTCGATTGCTTCATCCTGACCGATAATTCTTTGTTTTAGTTTACTTTCAAGTCCTGAAAGCTTTCTCATATCATTTTCGATAATTTTGGATGTAGGAATACCGGTCCAGAGGTTAATAACCTTTGCAATATCCTCTTCTGTGACATCATTATCATCTGCTTTGATTTTAACCTGTGCGGCTTCTTTTTCTAAAGCAATTTTTTCTGCTTTAAGGTTAGAAATTGCTTCGTAATCAGGACCTTCTTCTGCTGTTGTTTCAAGAAGTTCTTCCTGACGTTCTGTCAAATCCTCAATTCTTGCCATAAGCTTCTGATAATCGCTGATAGCAACATTTCTGAGATTTGCACAGGTACAAGCTTCATCAAGAAGGTCAATTGCCTTATCGGGTAAAAATCTGTCGTTAATATATCTTTCTGAAAGATGCACAGCTCTGTAAACAAGTGCATCAGAAATTTTAACCTTATGGAAATCCTCGTAATATTCCTTGATACCTACAAGCATTTTGTAGCACTCTTCAACAGAAGGTTCTTCAACCTTAACGGGCTGAAAACGTCTTTCAAGAGCTGCATCCTTTTCAATATGCTTACGATATTCATTAAAGGTTGTGGCACCGATAACCTGAATCTGACCACGAGAAAGAGCAGGCTTAAGAATGTTTGCGGCATTCATTGAACCCTCTGCATCTCCTGTACCAACAAGGTTATGAACCTCATCAATAAATAGGATTATGTTACCCTCTTGCTTAACCTCGTCAACAAGACCCTTAATTCGGCTTTCAAACTGACCTCTGAACTGAGTACCTGCAACAAGAGATGTAAGGTCAAGAAGATGGATTTCTTTATCAGCAATTCTTGCAGGAACATCACCTGCAGCAATTCTGAGAGCAAGACCCTCTGCAATAGCAGTTTTACCAACACCCGGTTCACCAATAAGACAAGGGTTATTTTTTGTTCTTCTGCAAAGAATCTGGGTAGTTCTGTAAATTTCTGTTTCTCTGCCGATAATTCTATCGATTTTGCCTTCCCTTGCTCTTGCAGTAAGATCGGTACAATAAGAATTCAAAAATTTACGTTTTGTTTTTCGTTTATGTTTTTTCTTTTTGCTGTTATCCTCTGCGTCTTCGTCTTCAGCTTCTTCAACCTGTTCTTCTGAAGCAGCATTGTTTTCCGAAGCGTTGTTATTCAAGAAATTCTGCATAAATGGCATTGTTCCTGCACCACCAAGCTGAAAATCATCCATATTTTCCATCATATCACCGAACTGTTCACTAACAGCATCAATATCATCCTCGGTGATGCCCATACTCTGCATCATTTGCTTGATGGGTCCGATATTAAGTTCGGTAGCACATTTTATGCAAAAGCCTTCTTGAGTTGTTTTATCACCATCAACACGTGACACAAAAATAACTGCCGGTCGTTTTTTGCATTTACTACATATCATTTTATTGTTCATTTATTTCTCCTGAGAAAAAGTATAATCAATTTTATTTATTTGAAAAACGTTCCTTAAACTGGCGGAATGTTTCAGGAAGATAACTTGCAAAGGCTACAAGAGTTAGTATTGCCGAAATAGCAACAAGTATCATCATAAGAACATTTGGAAGAGTGAATACTGCTCTGAATACTCCAACCTCGGGACCAAACGCAATAACAAGAATCATAATTGCATAGAAAGCGAATGTTGCAACCTTGCCGTAAATCTCTGCTGCACCGGGACGAATACCGCAAGCCAGCATAACAGCACCACCGGCAACCATAACAAATTCTTTAATTATAAACACAAGGAAAACCCAGCTAAAAGCCTTTAATGTTGCATCCTGAGCATTGTTAAATGAAAGGAACAAAAGAATTGCAAGGGTAATTTGTGTAAGCTTATCAGCAACAGGGTCAAGAATTTTACCCAAAGCACTGATCTGATTAAATTTACGAGCAATTTTACCATCAAAAAAGTCGGAAAGACCTGAAAGCACAAGAGTCAACACAGCCCAACCATATTCACCTTTATAAAAAAGCACACCAAATACGGGAATAAGCAAAATTCTTATAAAACTGAGCAAATTAGGAATGGTCCAACAACCTTTAAATAAATCTTTCATTTCAGACACCTCTTAACCAATGAGATTTATAATCGGATTATTAGCAATAATGAATCCGTAAATCACAGAACTGTTTACCGCATCAATAACAGGTGCTGCACCTGACATACCTGCAATAAAATAAAATGCTGTACAAGCTATGTAAACAATGGCTACAGCCTTTACTATACCGATAATCGCACCAAGCAGAGCGTTGAGTTTTCCTAAAAGCGGAATATCGTTGGCTTTTTTGAAGAAGCTTGCCAGAAATTTCAAGGCAATTGTAATAAGTACAAACAATGCGATAAATGTTACAACCTCTGTAATGTTTATCATTATTGTGTGGCCAATCTTATCAACCGCAAGACTGATTAACTCATCATCAGAAACACCATTTGCAAAAATACCTGTAGTAAGAGCATTTGTGTTAACACCCATAATTTGAGCAAGTTTAACTGCACCCTGCGGAAGACCATCAATCATCGCATTGAGCTTTTCTGCAACACTCAAATTAGATGCCACATCATCAAGAACTCTTGTAAAACGGGTTTCAACAAGATTTCTAACAAAAAGGTTGTAAGCACTTTCTGCAACGTTCTCAAAAATTTTGTGAGAAACAAATGCAGAAATCACAACAGAAAACGTATCAATAACTGTTGATAAAAAACCTTTTTTATAAGCAAGACCAACCAGAACAACAAACAAAACAACAATAAGAATATCAATTATAAATGACATAGTGTACCTCCTGTGGATCAATTACTAAGCTTTATTGTTGTGGTGCCATAAGAAAAGCACCTGCTTATTTTATCAAGAGAATTTATAAAAATATATTTATCGGTTGCAAGCATACTCTTTGCATCACCTTTTATGGTGATTTCACCAATTTCTCTTCCATTTAAATTATATACCAATATAGAATTTTCGGCAAGAGCAAATATATATTTCTCACTCATTACAACACTTTTTATTTCTTTTGAAACATTGATTTGAGCTTTATCTTTACCTTTTGGCGAATAAACGCTTATCAGGAAGTTATTTGCACTTGAATATTTCGCAAGGCAAACAACATATTTTCCGCTAACAGAGCAATCAAATGAATTGAATTCAGAAGAAAAATATTCACTCACCGTTTCATAAGCTTCGCCTTTTCTGGTGATTTTAAACACACCACTATCAGCAAACAAGGTTAATGTATTAGTAGCAGTAAACTTTAAATCAAATGCCGCACAACCGGGTATGGTTTGGGAATTAATCGGTTCCTGATAATCAAAACCAAAATACTTGACAGTTGTAACAATCTGACCGTTTTCCGCTCCTACAACTGCTGCGCCTGCAAACTTTCCGTTTGGTGCCAGAGCAATCGACACGATATGCTCATAAGCACAATTCCACTGAAATTCAAGTTTATTCGTTGCAGAATACACAATAAGCTTACTTGTTGAATCCTCACCTTGTGTACCTATGGCGTAATTACCGTTTTCACCATATTCAGCACATATAATACCATTCGGAGCTTCGCTGGTGTAAACGACTTTTTTTTCGTTAACAAGCATATAAGATTTATATCCTCTATCGAATACCACAGCCTTATCGCCATTGACACTTACAGTAGGAGAAGCATAACTATGAGGTTGAGTATAAGTTAAATCACCACTTTTGGAATAAACCGAAAAATTATCTGTAGTCAAAACCATAATACTGTCACCTAAAACCACAGTATTTACTGTTGAATCAGTATTAACTGATATCGGGAAATTCTTAGCATCCTGAAGGATAAATGATGACACTCTTGAAGAAACAGCGTCAAAAGGAACAATACCAACCGCGGACAGTATATATACAAAAACAAAAACTGCAACAAGTACTCCTGCAATCAATATTTTGCTTCTGGTTTTTTCAGAAAATCTTGAAACACGGCTATAACCGGTAAAACCGCTGTTAAGTTCAGTAAATTTAACCTTCAAAAACTTCACCTCCGTAATATACCTTATTTAAATAAAGACCATCGGGTATGGCCGTTATACCCGCTTTTGTTCTGTCCTTGCTTTCTATGATTTCAGGAATAGAGTCGCACCCGATTTTGCCATTTGAAACATAAATCAATGTACCTGCCATAATCCTGACCATATTATAAAGAAATCCGTTTCCGCAAACCCTGAATTTAACCAGATCACCATCGCGGAAAACTTCAGCACTATATATTGTTCTGACCTTGGAATTAACCTGAGCATCAGCCGCACAAAAAGCAGAAAAATCATAGGTTCCCACAAAATGCTGTGCCGCCTTGTTAAGCAATTCAACGTCAATATTATACTTATAATTAAAGGCTCGTTTATATCTGAATGGTGATGCCACCTGAGTATTTTCTATAACATATTCATACTCTTTTTTTATACAATCAAAACGAGCGTTGAATTCATAATCAACCTCTTGGCAAGAGTAAACCGCTATTTCCCTTGGCAACTTCGCAGATGCCAATGCTACAGGAAAGCTTTTTGTAGGAATTGTTGATTGAGTTCGCACATTGAAAAAATATTCATTGGCGTGAACGCCTGCATCAGTTCTGCTACATCCGATAATATTAGGTTTCTCACCCGTAAGAGTTTCCCAGGCTTTTTTTAATTCACCTTGCACACTAACAGCGTTTTCCTGTTGCTGCCAACCGTGGAAAGCAGAGCCATCAAAGGCTATTTTAAACAATAAGTTTCTCATATTAAATCACGTGATCAAATAAAATATTCAAAGCAATAATACCCGCACAAATAAGCGTCACAACAACAAAAGCAATTATATCTCTGTATGAGAATTTCATTTGTCTTAAGCGCGTGCGTCCGTTACCACCTGTATAACAACGGCAGGACATTGCATCAGTTAGTTCAATAGCCCTTTTGAATGCAGAAATGAAAAGGGGTATAAATATAGGGAACAACGCTTTTATTCTCTTAACAAGATTACCGCTTTCAAAATCAGCACCCCTCGCCTTCTGAGCAGACATAATTCTGTCAATCTCATCAATAAGAGTGGGGATAAATCTGAGAGCAATTGTCATCATCATTGCAAATGTGTGAACATCAATTTTCAACAAATTCAACGGTGATAAAAGCCTTTCAATAGCATCTGTCAGATCTGTTGGTGATGTCGTGTAAGTCAGCAAAGAGCTCATTAAAAGCAATGTAAAAATTCTCACAACTATAAATACAGCAGTAAAAATACCTGTATCTGTTATTGCTATAAATTTCCACTCAAAGAGAATGTTACCTTCTTTGATGTAATAAAGCTGCAAGACTGTTGTAAGCAGAACAATAGGTAATAAGGGCTTGAAGCTTTTTAAAATAATTTTAGGAGAAATTCGGGTAAGCAAAAATACAACTAATGCAAAACCGCTTAAAAGACCCAAAGACCAGAAATTCTGACAAACAAAAATAAAAATGATGAACAAAAATGTCAGTATTATTTTAGTTCTTGCATCTAATTTATGAACGGGAGAATTACCGGGAAAAAACTGACCGATTGTGATATCTTTAATCATAATTTCTCCCCCGTCAAAAAGTTTTTGATGGCTGTTCTGGCGCCCTCAACTGTATAAGCAGTTTCACCCAGATCAAAGCCATTCTTTTTAAGCTCCAGAAAGATATTTGTTATTTCAGGAACATCAAGACCTAAAGACGAAAGCAACTCACCTTTAGAATAAACCTCTTCAACTGCTCCGGAAATTGCAATCTCACCTTTATTCATAACCAAAACCCTGTCAGCAACAACAGCAACATCATCCATACTGTGAGAAACGAAAATAACTGTATTACCTGTTGATGCGTTGTAGTCTTTAATAAGCTTTAAAAGTGCGTTTTTACCCATCGGGTCAAGTCCTGCAGTCGGTTCATCTAAAATAAGAACCTTGGGTTCCATTGCAATCACACCGGCAATTGCAACTCTTCGCTTTTCACCGCCTGAAAGGTCAAAGGGAGATTTTTCAAGATAATCTTCAGAAAGACCAACATATGAAACAGCAGAACGCACACGTTTTTCTATCTCTTGATCTGAAAGACCCATATTACGAGGACCAAAAGCAATATCTTTATAAACTGTAGTTTCAAAAAGCTGTTGCTCGGGATACTGAAAGCACAAGCCAACATTAAAACGGCATTGACGAAGGCTTTGCTTTGAGGCGTGAATATCCTTACCCTCAAATAAAACTTCTCCTGAATCAGCTTTCAAAAGACCATTCAGATGCTGAAGCAGTGTACTTTTTCCTGAACCTGTGTGACCAATGAGAGCAACAATTTCCCCTTGATTGAAATCAAAAGAAACGCCTTTTAAAGCACCTGTTTCAAAGGGAGTGCCTTTTGAATAGCCATATATTAAATTGTGCACTGAAAGCACAGCCATAATTTAACCTCTATTATTTATATATTCTTTAAACACCTTCACAAACTCCTCTGCGGTAAGAGGTGCTTGTTCAAAATTTATTCCATCTTCTTTTAGAGCAAGAGAAAGCTCCAAGGGTTTAGGAACAGCAAGTCCGATTGATTTTAATAAATCGCCCTTTGAAAACACCTCTGCCGGTGTACCATCAAGACAAACAGAGCCATCATTCATAACCACAACTCTGTCAGCTTTTACGGCTTCATCCATAAAATGCGTAACAAGAATAACGGAAATACCTAATTCATTTTTTAATTTAAGCAGAGCATTCATAACCTCGCTTCTGCCTTTTGGGTCAAGCATTGCGGTTGGTTCATCAAGAACAATGCAATCAGTCTGCATTGCAATAACACCTGCAATTGCAACTCTTTGCTTCTGACCACCAGAAAGACGATGAGGCTCGTGATTTCTGTAATCGTACATATCAACAATTTTTAAAGCATTGTCAACACGTTTTCTTATTTCGCTACGCTCAACGCCTAAATTTTCAGGTCCGAAAGCCACATCATCCTCAACAATTGTTGAAACAATCTGGTTATCGGGATTCTGGAAAACCATACCAACTCTACGTCTTATAGGAATCTCATTCTTTTCATCAGAAGTATCATAACCGAATGTGGTAACACTTCCGTTAGTTGGCATTTCCAACCCGTTAATAAGCTTTGCCATTGTAGATTTACCTGAACCATTATGACCCAGAACACAAGTGAACTGACCCTCATAAAACTCCAGATTCAGATTTTTCAAAGCATCGCTATCTTCGTCTGCATATCTGAAATCTACATTTTTAAATTCTATAATTTTATTATTCATACTCATTTTGTCCACACTGCAGTTGAACCGCAAGGAAGAACAAGACCGCTGTCAGTAACCTTGAGACCAATTTCATCTGCTGTGGCAAATCCTCCAAAGCGTTTTGCTACTGTTGAATTCAATATGTAACTCATAACTGCAGGTGAAACACCTGCTGTATATGAGTTTATAAGCACTGCAAGGGATTGCTCCGTAAGCAACTCGCAACATTGATTAACAAAACCGTAAATTTCGTTTTCCAGTTTCCAGACTTCTCCACCGGGTCCTCTTCCGTATGAAGGAGGATCCATAATGATGATATCATATTTGTTGCCACGCCTGATTTCACGGGCAACGAACTTCATACAATCATCAACAATCCAGCGAACGCTTCTGTCTGCAACACCTGAAGATGCTGCATTTTCTTTTGCCCACTGAACCATACCCTTAGAAGCATCAACGTGAACAACAGATGCACCCTTTAACAAAGCAGAAACTGTTGCCGCACCTGTGTAAGCAAACAAATTGAGAACTTTAACATCTTTTCTTCCGCTTTTCTCAATAATATCTGCAACCAAATCCCAGTTACAAGCCTGTTCGGGGAAAACTCCTGTGTGCTTAAAGCCCATAGGTTTAAGGTTAAATTTTAAATCCTTATAGCCAATCTGCCATACTTCGGGAATTGTTCTGTAAAACTCCCAAGAACCTCCGCCCTGATTTGAACGATGATATCTGGCATGAGCCTTTCGCCACATAGGGTTTGTTCTGTTTGTATTCCAGAGTGCCTGAGGGTCGGGTCTGATAAGAAAAATATCTCCCCAACGTTCAAGGCGCTCTCCGTCAGAACAATCTATAAGCTCATAATCTTTCCAGAATTCTGTAACACGCATTAAAGTAATCTCTCCTTGACAACTTCTGCAATCTCTTGTGCTAAAATGTTTATTTTCTCTTCGTCTTTACCTTCGAGCATAACTCTTACAAGTGGCTCTGTTCCGGATACACGTACAAGAACTCTGCCATCTCCACCAAGCTCTGCTTCAGCTCCGGCAATTGCCTTTTTGATCTCTTCATCTCTCGGGAATCTTGCTTTACCGAAATCAGAAACTCTTACATTGATAAGAGTCTGCGGGAATACCTTCATAACAGAGCTTAACTCCGAAAGTTTTTCGCCTGTTTCTTTCATAATACAAAGAAGCTTTAAGGCAGAAAGCTGACCATCACCTGTAGTAGCACTTTCTTTGAAAATAATGTGACCTGACTGCTCACCACCGATGATATAATCATTTTCAACCATATTTTCAAGAACATATCTGTCGCCGACTTTTGTTTTTTCGCAATTTATTCCGTTATCCTCACAGAATTTGAAGAAGCCCATATTACTCATTACAGTAACAACTGCTGTGTTGTTTTTGAGAATATTTCTTTCTTTCATATATTTTGCGAAAATTGCAATCAATTTATCGCCATCAACTACCTGACCATTTTCATCAACTGCCAAAAATCTGTCAGCGTCGCCATCAAACGCAAGACCAACATCACATTTGTTTCTTACAACAAAGTCCTGCAATATTTCAAGGTGAGTTGAACCACAATTCTCATTTATATTTGTACCATTGGGATGAGATGCAATAAAGAAGCACTCGTCACAAAGGCTCATAAAAATTGTTGGAGCAGTAATACAAGCAGAACCGTTCGAACAGTCAATTGCGATTCTTAAGCCTTTAAAATCCTTGTTTCCACTTACTTCCAAATCATCCTGAGCGATACCTATAAGGTAATTTATATAGTCATTACGTGAAGTTCTGGAACGGGTTATTCTACCAACTTCACCACCAACTTTTATTGGTGGTACTTGAGCTTTATCAAGAATTATGCTTTCAATTTCTTCTTCAAGTGAATCAGGAAGCTTGAAGCCGTTACCCTGGAAAATTTTAATTCCGTTATATTCACAAGGGTTGTGGGAAGCGGAAATCATTACCGCTGCATCATATTCATATTTTCTTACAAGATATGCAACTGCAGGTGTAGGAATTTCCCCTAAAAGCATAACATCAGCACCAACTGAACAAAGACCTGCAGCAATTGCAGATTCAAGCATCTGAGAAGATGCTCTTGTATCCATACCGATTAACACCTTTGGTTTTTTGCTGGTATGAGCAGTTAAAACCATTGCTGCTGCTCTACCAATCTGCATAGCAAGTTCACAAGAGAGTTCAGAGTTTGCAATCCCTCTGGCACCATCAGTTCCAAAAAGTCTACCCATAATATACACTCCTAAAATTAGTATGATTCAAAGGACCCTTGAGCATCTTCCCCTACAGGATTCAAGCCCAAATGTTTATAACCCAGAGCAGTAACCTTACGCCCTCTTGGTGTTCTTGTTAAAAAGCCAAGTTGCATAAGATACGGCTCATAAACATCTTCAATAGTAACGGATTCTTCACCAATCATGGCAGCAATTGTATCAAGACCAACCGGACCACCATTATAATTTTCAATCATAGCTCTTAAAAGGTTTCTGTCAACAAGGTCAAGACCAAGTTCATCAATTTCCATTCTTTCAAGAGCATTTTGTGCGGATTCAACGGTAATTATACCATTACCCATAACCTGAGCGTAATCTCTTGCACGTTTCAAAAGTCTGTTTGCAATACGCGGTGTACCACGAGAACGGGAGGCAATTTCCAAAGCTCCGTCGTGCTCTGCTTCAATATTTAAAATATTGGCACTTCGTTTTACAATTCTTGCAAGCTCTTCAGGTGAATAAAGCTCCAATCTTAAAATCACACCAAAGCGGTCACGTAATGGTGCAGAAAGCTGACCGGCACGTGTTGTTGCACCAACAAGGGTAAATTTTTTAAGGTCAAGCCTTATTGAACGTGCCGAAGGACCTTTTCCTATAATAATATCAAGAGCAAAATCCTCCATAGCGGGATAAAGAACCTCTTCAATACTTCTTGAAAGGCGATGTATTTCATCAATAAAAAGAATATCACCATCATTAAGACTCGTGAGAAGAGCGGCAAGATCACCCGGCTTTTCAATAGCAGGACCGGATGTTACACGAATCTGCACACCCATTTCATTGGCAACAATACCTGCGAGAGTGGTTTTACCAAGACCGGGAGGACCATAAAGCAAAACGTGATCAAGAGATTCGTGTCTGTTTTTTGCAGCTTCGATATATATTTTTAAATTTTCCTTTGCCTTTTCCTGACCGATATATTCATCGAGAGTATGAGGGCGAAGAGAGGTTTCTATTTCGTTATCGTCAGAAATGTATTCCGGAGCAATAACACGCTCTTCATCGGCAATAAAAAAGTCGTTCATTTATATTCTCCTCAGCAGGTTGAAATTCATAAAATTAAAATCTTAAGGTCATATTTTTCAACGCACCCTTAATAAGCTCCTCTACAGAAAGTGACGGAGAAAGCTTACTGACCGCAACAGATGCTTCAGATTGAGAATAACCCAATGCAGTAAGTGCAGCAATAGCTTCGGATGTGTTGTTCATTTTGTTTGCAACATTAACTGCAGTTGAAACTGAACTGCTTTCCTCAGAAATAAAGCTGACATTTGCAATTTTATCTTTAAGCTCCATTATCACTCTCTGAGCAAGTTTAGGACCTACACCATTTGCCGCCGTGATAGCTTTGCTGTCACCTGAAGCTACTGCTACTGCAAATGCATCCGGTGAAAGCTCAGAAAGAATTGCCAGAGCAGCTTTAGGACCAACACCTGAAACGCTTATAAGAAGCTTAAACGCATCAAGTTCATCATTAGTTGCAAAAGCAAATAAATCCAACGCATCTTCACGTACATTAAGATGTGTAAAAACTGTAACCTCATCATTCAGAAGAGCCAATTTTGAAAGCGTATTTCTTGTTGTAAAGCATTTAAAACCAACACCACCGCAAGAAATGGCAACGGTTTGCTCATCTTTATATATTATTTTTCCTGTTAAACTATAGAACATATTTAACTCCTTAAAATTGAAGAATCGCTGGCGTGACCGTGGCAAATAGCAAGGGCAAGAGCATCTGCCGCGTCATCAGGCTTTGGGATTTTATCAAGATGCAAAAACATTCTTGTCATTTCCTGAACCTGTTGTTTTTCCGCTCTGCCGTAGCCAACGATACTTTGCTTTACCTGTAATGGTGTGTATTCAAAAATCGGTATACCGGCTTTTTGCACTGCAAGAACAATAACACCTCTAGCCTGAGCAACATCAATTGCTGTTTTCTGATTTGTGTTAAAATATAATCTTTCGATACTTACAGCGTCAGGCTTAAATTTTTCTAAGAGCTCCGTAACATCATTATAAATCTTTTCGAGACGTTGATTAAAGGGCATATCCTTATGGGTTGTAACAGCACCGTAGCCCATAAGAGAAAAGTTATTTCTTTCATATCTGACTATGCCGCATCCGACTATTGCATAGCCCGGGTCGATACCGAAAATTACCACATTCACACCACCCTTAAACCGAGCACTACTTCACACATTATAATTCAAAACATTATACCATAATAACATGCAAAATAGCAAGATTTTTAGAATATTTTTTATATAAAAACAATTATTTCTCTTGATTTTTCCACACATAGTTAACTATTGATTTTCACAAACAAAAATGCTATAATAAACTCAACTTATAAAGTCAGCTATGTGTTGACTACAAGGAGAATAAATATGGAAAAACTCAAAAACAAGAACACAATTGTTCTAATAATTTCAGCAATTCTTATACTTATCGCTATTGTTATAGCAGTTGTTGCTTCCACATCCTCCGGCAAGGATAAAAAAGAAACAACCACCAAAGCACCTCAGGAATCAGTTTCAATTGACCTTGGTTCAATTGCGGATATGAACAATACAAATCCCGATGTTGCTACAACAAAGAAAGCAAATTCATCTTTCTCATTTGAACCGGGCAAATACAAAGTTGCAACCAAGGACGACCCTCTCGGACTCAGACTTGAACCCAACACAAGTTCTGACAGACTTATCTATGTACCCAAAGGTCATCAGGTAGAAGTACTTGCTGTATGGGAAGACTGGGGTTACGTTGTTTATGAGCAAACAGGTGGTTGGCTTTCAATGAACTACCTCGAGCTTGTTTCATCAAGCAAAAAAACAACTGAAAAATCCACTACAACACCTGCGGAGCAATAAGATGTTTACCTGTAATCTTTGTCCGCGAAAATGTAACGTTCAAAGAAAAGCTCTTACCGACAACGGTAAGGGCTTTTGCAGTATGGGAGAAAATCCTGTTGTTGCAAGAGCTGCTTTGCACTTCTGGGAAGAACCACCCATAAGCGGAACAAAAGGAAGCGGAACAATTTTCTTCAGCGGTTGCAATTTAAAATGCGTTTTCTGCCAGAATGAAGATATAAGCAGAGGCAGTTTTGGTAAGGAAATAACAGTTGAAAGATTACGTGAAATATATTTTGAATTGATAAAGCAAGGTGCACATAACATTAACCTCGTAACCGGAACTCATTTTATAAAAAGCATAGCAGAATCACTCACAGAACCACTCCCTGTTCCGGTTGTATACAATTGCGGTGGATACGAAGATGTTAATGCACTTAAGCTTTTAAAGGGTAAAGTACAGATTTATCTACCGGATTTAAAATATGCCATAAATGATTTAGCAATTAAATTTTCTGAAGCACCCGACTATTTTGAAACAGCAACAAACGCTATAAAGGAAATGTTTAATCAGGTAGGGAAATGCGAGTTTGATGACGATGGTATAATGACAAAAGGCGTTATAATCCGTCACCTAATTTTACCGAACCACCTTGAAAATACAAAAAAAGTTATAGATTGGGTTAGAAACAATTTCAAGGATGGCGAGATTCTTTTCAGTCTTATGAGTCAATTCACTCCAAATAAAACCTGCTCAATCGCCGAGCTTTCAAGGCGCCTGACCCAAGAAGAATACGATGAAATTGAGGAATATCTTTTTGAATCCGGTATTGAAGACGGATTTATGCAAGAGCTTTCATCTGCAAAAGAAGAGTATATCCCACCATTTAATTTAGAGGGCGTATAAATTTGTAACAATTACACCTCCCCTTCATATTATGTAATGAAGTTTATGAAAAGGCTTCAATACTTAATTAGGAGGAAGAGATATGGCTGATAATAAAAACTTCACCGACCTTCACCATATCAAAGAAGCTATTTGCATCGACACTAACAGAGTTTATGATTCCTGTGCCGACAAGGATTGCATTACAGATTTACGTGTTTACCTGACCGACAGAGGTCAATGCATCCTTGAAAACGCTTCTTCAGTTCGCCCAAGAGCTGCACAAATACTTAACTGTCTTGTTGAAGTTGAAAAAGTCCCGTTCAACAAAGGCTGCTATTCCGTGGACTTAACATTTTTTGTAAAGGTTTGCCTTGATGCATTCACCTGCCCTACTGCTTCACCAACAATGCTCGAGGGTCTTGTTACATTCAGCAAAAAATGTATTCTTTACGGTAGCGAAGGCAATGTAAAAATCTTTTCATCAAACTATGTGTGCGACGGCTTTGATGACCAGAACCCAGTAGGCAACACAAATCCACGTGCTAAAGTGCAAGCAGTTGACCCAATAATTCTTGATGCAAATATATGCAGAATCTGCGATTGCTGCAACACTATGGGCACCTGCTGTGACTCGGTTCCGCATCATATCTGTCGTTGCTTTGAGGGTAACTTTGGTTGTTGTGATAGCGAAAAAGCTGTTAAAGTTACATTAGGCATCTTTACCATTGTTCAATTGGAAAGAGACGTGCAGATGTTGATACCTGCTTATGATTTCTGCGTACCAACCAAGGAGTGTTGCTGCGACACCGAAGACCCCTGCGACACCTTTAAAAGAATCAGCTTTCCTATTGATGAATTTTTCCCACCCAACACCTGCGAAAACACATGTGAAATGAATTTCAAGCATAACAACAATTGCGGTTGTAAATAGAGCTGAAAGAGTGTATTCTTTGCAGAATACACTCTTTCTTCATTTAATTATCATAAACTATTTTTTCTTGTTTTAATTTTTTAATATTACTTTTATCGTACCACTGGCATTGGATTTCAACCTTGTCTTTTACCTGCTTCTCTTCAACTGCGAAGATGCATTGTTCTACTGCATTATAGCCTAAATCATAGGCATTCTGTGCCACACCGCCTATAAACTCTGCTACGCCTTCCTCTTCGAGCCATTTAAGTTGTTTTGCACCTGAATCAAAGCCACAAAAAATCATTTTATTATATTTTTCTGCTTCAACAGAAACGATATCACTAACTTCATCTGCAATCTTAGAATCTGTTATAAAAACTGCTTTGGCTTTATCCTGCAACAGCTGATTAAAAGAATCCCCGTACTTGTTTTCGGATTCTGTTTCTATTTTATATTTGCCTTTGATACTGTCATCAGCATCCGCAAGTTCAGTAAATTTTTCTATAAATCCCTCTGTTTTTTCTTTGTCTGCCTCTTGATTATCTCTTTCGATTACACCTATAACATAAGCTTCTGTTTCTTTTTGGATATCCTCTTTGATTTTTTCGAAAAGCTTTTCTGCACAAAGAGCACCTGCATCCCTAAATGATGATGATACAGTTGAAATTACGGGATTTTTCTTATTACTTTCAAGAACTTCCAAATCATCTTCGCTAAGATTATTTATCTGCACAAGAGGCGTTTTGGCATCAAAAATTTTACTGTAAACACTACTGTAACCTTCACCATCGGGAGTTATTACAATACCTGATACATTACGTGAAAGCACTTCATCAAGCTGTGAGGATTGCTGCGAAGAGATATTATCCGCCTCTTCGTCAAAGGGAAAATAATTAAGTGTATACCCATATTTTTTGGCTACATCCTGAGCACCTTTTTTCACATTCTGCCAAAAGCCTGAATTTTCACTTCCGCCCAGCATAGCAATCAATTTTTTCTCTGTCTGAACATTGGTCTGGGTTGTTGTGGTTGAAGAAGACTTACCCTCTCCACATCCGCTTAGCACACTAAAGCACAAAAAAATTGCAATAACCAGTGACAACATTTTTTTGAAATTCATTTTTATTCCTCCATAAATAAAATTTCTTAAAAATATTATTGTCATATTTTTACAATAAATACAAAAAAAGAGAGGGCGACTTCACGCCCTCTCTCAGTGTTTAAAAAATCATTCACCAATCAATCTGTTGATAATATCAGCATAAAGTGCACCAGGGTCATCAAGGAAGCCGTCCTTTAATTGCTCAGCCTGCCATTCGTCTGCTACATTAAGAGTGAGTGAAAGCATTTTTTCGCCATTACTTTCAATAACAAATGTAACATCATATCCGTTATCAACTTTATCGATTTCCACTTTGTTTTCTCTTTCAGAACGTGCACGTGCAACTATATTAAGTGCCGCTTTAACAGCTCTGTCACGGACACCGGGAAGAAGCTGTTTTTCAAGTTCCTTTGCACTATTGCTACCTTTTGCAGTGGTAACAAGGTGAGGTTCACCAACATAATCTTCTTCAATAATCGCTCTGCTTTCCAACAATTCATCAATTGCAGAATTAGTATCAAAAAAGTTAACAAGACCTGTTTTTTGAAGGACATCACAAATTTGATTACGCTTCATTGGTGTTTTTACACTATCAAGTATATAGCAAATAAGAATTTTAATTTCAAGCATACTACGAAGACCGCCAAAATCTATTCCGCTGGCGAAAGCATCAAAATTAACCATAAAAGCATCTCCTTTCGTAATATAAATATTTTATCATTTTTTATTGTTCAAATCAATAAAACTAAAATTATTTTTATTAAAACATTTCAAGAAGAGTTTCGCGTATTTCACCCGCAAGATACAAAGACCCTACAACTAAAAGTGTGGTGCTATTGTCTATGAGAGAAAAAGCAACTTTAACCGCATCTTTTATATTTTCAATATTAAAAACTTCTTTTGAATATTTCTGTGCAATTCCTGCCAGTACCGAAGAACTCATAGCCCTTGGATTATCAGGTGTTACCGCAAAGAATATATCAGTTTTCAACATTAAAGGTTTCAAAGATTCTTCAACAGCCTTATCAGCCATCATACCTGCAACAACAATAACTCTTTTGCTTTTTTCAAGCTCAGGCAAAACCGCATTATAAAAAGCTTTAGCACCATCCTCGTTGTGACCGCCATCGAGTATAACAAGAGGTTTTTTCGAAATAATTTCCACCCTTGCAGGAAGAATTGTTTTGCTAATTCCAACTTTTATATTCTCATCTGTAACATCGAAATATTTTTTTAAAATATCAGCGGCTTCTATAACACAGGTCATATTTTTAACCTGATGTTTGCCAGGCATTTTAACGAAATATTTGTTCTTTTTGTAATAAAATTCTGTGCCGAAAATATCGCTTTTTATAATCTCAACATCACTTTCACAAGGTATGGTGAGGGTGTTATTTTTTTCTTCAACTATTTTTTCAATAACCTTTATAGCTTTTGGGTGCTGACCAAAAGAACAAATCACATTACCGTTAACTTTAATAGTACCGCATTTTTCGAAAGCAATTTCTTCAATAGTATTCCCTAAAATTGCAGAATGGTCAATAGACAGTGATGTAATCACATTTACCAAAGGTGTATCAATTATATTGGTTGCATCAAGCCTTCCGCCCAAACCAACTTCAAGAACAACAACATCACATTCAAGTTCTTTAAAACAAAGGAAAGCAGATGCTGTAAGTGCTTCAAACTCAGTTATAACAATATCTTTCTTTTCAAGCTCTTCTACCGCTGTTTTAACTTTATCAACATTAACCGCAAAAACACTTTTGTCTATAGGTTCGCCCTGAAACTGAACTCTTTCAAGAAAATCAGTAACATAGGGCGAAGTATAAAGACCAACCTTATACCCTGCTTCTATTAAAACATTGGATATTGCAGTAGAGGTTGAGCCTTTTCCGTTTGTACCTGCAACGTGAACATATTTCAAGCCTTTATGAGGGTTACCGAGAAAATGCAACAAGGCATCCATCCCGTTAAGACCGGGACGGATACCGAATTTTAATAATGAATGTATATATTTTACGGATTCAATATAATTCATTTGAGTTTAGAAATACTTTCTTCGAGCATTGCGATTTTTGCTTTATGTTTTTCCTGAGCATCTCTTTGCTGTGCAACAACCTTTTCAGGTGCTTTTGCCATAAAGCCGGGGTTATTAAGCTTATTTTCAACGAACTCAAGGTCCTTCTTTGCAGCATCAAGCTCTTTCTGAAGTCTTGCTTTCTCTGCTTCGAAGTCAACAAGCTCGTTAAGAGGAATATAAATCTTTGCAGATTCTGTAATAACGCTTACGCTACCCTCAATTTCGAATTCATCGCCAATCTCAACATCAGATGCGGAAGCAAGTCTGGTCATAAACACGCTACCGTTTTTGAAATCCTCTGTATATTTTGTTGCGATATAAATCTTTGCTTTCTTTGAAGGAGGAACGTTCATTTCTGCACGGCGGTTACGGATTGCTTTAATAGCAGACATAACGCGGTTCATAGCCTCTTCTTCAACAGGGAAATTGAGAGCTTCATCATATTTGCACCAGTCAGAAATCATAATTGATTCGCCATCGTGAGGAAGAGCGAGCCAGATTTCCTCTGTAATAAAGGGCATAAAGGGGTGAAGAAGCTTAAGAGTGTTGCTCATTACATAAACAAGAACTGCTTTTGCGGTCTTTTTACCCTCTTCATTATCGCCATTAAGACGGATTTTTGCAATTTCAATGTACCAATCGCAGAATACATCCCAGATAAAGTCATAAAGATTCTGAACTGCAATACCAAGCTCATAGTTTTCGAGAGAGTTTGTAACTGCTTTAACAAGGCTGTTAAACTGACTCAAAATCCATTTATCTTCTGTTGCAAGATTTTCGGGAATATGAGGTGCAGGTTCATTTTCATCAAGATTCATAAGAATGAAACGGTTAGCGTTCCAGAGCTTATTTGCAAAGTTACGGCTGGCTTCAATCTTTTCTGGCATAAATCTCATATCATTACCGGGGCTGTTACCGGTTGCAAGAGAGAAACGAAGAGCATCAGCACCATACTGGTCAATGATTTCAAGTGGATCAATACCATTACCGAGAGATTTCGACATTTTTCTACCCTGAGCATCACGAACGAGACCATGGATAAGAACAGTATCAAAAGGAACTTTGCCTGTATATTCAAGAGCTGAGAAAATCATTCTTGATACCCAGAAACCGATAATATCGTAACCGGTTACAAGAGTATTTGTGGGGTAATAATGCTCTAAATCCTTTGTTTTGTCAGGCCAACCAAGTGTTGAAAAGGGCCAAAGAGCAGAACTGAACCATGTGTCAAGTGTATCTTCATCCTGAACAAGGTTTGTACAACCGCATTTGCAGCATTTTTCAGGTGCATCTACACTTACTGAAACACCACCGCAATCATCACAATACCAGGCAGGAATTCTGTGACCCCACCAAAGCTGACGGGAAACGCACCAGTCACGTGTATTATTCATCCAGTTAAGGTAGTTCTTTGTAAATCTTTCGGGAACAAATTTCGTTTCACCATTTTCAACTGCTTCAATAGCAGGTTTTGCAAGAGGAACCATACGAACAAACCACTGCTTTGAAACCATCGGTTCAATTGTGCTGTGGCAACGGTAGCAAGTACCAACTTCGTGCTTGAGAGGTTCCATTTCTTTAATATATGCACCTGCTTCAAGGTCTGCAAGGATTGCTTTTCTTGCTTCCATTGTTGTCATGCCTGCATATTTACCGCAATCAAGAACCTCGGGTTCATTTTCAGCGGCTCTGCCACTTGCGATAAGCTCGTCAGCAATTCGCTTATCCTCTGCACCTGTAAGGCGACCATCATAAGTAAATGTACGGACAATGGGAAGACTACATCTCTGACCAACCTCAAAGTCGTTGGGGTCATGGGCGGGTGTGATTTTAACAACACCAGTACCCTT
>JAZNHK010000046.1:0-22932 GCA_045576915.1 Acutalibacteraceae bacterium
ACCCACATTGCACCGATGTATTCCCATCTACCCTCTTCGATACGCTTTTTAACCTGCTCGTAAATAGCGGGATATCTATTTGCCATTTCAATGTATGTAGGTGCAGTACTCTGTGAGAAAATGAAATCATCATACTGCTCCATAAGACGAAGCATTGTAGCGTGAGTTCTACCTAATTTACGGATATACTCTTTATAAGCCCACATAAATACAATATCAAGGTGAGAGTTACCAACAAGAGCAAGTGTACCCTCTGATTTGTATGAAGTGTTGTTATAAACTTTATCTTTAAGAACCTTCTGTGCCTGACGAAGACCTGCTTTAAATTCTTCACCATCAAGGTCAAAGTTCACATAAGTAAATGCTTCTTTAAGAGATGCTCTGATAAGTTCCTGAAGACCTGTATCGTGAACGGGCATAAAGAGAGCATTGAAAACAGCCTTGAAATCCCAGTAAATTTCTTCAATTTCAGGGTCAACAACGCCAACGAATGAGCAAGAAAGAGTTTTTACTGTTGACTCATTTGAGTGCCATACATAGTAGGACTCAATGTCAACATCATAATGCTCGTCGCCCTTTGCACAATCTGTGAGAAGAACAGAGTTTCTGAAGGGGTCAAGACCCTGATAGGGTACACCATTAAGTGTAAGAAGTGAGTCACCGCCGAAATACACGTTAAGAGTTACCTTTTTGCCTTTAAATCTTTCGGGCATATCAAATGAATTCTTGAAAAATGCACTCCAGCCATTGTTACCCCAACGGTCACCAACATTAAGCTCTTTCCATTCATCATAAAGGAATTCATAATCGTCAACACCTTTATAAATACATTCCTTCATTTTCCAAGCAGGAATGGATTCAATATCGGTGTAAATTCTTTTCTTGAGGTTTTTGATTTTAAGTGCTGCAACATCGTCAAAAGAGAAGATACCTCTCTGTTTGCCCTTGGTGGCATCACGCCAATCATCAACGTGAGCATCCATAGCGTCAAGAGCTGCTACAGCGTCCATGTTTTTAATCTCAGCCAAATTCATCGTCCTTTCTCTAAACGAAAAATATTGAAAAATCAAACCATATTTTTCGATTTTATTATCTTTTTCAGTATAGCATTATATGTAATTTTTGGCAAGAGAAAAAAACACAAATTTATAATTGAGTCGCAGACCCGAAACTTGCCACTTGCCACTTTCAACTTGCAACTAAAAAGCACCGCCGAAGCGGTGCTTTTTAAACTTAGTCGTGTTTTTTACCAAACTTTCTCTGGAAGAGCTTAACGATTTCAACAATCGGAATAACGAGGAATGCAAGACCGAGAGAAATAAGGTATGCTTTTAGGTCGAGATGTGCAAAGCCAAAGAGATTTGAAAGGAAATCAATCTCAACAACTGCAGTTGTAAGAAGGAATGAACCAACCATTGCACCGTAAAGAGCGAAGTTGTGATGTCCTTTGAGAACCATACCAACAGAAGAACCTCTTTGAGAGCGCATATTGAATGAATGGAAGATTTCACACATAGCCATTGTGAAGAATGCCATTGTCATACCTTCGCTACTATCAGGAATATTTCTGAAAACAAGGTGACCTGTTTCAAGGAATTCACCGATATAGAAAGCGATAACTGTAAGCACACTAACAAGAACACCCTGATATGCACAGTCAACACCCAAGCCACCTGCGAAAATACCATCGGTTTTACTTCTGGGTTTTCTTCTCATAATGTTCTGTTCGGGCTTTTCAAGACCGAGAGCGAGAGCAGGAATACTGTCTGTTACAAGGTTAATGAAAAGAAGGTGAGGTGCTTTAAGAATTGTAAAACTCATAATTGTTGCAAAGAAGATTGAAATAACTTCAGAAAGGTTTGAACCGAGAAGGAACTGAATTGCTTTACGGATGTTATCATAAATTCTTCTGCCTTCGCCTACTGCAGCAACGATAGTTGCAAAGTTATCGTCAGTAAGAACCATATCTGCAACGTTCTTTGTAACGTCAGTACCGGTGATACCCATACCAACACCGATATCGGCACTCTTAATAGAGGGAGCATCGTTAACACCGTCACCTGTCATAGCAGTAACATAACCCTTGTTTCTCCAAGCGTTAACAATTCTTGTTTTGTGTTCGGGCTGAACACGGGCATAAACAAATACATTCTCAACGATTTTTTCAAATTCTTCGTCAGAATATTTATCAATATCGCTACCCATCATTGCCTGAGAATCATCAGTAAGAATACCGAGTTCTCTTGCAATAGCTTTAGCGGTGTTAATATGGTCACCTGTAATCATAATAGGTGTGATACCTGCACCGCGGCATTCAACGATAGCATCCTTAACCTCAGGACGAACAGGGTCAATCATACCTGTAAGACCGATAAATACCATATCGAATTCAAGAGAAGCAGAATCGTAAACTTCGGGAGCTGTTGCATATTCTTTGAAAGCAACTGCAAATACACGAAGAGCCTTGTTACCCATTCTTGTATTTTCCTCTGCAGCTTTTGCAAGAATTTCATCAGTCATAGGAACAACCTGACCGCCTACAAGAGCGTGGGAGCATTTCTTGAGGATTTCGTCGGGAGCACCCTTTGTATATTGAACGAATTTGCCGTCAATAGAATGAACAGTTGACATCATTTTTCTGCCGGAGTCAAAGGGAACCTCACCTGCTCTGGGGTTAGCAGCAACAAGTTCAGCCTTTTTAAGGCCGAGAGAGGATGCGTAGTTAATAAGAGCAACTTCATCGGGTTCGCCTGTGCTCTTGCCGTCTGCCTCAACCTCTGCATTTGTGCAAAGAGCCATAGCAGTTGCAAGAACCTTTTCGTCCTCTGCATAATGGTCAACAACTGTCATTACGTTCTGAGTGAGAGTACCTGTTTTATCTGAGCAGATAATCTGAGTACAACCAAGAGTTTCAACCGCATTCATTTTACGGATGATAGCGTTCTTTTTCGACATATTTGTAACACCGATTGAAAGAACAATTGTCATAACTGCAACAAGACCCTCGGGAATAGCCGCAACAGCGAGAGCAATAGCAGTAATGAAAGAATCAAGAGCAACGTGATAGAATTCAGCATCGCTGCCTGAAATGAAATGCATGGCAATATTGTAACCGAATATTACAACACAAACTGCAATAACAAGCTTTGTGAGAATTTTTGAAAGCTGTTCAAGTTTGATTTCAAGAGGAGTTTTGCCCTCTTCTGCAAGTGCGATAGCATTTGCAATTTTACCCATTTCGGTGTCCATACCTGTTGCAACTACAACAGCTTTACCACGGCCGTAAACGAGAGTTGAACCCATATACGCCATATTTTTACGGTCACCAAGAGGAACCTCGTCGCCTTTATCTTTAGAAAGAGTAAGAGCTTTAACGAGTTTATTTACGGGAACAGACTCACCTGTAAGAGCTGCTTCTTCGATTTTCATGCTTGCACATTCGAAGATACGGCAGTCAGCAGGAATAGCATCACCTGCATCGAGAAGAATAACGTCACCTACAACAAGGTCCTCACTCTTAACGGTTTCAACTTTACCGTCACGAAGAGTCTTTGTTGTTGCGGCAGACATTTTCTGCAATGCTTCAACGGCTTTTTCCGCTTTGTTTTCCTGAATAACGCCAAGAATTGCGTTAATAAGAACAACTGCGAGAATAATGAGTGTGTCTGTGGGGAAGAAACTTTCACCTGCGGCAGATGCCTCGATGTACTCTGTAACTGCAGAGATAGCAGCAGCCACGATAAGAATGATAATCATCGGGTCTTTCATCTGGTCAAAGAATTTTTTCAGAGTAGAATCCTTTTTTGCTTCTGCAAGTTTGTTTTTGCCGTTCTTTTCAAGTCTTGCAGCAGCTTCTGCGGAAGACAGACCGTTTTCGTTAGAATTTACTTCCTGAAATACGGATTCAGCAGATTCGAGATAGTGCTTCATTGTGGTTTCCCTTTCTTTTCTTTTTTTCAAAATTGAAGTAACAAAAATAAAAGACCTCTACCGCCAACACGGTAAAAGTCTCACTCTTTAAGACATTGGCGGGCGAATTTCGCCGGGAATGTCGCCAATACCGCGTCCGGAACGCGAGTTACTCCCTTTTGTTACAGTAGATTATATAGCATTTTCACATTTTTGTAAATAGTTTTCCATTATTTTGGTAAAAAAACAATTATATTAAAAATTTATTTTAACAATTAAATCTTGAAAAATCTGATATTATGTGTTATCCTTTACTTGTAAATAAACAATTCTTTTCACAAAGGAGAAATAGATATGAAAAAATTCATTGCAATCGCTCTTTGCATCGTTTTACTTGCTAGCGTTATGGCTGTTTCTGTAAGTGCATTCGATGTATCTGACACAAACACAAGCGTTACATACCTTCCTGTTTTCGAGGATTTCTTCAACCTTGACGGAATTTTTGATTTCTTCTACAGAATTCTTGAATCCTTTGGTTTCATTACTATGTTCTAAAAAATAAAACATTTTGTCCCATACCCCTAGCGGTATGGGACTTTTTTATTTAGGCTCAATTATTACAGGTTGAAGCTGTTCACCTTTGAGAGCACATTCCAGAGTCTGCTGAACAAGCGAAAAATCCGCCACCATTGAATTTGGTTTACCTCTGAAACTATCCTGACCAAAAGGCACAAAGTACACATTCTTATAATTAAGTAACGAGCCAATATTTTTTCCTGCATTACTTAAAGCGTCATTGGTCGAAGGTGCAATAATTAACGGACGGGCGTTGCGAAGATGGGCTTTTGCAGCTAGAGTTACGCAGGTGTCAGTAATGCCGTTTGAAAGCTTTGCTAAGGTATTCCCTGTGCAAGGTGCCACAATAAGTGCATCCAGAAGTTTTTTTGGTCCTATAGGCTCCGCCTGAGGAATTGTATGAATTATTGCACTTCCCGTAATTTCTCTGAATTGCTCACGCCAATGTGCCGCATCACCGAATCTAGTATCAAGGTTATAGGCATTTTCCGACATAATCGGTATAATCTCATAGCCCGATTTTTTAAGTTTCTTTATTTCTTCAAATACTGCTTTAAATGTACAATATGAGCCACAAAGAGCAAAGCCGATTGTTATCAAGAGCTGTACCTCCTTATCATAGGAAGAATTGAGCGACCGATTATTTCACCAGCAGTTTCAGGTGCAACCTTACCGGGCAAAGAACTTGCTTTTACAACACGCATAGCCTTTTCCTTTGCTGCTTGGAAATCTATTCCGAATGGTGCAGATGCAACTTCAATCAACAGGCAATCACTATTGAGATAAGATAACTCAACAGAGCCCAGAACCCTTGCGGGTACTGTGTTAACAACAGCATCAAAACAATTCTCTTCCGTAGAAAGTGTGCTGAAATGCTTGCTTTTTACAGAGTTGGTAAAAATCTCCGCAAACACATTGGTTTTTCTTGCAAAAACAGTTACATCTGCCCCCAATGATGATAGTGTACTTGCAATAACCTTTCCTACTCTTCCATAGCCCAACACGGCACATTTCATTCCGTGAATTGTGATAGGTAATTCTTCAATCAACACCTGAACAACACCTTCGGCTGTGGGCACGGCATTGTAAATTGCCAATTCATCAAGAAGAAAATAATCGCAGTATGAGCTATTTCTTGAATCAAGCTCCTCACAAAAGCTTTTCGGAAGCTGTCCACCGAAGAAAAATTTTTCGTCAGATGCCAGAGCACATATATCCGACACAAGCATTTTATCATCAAACAAAGGGGTATTAAGGGTTAACCTGTCCTTTGTAAAAGGTAATGGCAGAATTATGGTATCACTGGCTTTCATCGCCTCTTCCAATGTTTTATAACATTCGGTATGATTAAACCCAAAATAACAAACCTTGAAACCTTCTTTTTCAAGATATTCTCCTAAATAAAGCGAGCGGTTATCTCCGCCTAATATTAAAATAGTATTATCTTTCATTGTAATCAGTCCTCTCGGTATATCATATTCCGAGAAAATAATAATGTGAAAAAAGAACAACTCAAATCTAAAATTCGAGTTGTTCTTTATTTTACATACCGATTGTAATAATTTCAAAGGGCTTGTATTCGATTGTATCGGTTTCACCCTCAACATCTTCGAGCATATTGAGAATTTTGACCTTTTGGGGAAGTTTGATTTTTCCGCGTTTACCATCCTGCTCGCAAAGTCTGATAACAGTCATTTTGCCGTCCTCGCTGTTTTTAACTGCTTGTAAATACAGGGGCTCAAAGGCGGACAAATGCCACTCGCAGTCTGCTTTTATAAGTGGTGTATTGTACTGCAAAGCGAGTTTATTTATTCCTGCAGTAACTGCATCATTTTCATGGGGAACAATCATATAACAGAAGCTATGCTCACCTATATCGGAAGTTACATCAGGACGCTCCGTCGCTCGAAGAAGAGAAAGACTCATTGAGTTATCAAGAAAGCCTACACCATATTTCCCATCGTTGACGAGGGATATCCCCCCACCACTTTCACTCATATCACACCATTTATGGTGACAGGTTTCAAATCTCGCCTGTTGCCAGGTAGTATTTCTATGGGTTTCTCTTTCAATAAATCCTGCAGATGTATCGCAGAAAGCTTTTCTTGTAAGAATGTTACATTGGAATTCAGCCTTAGCAAGCTTATGCTTTTCATTCCAATTAACATTATTCTCAACTTCAATTCCACGACTTCTTCTGAAAAATCTTATCCGCATTTCCCAAGTGGATTTTCCCGTGCCGAGAACCACCGAAAATGTTGCACATTCCCCGTCGCTTTCAACAAGCGAAACAGGTGATACAACTTTAACATCAAATTCTTTTTCCCGATAATTCGGAAGAATATCCCAGGCATCATAGTTACCGGGGCAATCAACATAAATCTTCAGTTTATTAAAATCGCCCTTAACCCATTCTCTTGCGAGCTCATTATCATAAAGAGAAGCAAAAGAGCCGTCCTTATTTAATCGAACAGTGTAGTAAGGTGTAGTTAAAATATTCTCGTTTAAGCTGAACCACTCACCCGAAAAACTTGTTTTTCTCAAGCCCGCAGATGAAAGGGCAGACATTTCCGGAATAATCCAATTACCCTTTCTACCATAGCGGGTTGAAGTACCTTTTTTATTTTCTACAAAAGTAATTGCATCACGTTTGAAATTAAGTGTATTGAAATACTTGTTACCGCTACCAATAACTTCATCAAGAGCTTTTTCAATTTCTGCATAATCCTCCATAGCATCAAGGTATACAGGATGAATATGTGAACCCGGAAGAATATCATGGAACTGGTTTATAAGAAATTTTTTATAAAGCTCCGTTATTTTTTCTCTGTTGTTTTCTCCGCGGATTACGGAAAGCATTTCTGCCGTACGGAATTTCTCTTCGAGTCTGCGATTAGCTCTTTTTATGTAGCTTTTTGTAGTAAATGTACCTCTGTGCATTTCAAGGTACAATTCACCATCCCACACCTGAAGATTTTTGTTATCCTTAAGATTCTTTTCAAGAAATTCTGCACCGCTTGTATGAGTGCATTTAGGCATAACCGAAAGCTTTTCGAAACGATTCATCATTTCAATCATTTCTTCCGTACAACCCGATCCGCCGTCTCCATAGCCGAACATATTAAGCGTTTGTCCGCCTTGGTCCTTATCAATATATGCTTCCCAGTTAGCCTGAATCTGACTGGGCATATTCCAGGTTATAAAGTGAGTTGGCGGAACACAAGCGTAAACCTCACTACCATCAACACCTCGCCAGATAAAATTATTGTGAGGGAATCTGTTTGTATCATTCCAGGTGGACATTTTGTTAGATACAAAATAATCAACACCGCTTTTTCTGAGAATCTGCGGAAGAATCCAGCTATTACCGAAAACATCAGGAAGCCAGGCATTGTTAACCCTTTTGCCAAACATTCTCTCATAGGTTTTCTGCCCGTAAAGGCATTGTCTTATAAGGCTTTTCGCATTGGGAACATTACAGTCGGGTTCAACATACATTGCACCAACCGGCTCGAATTGCCCCTTTGCAACCTTTTCCTTTAATTCCTCGAAAACCTCAGGGTAATATTTTTCAAGAGTTTCATATGTATAAGGCTGAGTGTGAGCATATTTAAAATGAGGATACCTGTCCATAAGGCGAAGCTGAATAAGAACAGTACGCAAGTTTTTCTGCACTGCATGGATTCTTCGCCAATAATATGCAATATCTAGATGAGAATGAGCAACAAGTGCCACATCACCCGTACCTTTATATGTATCGTTACTGAAAATCACATCTTCGAGGTATTGCTTTGCTTCTTTAACGCCGGTTAACTCATCATCGTCAAAGTCAATACGGTTCATTGCATTGTTAAGCTCACGATTTAAAAATGCTCTGTAATCCTCATTGAAAAGGTCACTTTTTGCAATATCTAAAAGTAGTTCAAAATCATAAACAAGGCTTTGAACATCTTTATTTATTGTGCAGATGTATGCACCCTCAAAAATCTGACGACAACCACGAACAGAAAGACTTTCGGGATTTCTTTCGTCATCAGGCTTACTGCGGTTATAGCCCATCATATCAAAATGAAGAGTGGAATCCACATCAACATAGGGAGAAAGGAGCATTCTTTCTCTGTTAGGGTCAACACCGCCTATGTATTTGCCGTTTACCTTAACGCAAATTTCCGCAGCAGTTTTAAGAGAAAACCACAGTTCCTTACCCTTTAAGCTTTCGGGAATATTCACATCCGCTTTTATAAAAGCAGTACCATCGGGAGTGAAATACATATCGCCTTTTTTAAGAGGGCGATAATCTTCGGAATAGTATTCGAACTCCATTTCCTTAACCTGACGAGCGTCACGTATTTCTAAATTTTCAATTTCCCATTTTTCATTGTATATGTGACGTTTGAGCCATCCGAAGCGCAAATCAGTCCACTCTTCAGGACGCATTGAACGTCTTTCAACCTTTATATGTGCCATTATCTTACCTCACACATCCTGAAAGTAAGGTCTTTTGCGTATTGCATTTACCTTTACATTCTTTTTTAAATCTCTTTTTATTTCCTGCTCAATCCATTCTGTGCATCGGTGAAGAATCAGGCATTTTGAACATTCACCTCTGAAACGAAGAGTTAATTCTCCCTTTTCAAGAGAAACAAACTCCACCCAACCGCCGTCACCCTGAAGCTTCGGAGCAAGAATTTCATTTATATATTTTTCCATAACATCGCCTCTTTCGGCATTAAAATCAAATACAACAAAATGGTAACACACAAAAAAAGTATTTGTCAATTATAATTTTAAGTAGTATAATATTTAGTAAAATTTCTTGTGCGGAGGTGATTTTTTGAAAACGTGTAAATTCAATATTACGGGTATGACCTGTGCCGCTTGTCAGGCAAATGTTACAAAAGCCGCAAACAAACTCGATGGTACTCAAAAAGCAGATGTTAATTTGCTTTCAAACTCAATGACAGTAACCTTTGACGAAACAAAGCTTACAGAGCAAGATTTTATAGATGCCGTAAATAACATCGGTTATGGTGCAACCCTTTTTGGCGAAAATAGAAAAAACCAACTAAAAACAGAATGGCAAGAACGAAAGAAAGCCGAAGAAGAGAATATTTCTTTTATGAAAAAAAGGCTTATTTCTTCAATAATTTTTCTCGTTGTTGTTATGTATATCGCAATGGGGCATATGATAGGGCTCCCTCTCCCCCATTTTCTTCACGGCGCAGAAAATGCACTTCTAAATGCAATTGTGCAAATGCTTCTTGTAATGCCCGTAATGATAATAAACAAAAAATTCTTCATTTCAGGCTTTAAAGGACTTATAAAACGAGCTGCCAATATGGATTCACTTGTGGCTCTCGGCTCTTCCGCCTCTTTCCTTTATGGTGTATTTGCAGTTATAATGATGGCTTATGCCGCACCGCGAGGAAACCTTGAAGTTTTGGAGCATTATTCCCACGAGCTTTATTTTGAATCAAGTGCAATGATTCTGACACTTGTTACTGTTGGCAAATTTTTAGAAGCCCGTTCAAAGGGTAAAACAAGTGATGCTTTAGGAAAATTAGTAGCACTTTCGCCAAAAACTGCCAATGTAATAAGAAACGGAAATGAAATCACCATTGAAGCAGAGGCCGTAAAAGAGGGCGACACCCTCATAATCCGCCCCGGTGAAAGAATTGCAGTTGACGGAATTATTTTAAGCGGTAACGGATTTATTGACCAGTCTGCCGTTACGGGCGAAAGCTTACCAATTGAAAAAGCAGTTGGTGATGAGGTAATTTCCGCAACACTTAATAAAAACGGTACTTTCACAATGAGTGCTTCAAGGGTTGGTGAAAACACTACACTTGCTCAAATCATCCGCCTCGTGGATGAAGCAGGGGCATCAAAAGCACCTATTGCCCGATTGGCGGACAAAGTCAGCGGTATTTTCGTTCCAACTGTTATGGGAATTTCTGCAATAACTTTTATTATCTGGCTTTTATTAAGTAAAGATTTTGAATTAGGTTTATCATTTGCAATTACAGTTCTTGTTATTTCCTGCCCATGTGCTTTAGGACTTGCAACCCCAGTTGCAATTATGGCAGGAACGGGCAAAGCCGCAGAAAACGGAATACTCATAAAATCTGCCGAAACTTTGGAAATGTTGGGAAATGTTAATAAAATTGTTCTTGATAAAACAGGTACTGTAACAAGCGGTGAAATGAGCGTAAGCGATATTTTCGTTTATGATAAAACACTTTCGGAAAATGAATTTCTTGCAATATGCACTGCCCTGGAAAAAGGAAGCGAACACCCTCTTGCCAATGCCATCAGAAAGAAAGGCGAAAGCCTTAATTTCCCTGAAGTATCCGACTTTAAAGCTTATGAGGGAAAAGGTATAAGCGGTGTTATAAATGGCGAAAAATACATTTCAGGTAACCTAAGATTTTTAAAAGAAAATAATATTGGTTATTCAGATATTGAAAGTAAAATCAATGAGTTTTCTTCTCAAGGGAAAACACCTTTAATATTCTGCAAGGAAAATGAAATCCTCGGCATTATTGCAGTTTCTGATACAATCCGTGAAGGCTCAATTGAAGCAATTGCCACTTTCAAAAAGCTTGGCAAAAAAACTGTAATGCTCACAGGCGATAATAAATCCGCCGCAGAGTTTATAGGCAAAATGGCAGGTATAGAAGAAATCTATTCGGAACTACTCCCTACCGACAAAGAAAAAACAATCCGCAACTTGCAGGAAAAAGGCGAGAAAATCGCTTTTATAGGTGACGGCATAAATGACGCTCCCGCTCTTACGAGAGCAGATGTGGGCATAGCAATCGGAGCAGGAACAGATATCGCCATTGATGCAGCAGATATTGTTCTTATAAAAAGTTCTCTTTATGATGCTGTGAAAGCAGTTGAACTGAGCAAAGCGGTTATGCGAAATATAAAAATGAATCTCTTCTGGGCATTTTTCTATAATGTTTTAGGAATTCCTCTCGCAGCAGGTGTCCTGTACCCTGCTCTAGGTTTAAAGTTGACCCCGATGATTGGTTCCGCAGCAATGAGTATGAGTTCACTTTGCGTTGTAACCAATGCTTTAAGATTAAGATTTTTCAAATCAAAATATATTAAAAAAGAAAATAAAGAAACTGCTTCGGCAGAAACCACTGCATCAAAACAGAAAGGAAACAATACTATGGAAAAGATTATTAAAGTTGAGGGTATGATGTGCCCTCGTTGCGAAGCTCACGTTGTAAAAGCACTTACCGCAATTGACGGAGTCGAAAATGCAACCGCAAGTCACGAACAAAACATAGCAAAAGTAACCCTTACAAAAGATATTGCAGATGATGTTTTAATCAAAGCAATTGTTGATGAGGGATACGAAGCAAGAATCGAATAGTCGCCAATCACCAGTTGCCAGATGCCAGAAAAACAATATTCCCCAATCCATTTTCTATAAAATGAATTGGGGAATATTTTCTATTAGTTTATAACTTTTTCGTCTACTTCTTTCTGAGCCATTTCTACGAATGCATCAACACTCATTGTACCCATATCGCCCGCTTTTCTGCCACGGACTGCAACTTCATTGTTTTCAATCTCCTTATCGCCAAGAACGAGCATATAAGGAATTTTCTGAAGCTGTGCTTCACGGATTTTGTAGCCTGTTTTTTCTGCTCTGTCGTCAACAGTTACGCGGAAGCCTTTTTCTTCGAGCTTTCTGCAAAGCTCGAAACAAGCATCGTGATGTCTTTCGGAAATGGGAAGAATTCTCATCTGCTCAGGAGCAAGCCACATGGGGAATGCACCTGCATATTTTTCAATAAGAAGAGCAAGAGTTCTTTCATAACAACCGATTGATGTTCTGTGAATGATGTAGGGATTCTTCTTTGTGCCATCACGGTCAACATATTCCATACCGAATTTTTCAGCTAGCATCTGGTCAATCTGGATTGTGATAAGTGTATCTTCTTTACCGTAAACGTTCTTAATCTGAATATCAAGCTTAGGACCATAGAAAGCAGCTTCACCAATACCAACTTTGTAAGAAAGACCGATATCGTCAAGAATTTCTTTCATAACACCCTGAGCTTCATCCCACTGCTCTTTTGTACCGATATATTTTTCTTTATCTTCGGGGTCCCACTGAGAGAATCTGTAAGAAACATCTTCATAAAGACCAAGAGTTTTGAGCATAAAGATGCAAAGGTCAAGACAACGCTTGAATTCGTCTGCAAGCTGTTCGGGAAGGCACATAAGGTGACCCTCTGAAATTGTAAACTGACGAACACGGATAAGACCATGCATTTCGCCTGAGGACTCGTTTCTGAAAAGTGTTGATGTTTCAGCAAGTCGCATAGGAAGGTCGCGATAAGAACGTGCTCTGTTAAGATATGCCTGATACTGAAATGGGCAAGTCATAGGACGAAGAGCAAAAACTTCATCATCCTTTTCTTCGTCACCTAAAACAAACATACCATCTTTATAATGGTCCCAGTGACCTGAAATTTTGTAAAGGTCGCTCTTTGCCATAAGAGGAGTTTTTGTACGAACCCAACCTCTTCTTGCTTCTTCGTCTTCAACAAATCTCTGAAGAGTCTGAACAATGAATGTACCCTTGGGAAGAAGAATAGGAAGTCCCTGACCGATTGTATCAACAGTTGTAAAAATTTCAAGCTCACGACCTAATTTATTGTGGTCACGTTTCTTTGCCTCTTCAACTCTCTGAAGATGTTCTTCAAGCTCTGCATTTTTGGGGAAAGCTGTACCATAAACACGCTGAAGCATTTTGTTATTCTGGTCGCCTCTCCAGTATGCACCTGTGCAGGCAGTAAGCTTGAATGCTTTTACTCTGCCTGTTGAAGGAATGTGAGGACCTGCACAAACATCAACAAATTCACCCTGCTTGTAGAAGCTGATGGGTTCATTCTTGCCTGCGTGCTCTTCAATAAGCTCAACCTTATAGATTTCGCCCTTTGCTTTCATTTCCTCAATTGCAGCCTGAGGCTCCATCTCAAATTTTTCAAGAGGTAAATCTTCTTTAACTATTTTCTTCATTTCTGCCTCAATCTTTGTGAGAATTTCAGGAGTGAAGGAAATTCCGCTGTCAATATCATAGTAGAAGCCATTATCAATAGCAGGACCGATAGCAAGTTTTGCTTCGGGGTAAAGGCGTTTAACTGCCTGAGCAAGAATGTGTGAAGCAGTATGCCAGAAAGCGTGTTTACCCTCTTCACTATCAAATGTTAAAAGCTCAAGCTCGCAATCCTCGTTAATAGGAGTGCGGATATCTGCACTCTGTCCGTTAATAAGACAAGCACAAAGATTTCTGTAAAGCCCCATACTGATTTCTTTGCAAACATCAGCAGGAGTGATTCCATTTTCGAATTCTTTAACGTCATCACGAAGTTTGATTTTTACCATATATATCATCCTTTCAAAAAATTAAAAAACAAGCACCTCACCCTAAATGCCCTAAAGCATTTGGGGTGAAGTGCATAAACTCCACGGTTCCACCCAAATTATAGAGCAAAATTCAATCTTACTCTATCACTCGAGAAGTCTTAACGGGACTCAGGCGGCAATGCTTATCTTTCGCTTCGCACCGCACTCGGAAGTGGTCTTGGGGAAAAATCCTTTTGTGCCTCTCACCAACCGGCACACTCTCTGAAAAGGAATTTTTCCTTACTCTCTTCGTCAACGTTTTGTTGATATATTACATTAGAATAATAACTCTAAACTTTTAAAAAGTCAACAACTTAATTATTCTTCTGTTGTTTCTACGGGCTTTCTGGGTTCAATCTTGCCGTAACGGGAAGAAGAAACTGCATCAACCTTCTGCTCTCTGGGTTCTGAAGATGTCTGAGGAACATAGGGTGCTCTTTTTTCTCTGCCACGACGGTCATTTCTGTAATTACCACGTTTGTCGCCACCCTCGGGAGTAACAACAACTCTTCTTCTGTCACCTTCACCAACAGAATGAGATGTAACACCTTCAATTTCCTGAATAGCTGTATGAATAATTCTTCTCTCATAGGGATTCATGGGCTCAAGAGATGAACTTCTGCCATATTTGAGAACGCGCTGTGCCTGTCTTTTTGCAAGAGCACGAAGAGTTTCCTCACGACGAGCTCTGTAATCACCAACATTGAGAGCAACTCTCTTATTGTTATCATTTGCACGATTAACAAAAAGTCTTGTAAGATACTGCAATGCATCAAGAGTTTCACCGCGTCTGCCGATAATGTTGCCATAATCTTCACTACATGTGATTTCGAAGTAAACATCTTCATCTGCTTCTCTTGCAGTAACGCCTACATCTGTGAAGCCCATACCGAGAAGAATTGATTTAAGATATTCTGTTGCTTCGTTTTCTTTTGGCTCAATTGCAGAGAAATCAACTGCAGGAGCAGCTTGCTTCTTAACAGTTTCTTTCTTGGGAGCATCTTTTTTTACTGTTTCTTTTTTGGGAGTATCTTTTTTTACTTCTTTTTTTGGTTGGGGCTTTTTATCTTCAGTTTTTTTAGCGGGTACTTCTTTTTTCTGAGGAGCACTCTTTTTTTCTACCTTTGGAGTTTCTTTTTTCTCTGAAACACCATCGTCATAAAATGCTCTTACTTTAGCATCTGCACCGCCAAAAAGACCTAAAACCTTCTTCTTGGGGAAAGTGAGAATTTCAACCTTAACATCTGCATCAATGGGAGCGTGGAGATTTTCCACAGCCATTTTTCTTGCTTCGTCAACGGTGGTTGCAACACCGATTGCTTCTTTAATCATAGTTTCACCTTATTTCTTTTCGATGTCAATACGCATCTTTGTATTGTTTTCCTTTGAACGTCTTACAACTGTTTCGTCAACCATCTGTTGTGCAAGAACCTTTTTAGGACTATATATATTTGTAAGAATAACCTGCTGAATGAAGGAAAGGATATTTGAAATAATCCAGTAGAAACCAACACCTGCAGGGAACATAAATGTAAACCAGAGTGACATCATTGGTGACATAAATGTCATACAACCCATAGTTGGATTCTTTGCCATAGTGGGATTCTGCTTTTTCTGACGAGCATACATATAAAGTGATGATGCCATAGCAGTAACAAAAGAAAGAATCGGAATAATCCATATAATTCCGGGTTCTTTAACATCGGGTGTAAGAGAAAGGTCAAGACCGAAAACGGTGAATTTCTCTTTAAAATTCAAAAGCTCTTCAACCTGAACTTCATCAATCACGCCTGAAAGTTTATCTGCAAATTCTTCAACCTTACCGAGAATCTGAAGTTCAATCATTCTTGCGTTGTTTGCATTTTTGTTTCCGGATTCAACCACAATATTCATTGCAGTTTTTATTTTTTCGATCGTGTCATCGCCAAAACGCAACACGCTTGAAAGTGGTGTGTAAATAACACCATAAAGACCGATCATTACAATCATCTGTATCATAAGGGGCATACAACCCATATTGGCTGCACCAAAACCCTCTCTCTGATAAAGAGCCTGAGTTTCCTCTTGGATTTTCTGCTGATTGCCTGCATATTTCTGTTTAATTTTATTTACTTTTGTATTAAGACGCACTTGCTTTGCACTGTTTTTCTGCTGGCTGATTGATGTGGGCAAAAGAGCAGCTCTGATAAGAACAGTAAGCAAAACAATTGCTAAAATATAACTGTCTGTAAGATTATAGAAAATACTGAGCAACCAACCGAAAGGTATAGCAAATATATCTCTGATAGCTTCCATAATAGAATAAAATCCTTTCTAGTTGTGTGCAAAAAGGAAATTTACTTTTTCTCCTTTTTGGGTGGGACGGGGTCTACCCCGCCGGGGAAGAAAATGTTACACCGCATAAGGCGACCAATTGCCAGAATTGCACCTTTAACGGCACCGTGCACCTGAATCGCTTCAAGGGCATACTGAGAGCAAGTAGGATAAAAACGGCACCTTGGCGGAAAAAGTGGTGAAATACGACGCTGATAAAAGCGGAGTGCTTTTATGAGAAAATCTTTCATTCCTCTCCACTCTCCGTTTTGAGCATACCTTCGCTTTCAAAAATTCTTCTCATAACCTCTTCAATGCGGGTGCTCTTTAAATATTTCGTCTTCGAGCGGGCAACCATAACTATATCATAGCACGGGTTAACCTGGGGACAAACCTTCCTGAAAGCCTCTTTGATGACTCTTCTGGAACGATTTCTCTCCACAGCATTACCAATCTTTTTACTTGTAGTTATACCAATACGGCAAATTCCCGCGCGGTTCTTTGAATAATAAATAACCAGCGCAGGATCAGTTACAGCCTTACCTCTATTATATAACCGACGAAAGTCGGAATTGCAGTTGAGTGTGACGAAATCTGACACATTATTCTCCCAATTGTTTGGCAGGATTAGTATGTGAGCTGTTTTCTGCCTTTTTTACGACGACGAGCAAGTACCTTGCGGCCATTTCTGTCTGCCATTCTTTTGCGGAAGCCATGTTCCATCTTTCTGTGTCTTTTCTTGGGCTGATAAGTTCTTTTCATTTTTTATTCTCCTATTCTGTATATTCAGGCAATTTTTACGAAGTATAAGAAGTTTTAAAATATAGCCTGTTATTTATGTTTTATTGCTACAAACCATACATTTCGACAGTAGCACAAGACATTATATAGAAATTCGTAAAAAAAGTCAATAGCAAATAAAGATTTTGCAATTTTAATATAATATCATAAACACAAAGTTAATTCATCACTTAAAAATCTGCTGTTTTGGTGAATTTAAACATATTGACAACATTATTTTTGTTAATGTCACTTCTTGCTTATACTTCACACACTGTAGTATATTGTAATTAAGCAACTATAAAAGGAGGCCTGCTAAAATGAAAAAATTATTGAAAGTTGTTGCAATCACACTTACGCTTATTATTGCTTGTACACCCATAAGCGTTGCTGCAGGAAACGTGGTTGCATCACAAAAGCACTATGAAATAACAAGCCCTTATGAAAATATTGATTGGGATGGTTGGAAAGCATATAAGGCTCAGCTTCATTGCCATACAAACGCAAGCGATGGTTATCTTACGGTTGATGAATCTGTGCAAGCTCACTATGACCATGGCTACGATATTCTTTCAATCACTGACCATGGTACTCTTAACCGAGGCTGGAACAATGAACCTGAACTCATTCCCATTTTGCGTTTGGTAAAATATGAAAGAACACAGATGGCTCCTATTGTTCCTCTTTCTGATAGCGTATACAATTCTTACATTGACGGAACAGCTACTACCACAAATGGCACTATCCGTGAAAATGGTATGATTGATGTTCCCCTTGGAATTGAGCTTAATTTTGCAACACCCTTTGCAGACTGCCACTTAACAGGCTATTATGCTGAATATGGGCAGGGACTTATGGGCGTTTTTGGCGACTATGAAACTCCTGCTGCAGGTGTAAACGAAGCAGGTGGCATAACTATGCTTTCTCACATTGGCGAATATGTTTATCCTGACAAAGATTCTGAAAACTATGTTGGTAAGCCTGTTAAAGAAGAGTATGTAAATAAATTTGCACGACTTTTCCTTGATAATCCCGGTTCAGCTGTTGGTATGGGAATCAACAGTGCAACTGATGCTCATACTCGTTGCGACCGTATTCTCTATGACCAGATTCTCAAAAAAACAATCCCTAACAATGTAGTTCCGTGGGGCTTTACTTTCTCCGACTCTCATGATGAAGAATCCATAAACTTTGCCTATACAATGCACTATATGCCCTCACTTTCCAACGAGGAACTCAGAACAAGTATGGAAAGCGGAACATTCTTCAGCGTTTCTCACTATTCAAACGGTGTTGAGCTTAATGGTATGAGAGAGCTTCCCGAGTATATTGAAGAAGAGGTTAACCACGAATCAAACGATACTCCTTTAGTAACAAAAATGGAAATTGATGAAGAAAACGATACCGTTACTGTATGGGGCGAAAACTTTGATACAATCACCTGGATTGCAGATGGTCAGGTTATCGAAAGAACTTATGATTGTGATGAAAACGAAAGCATTACAATTGACCTCAACAATTTCGATATAGAGTATTTCGTTCGCTTCTACATCACAGGAAAAGATGGTATCTGCTATTCACAGCCTCTTGTTATCCGTGAAGAAGGCACAGAATATGACAGCGTTGATGTTCCTGTAACAAATGATATTTCAACCATTCTTCGTGCCTTTGTAACCTGGCTTGATGAAATCGCTTTCCAGAATCCCGGTATAAGAATTTTTAAAATTCTTTTTATGGGCTACGACCCCGACGCACCCTCCCAGGAATAAATCTATTTTTGAATTTATCCGTTGTGATTTGTTTCACAACGGATTTTTTCTACCTTCCTCGGTTGATATTTAAAAAGAATTATGGTATCATACTATAGATATTTTAGGAGATGATTTAAATGAGCGAATGCACACACAACTGCAGTACCTGTGGTCAGAATTGTTCTTCAAGAACAGAGCCACAGAGTCTGCTTGAAAAACCACACGAGCTTTCTAACATTAAAAAAGTAATTGGTGTTGTAAGCGGAAAAGGCGGTGTTGGTAAATCCCTTGTTACCACCTTACTTGCCGTAACAATGCAAAGACGTGGCTTCAAAACAGCTATTCTTGATGCAGATATCACCGGTCCTTCAATCCCCAAAGCTTTTGGTATCAAAGGAAAAGCTCAGGGAACAGAAAGCGGTATTCTTCCCTGCAAATCCAGAACAGGTATTGAAATTATGTCTGTAAACCTGCTTTTAGAAAATGATACTGACCCGGTTGTATGGCGTGGTCCTGTTATTGCCGGTGCGGTAAAACAATTCTGGACAGATGTTATCTGGGATGATGTTGACTTTATGTTTGTTGATATGCCTCCCGGAACAGGTGATGTTCCTCTCACTGTTTTCCAGAGTCTGCCTATTGACGGCATTGTTATTGTTGCCTCTCCTCAGGAGCTTGTTGGAATGATTGTTGAAAAGGCTGCAAAAATGGCAGGTCTTATGAATATTCCGGTTCTTGCTTTTGCAGAAAATATGGCATATTTTGAATGTCCGGACTGTAACAAAAAACACAAAATATTCGGTGAAAGCCACATCGAAGAAATTGCAAAGGACTACAATGTAGATACAGTAGCTCAAATTCCGATAAACCACAAGCTTGCCGCTGCTGTTGATGCAGGTGCAGTTGAGCTTTTTGAAGGTAATTGGCTCGATAACATTGCAGAAAAAATCGAAAGACTTTAATATTATATTTTGTACGGAGAGTGAGTTATATGGTTTCCAGATATACAAAAATTTTAGCCTTTGTACTTTGCGGTATTTTGATGATAAGCGGTACTAATATCGCTTACGCATTAGATGATGATGTTTCTATAAAATATGAACATCCCGTAAAATACCCTAATGTTGGCAACCTTTATTACCCAACTTTAAGTAAATCTTCGGGTCCGAATGTTGAAACGCTTGAATCTTACGTTAACATTGATGATTTCAGGGCACATCTTATTCAATTCTTTGCTTCTTGCCCCTCCAATGTCAGCATAAAGAATTTCAACATTCCAAACACAGCACAGAATCAGAAAGCTATATGCTCCTATATCTGGTATGAAACACCCGAATTGTTCCATGTTGATTCTTTAGGCTTCAGCACAAGTGGCGGTTACATTACTGCTATTTACGCCTCTTACAACTATACCGCTGAGCAATACAGCACAATGTATGAGGAATTTATTTCCGGTGCAAACAAACTGCTTGAAGGTATAAAGGATAACGAAAACTTAACTGATGTTGAAAAAGCACTTTTACTGCACGACAGAATCGCTATCAATTGCGAGTACACCACCGGAACAATTACCAACTCATCATACAATGCCTACGGCGTTTTTGCTTTAAATAATGCTGTATGTATGGGCTACGCTCTCGCATACGATTACCTTTTGTATCAGGTTGGCATTGACAGCTATTACTGTTCTTCTGCAACACTTAACCACGCCTGGAATATAGTTTATATTGACGGCGAGAAATATCACGTGGATGTAACCTGGGATGACCCAACCTATGACAAAAGCGGTCGCGTATATCATAACAACTTTTTAAGATCTACTGCTGGTATTACCGAAACAGAGCACATTGCATCTGACTATGATAGCTCCCCTACGAATACTAAATACGATAATTATTTCTGGAGAAATTCCAATACTGCTTTTCAGCTTGTTGGTGATGACATTTATTATGTTGACAACACCAACGCCACTTTAAATAAATTCAGCGATGGAGTTTCTACAACCTGTAGAAGTGTAGCGGCCAAATGGTATGCAACCGCAAACTCTTACTGGTCAGGAAACTTCACTATGCTCGCCTGTGATGGTAAAGATATTCTTTACTCTCAACCCAAAGGAATTTACAAATACGATGTTATCACCGGCAACACAGAACTTATCTATACACCCGATTTTTCAAACGGTGCTTATTACAATATTTATGGATTTAAATTCAGCGATTGCTCATTAGTATGTGAGGTTTACAACTCTCCCAACTACCAAGCAACAACCGTCGCAGAAAACACTCAACGCAAGGAGCACCACGTTTCTTCAGATTGGATAACTACCACAAATTCTCCTTTGAAAGAAACAAAACATTGTGAATGTATAAACTGTTCCAATGTACTTGAAGAAGAAACTTCTTACAAAGTTTCAGCAGCACCCGAAAAAGAAACTTACATTGATTACGAAAACAACCTGGTTTTCACTGACAGGAATTTGTGCGACAACCTTTCTGAGTTAATAACTTATTCCGAAGATATTACTCTTGTTGCCAAAGATGCTTCAAATGAAGTTTACGGAACAGGTACTGTTTTCACAGTATTAAATGATGGTGTTGAAATTTGTGAGCTCACTATGATTGTTAATGGTGATATTAACGGTGACAGTGTATGCGACGTTATTGATATTTCATTAACAGAGCGTTACTCCTCTGACCACGGCACACCTGAACAAATTGAAATTTATGCTGCTAACAGCGAGGTTGCCGAGCAGATAACGGAGCAGACTTATCAAGCCATAGTAAACAAAGCTCTCAGCGTGTAATTAAAGCTATGAAAAAAATCATACTTCTTGATCTGGATAACACTTTAATTGATTTCAATCTATGTGCGAAACATTCAATAATCAACAGCTTTAAAAAGCACGGCTTTACATACACCGACTCTGTTTTTGAAACCTTTATCGCAGAAAACGTTAAAATCTGGAAAAGACTTGAAGATGGTGAAATTACCAAAGCGGAGCTTCGTGCAAATCGATGGAATATTATTTTAAACAAACTTGGAATAAACTATGACGGCACCATAATTGAGGAAGAATTCGAAAACGGCGTCGCACAAGGTGCCTACGCCGTTGAGGGTGCTTATGATTTACTGAATTACCTTTATCCCAAATACGAGCTGTACATAGTATCAAACGGATTCCGTTTCGTTCAGGAAAGTCGCCTTAAAATCGGCGATTTCAGAAAATATTTTAAAGATATTTTTCTTTCGGAGGATATTGGTGTTCAGAAACCTGCCAGAGAATTTTTTGACTATTGCTTCGAGAAGCTTGGAAATCCACCAAGGGAAAGTGTCATTCTCATTGGTGACAGCCTTTCAGCAGACATTATAGGTGGACTTAATTACGGAATTGACTGTATATGGTTCAACAAAAATTGTGATAAATTACCTATGGATATTAAACCAACCTATACTGTTGATAAACTGAAAGAAATTGAAGAAATATTGTAAAAAGGATGGAGAGAAATCTCCATCCTTTTATTCTGCTATGTCAGCAAATCTGATATTTATCATCTTTTTGAAATCTTCTGTTTTTATTTCAACCTGGATACCGATTTTACCACCGCTGAAAAGAATGTTTTCCATAGATTCCGCAGTATTGTGAACGACTGTAGGAAACTGTTTTTTCATTCCGATTGGTGAGCAGCCACCGTGAATGTACCCCGTAAGACCTAATAAATCTTTAGATTTTATCATTTCGATACTTTTCTCACCAACGGCACTTGCAGCTTTTTTTAGATTAAGTTCTTTATTAACGGGAACAAGATAAACATAATTTTGCTTTGATTTCCCTATTGTTACAAGAGTCTTGAAAACCTCATCGGGATTCTCGCCTAAAACACGGGCAACCTCCTCCCCTGCTATTGCACCGCTTTCAGTATAGTCGTGCATTTGATAGGGGATTTTTTTCTGTTGCAGAAGTCTCATTACATTTGTTTTTTCCTGCTTTGCCATATCATTCTCCGTAAATTAAAAGTTCGGTATTTTCGTCACTGTATTCAATCTGTTTGGACCAGTTTTTTAAATTTTCTATCCTGTCTTTTAAGGTAAGTTCCCCTTTTTCAAAATATGTTTTCATATCACAAAGAAGTATAAACCTTACACTTTCAACAGCAAAGATAACACGCTCTTT
>JAZNHK010000047.1:0-2965 GCA_045576915.1 Acutalibacteraceae bacterium
TCCATAAGTACCCTGCGAAGAAGAGGCACAAGCATTATTCCCAAAGTCGCAAAGCTTTTAATTGTGAAATAAATTCTCGCTCTGTGCTTACTTGGTACAGATTCCATTATATACACAACCTGCATATCGTGGGGAACAAAAAACTGAATCATACAAGTTCCGATAACATAAAGCGGAATATTATTTGAAAGAAAAACAATAAACATTCCTACCCCAAGACCGAAAGTGTTTATAAAAAGGAATTTCTTTCTGCCGAATTTATCGGAAAGAGGTTTATAGAATATTGCAAGGCACTGAAAAGGGATTGCAATCATACTTAAAGTATCAAGAATACCTACAGAACTTTCACCGTAAGACGAAAGAAGTCCATTAGCAATTTCCGTTTTCATTAAAGGTCCGATTTGGGAAGCAACCTCATCAGTCAAATAAATAAGACTGATTATGAAAATCAGGTACGGAAGATAGAATTTTCCTTTGGGTTTACTTTTTTCTTTTTCCCATTTGGCAATTTCCTTTTCTCTCTTCTGAGAAAGTTTAATTTGCTTTTCGGGAGTTAAAGCTCTTTGCTTCATAAAACTTCACCTCAATTTTTAAATTCTTCAACCATCTTCGCAACAAGTCTTGCGGCATCGTGCATATAGCGAAGCATAGAAGGATAAAGCTCTGTTGGAATATCTGCAAGAATATTATCACTTTCAAGGGTTATGTAGCCTTTGTAATCAATATCTGCAAGAGCCTTTGCTATTTCTTTCCAATCCAAATCAAGTGTAAAGGGTGGAAAATGCCAATCGTCAAAGGTATCGTTATCGTGAACATGTAAGCATCCTACCCTTTCACCACCAAGACCACGGAGCACATCTTGGGGTGTGGAGCCAACAAGGGCACAATGACCAATATCAACGCAACAGGTGAAATGCTCTTTTGGAAGCGCATCATAAAATTCTGCAAATTCAGGTGCAAGACTGCAAACATTGGGAGTTTGCTTATTTGTTTCAGGGTCTTTTTTGCCAAACATATTTTCAAGAGCGATTTTAACCCCCGCTTCCTTTGCAACAGGAAGAAGCTCATTATACATCGCCATATTTTTCTCAAATTTATTTTCCTTAAAAAATACGGGATGAACAACAATATTTTCAACCCCAAGCAAACCCGCAATTTCAATAGAGCGTTTTACCTTGGGCATCATATCTTTGTTGTATTCCTCGTCACCATCTCTCATTGTGGGGAAAGGTGCGTGAGCCTGACAGAACGGTTTGCCGTAACTGTCGGCAATAGCTTTAAGCTCTTTTGCAATATCTTTATAAGAATCAGAATTCAACGGACAGTCATCGTGCTTCATATGAAACATTGAAAAATCAATGGCATCAAATCCTGCCTCGCAAACCATTCTTACAGCTTCATAATCATTCAGACGAGCAGAAACATATTCTGTCTGACTTGCTATTTTCATAAAAATATCTCCTCGTTGTTATATACTTAACCAACCAACCATTTGTATTTTTCAACACTATATAACGGAACGAATGGCACCATAATCGGAACGCTTTTTACGTATTTCTGATATTCGGGGTCGTTGCCGTAGTTTTTGTTCTGGCGGATTTCAAGTCGACGAGCACCGCTGAACATAACAAAGATAATTCCTACGTAACCTATAGCAACCAAAATCCATTGCCAACCAGAAACTGCACCAATACCTGACAAAAGGACACCTGTCCAGAAAATCATTTCACCAAGGTAGTTGGGGCAACGCACAAAACGGTAAAGACCTGTATCTACAAAGCGACGAGGATTAACCTTTTTCGCATTGTTTTTCTGGATATCCGCAACTGATTCAAGCACAAGACCAAGAACCATAACAACTGCACCTATGTAAACAAAAACATCGTCAGTGCTATTATTATGCAAACGATAGAAAACGCCTGAAACCTGAGTTACATAAAGCAAAGCACAGGTTACCCAGATAGCAATTTTCACACCAAATGGAACGGTTTTACCATCTTTGATTTCGCCCTTCATATTCTTCTTATACGAGCTACCGCCAAACTCACGAATAGCAAGATAGCCACCCAGACGACAACCATAAATTATAAACAGTACGCAACAAATAATTGTACCGACAGTCAGTTGCTTTCCGTAAAGAAGCAGCATTAAAATACCTTCACCCGCAATAGAAAAACCATAACCAAGTGAAATAAACCACACATAATTTTTAAAGCCAATGGAACTGATAACCATTGCCGCAACAAAAAGCCACAAAAGCTCGATAGTAAAAACCATAACAAAATACCCTTTCCGTTTTTATTACTATAATTTTACTACAATATCATAAAAATGGCAACGTTTTTTGTAATTATGTAAATCGTTTTTGATACAAGCTTACCTGTTCCACAGAATAAAAAAATAAAAATTCCTCTTATAAGTATCAAAAAGCACTTGACAAGAGGAACTGATAATATTATAATTTAATAGCTGTGCCGGTGTGGCGGAATAGGCAGACGCAAGGGACTTAAAATCCCTCGGTGGCAACATCGTACCGGTTCAAGTCCGGTCACCGGCACCAAATATAGAGTTATCACTTTTTTTGTGGTAACTCTATATTTTTTGTTTTCGATAAAAAAGGACTTGAACCGGTCTCGGCGAAGCCGAACACAATCGGGTGTTCGCGTAGCGAATGACGGGCAGAGCCCGTCAAGTCCGGTCACCGGCACCAAATATAGAGTTATCACTTTTTTGTGGTAGCTCTATATTTTTATTTTCACTCAACAACAATGTAAATAGGGAACGGGGCAACCCACCACCGCTAACGCGGTCCCCCTCCCTATTAGCCTAAAGGCCAACAGGGATGATAGGCTTCGCAATACTTTTACATACTGGCGACTGGCATCTGGCGACTGGCATCTGGTAGCTGGCGACTAATCATAACCACCAGTAAACTGGTGGTTTGCTCTGCCCCTATAAGGGGCGA
>JAZNHK010000048.1:0-5872 GCA_045576915.1 Acutalibacteraceae bacterium
ATCTTTTTTCGCACTGCGATTAAAGATGATTGTTTTTTATATTGAAAAAAGAAATGTTATAGAATATAATATAGTAGTATGATTATAGCTGTTTTCATATAATTTACAGGTGATTTTATGAAAAAGCTTTGTTTTATCATATTTATGGTTGTTACTTGTTTTGTTACATATATTTTATCTTTTATTTTCGATATTGAGGATATTGTAGCGTCCAAAAATGCAGTAGCTACACCACCTGTAATCATTATTGATGCCGGGCACGGTGGAATTGATGGCGGTGCAGTTGGTATTGATGGTTCTTATGAGAAAAATATAAATCTCAAAATATCCAAATATCTGCAGGAATATCTTAGTTTATTCGGGTATAAAACCATAATGACCCGTGAAACAGATGAATCCTTGGAAGACGAAGGTCTTACAACAATCCGTGAGAAAAAAACTTCTGATATACATAACCGAATGAAAATAATGGAAGAAACGGACAATGCAATATTCATCAGCATACACCAAAACAAATTTCAAATTGAAAAATACAAAGGTACACAAGTATTTTATGCTCCTGAAACAGCCTCTGAAAGCTCTGTTCTGGCTCAATGCATACAGGATAGCATAACTAACACTTTACAAAAGGATAACACAAGGCAAATCAAAGAATGCGGAACATCAGTTTACCTTATGTATAACGCGGTTAAACCTGCTGTGCTTGTCGAATGTGGCTTTCTTTCCAATAGAGAAGAAGCAACCAATCTTAACAACACAGATTATCAAAAGAAAATTGCTTTTTGCATAGCAATAGGAATACAAAATTATTTAAGTGAGTGAACACAATGGCAAAAACCAAAACAGTATTTATTTGCAACCAATGTGGTTATGAATCGCCTAAATGGTACGGTAAATGCCCAACCTGTGGCGAATGGGACTCAATGAATGAAGAGCAAATTATAACAGAAACATCCAAAAAATCTGCCAAAAACAGATTATCTTCATTTTCAGGCAAAGCGCTTACCCTTTCAAAAATTGATTCAAGTTCAGAATTGAGATATAACACAGGAATAGGTGAGCTTAACCGTGTATTGGGTGGGGGACTTGTAAAAGGCTCTCTGGTTTTACTTTGCGGTGATCCGGGTATAGGTAAATCAACCATACTTCTGCAAATATGCCAGTTACTTTCCAATAACCTTTCTGTTTTATATGTTTCCGGTGAGGAATCTGCATACCAGATTAAAATGAGAGCAAAAAGACTTGGCGTAACAAGTGAAGATTTAGCAATTATGTGCGAAACAGATGCAGAAATAATCTGTGAATACATACGAACAGAAAAGCCGGATATTGTTATGATAGACTCTGTGCAGACTATGAGTATCAGCGAGGTCAGTTCCTCTGCTGGTAGTGTTACACAAGTCAGAGAATGCACAAATTTATTTATGCGAACCGCAAAAAACAATGATGTTTCCATTGTTCTTGTTGGCCACGTCAATAAAGATGGCAATATTGCAGGTCCCAAGGTATTGGAGCATATTGTTGACACAGTTTTATATTTTGAAGGTGAAAGAAACCTTACATACAGAATTTTAAGAGCTGCAAAAAATCGTTTTGGTTCAACAAATGAAATCGGTGTTTTTGAAATGACGAGCAAAGGTCTTATAGAAATCGAAAACCCGTCCTTAGCGATGATTTCAGGCAGACCCTTAAATATATCAGGTACTTGCGTAACTTGCCTTATAGAGGGCTCCAGACCCATCCTTGCAGAGGTTCAGGGTCTTGCAACAACTTCGGGCTACGGGAACCCAAGAAGAATGGCGGCTGGCTTTGATTATAACCGTATGGCAATGCTTATTGCAATTCTCGAAAAACGTGCCGGTTACTTTATGGGCAATATGGATTGCTATGTAAATATTGTTGGTGGTCTTCGTGCAGATGAACCTGCATCGGATTTAGCAGTTGCACTGTCACTTATATCAAGCCTTAAAGATGCAATTATTAACAGTTCCACAATAGTTTTTGGTGAAATTGGTCTTGCCGGAGAAATCAGAACAGTAAATAACTGTGAGCAAAGAATACGTGAATGTCAACGCTTAGGCTTTAAGAAATGCATTGTACCACGTCAGAATTTAAAAGGACTTACAAAAGCAGACTTTCCCGATATAGAAATTATAGGTGTAAGAAATATACGTGAAGCCTTTGAATGTGCGGTTGATTAAGAATGTTTAAACTCATATCAAAACCCAATTTGCCCCAAAAATCTGTTAAACATTGCCTTATAGGGAAAAAATACACCGATGAAATTAAAGAATTAAGTGCATTGGATATAGAATGCATCGGATTAAAGCCCAATTATAATCTGCCTTTAGAAACAGATTCCCACGCTGATATACTTGCGTTTAATTGTGGTAATGGTACTCTGATTGTTGATAAAAACTCTGATTTGAGAAAATCGCTTGAACCATTAGGCTTTTTGGTTAAAACAGAAAACAGTATATTTTCACCTTACCCCAACGATGTTCCTTTAAACGCGGCACTTATAGAAAATCACCTTGTTTGCAACAAAGGGTTTCTTTCAAAAGAAATTACAGCATTTGCAAATGCTAATGGAATAAAAATCATAAACACAAAGCAAGGTTATTCACGTTGCAATATTTGCATTGTTTCTGAAAAGGCTGTTATTACGGAAGATGATGGTATTGCTGATTTATTAAAAAAACAACAATTTGATGTTTTGAAAATTTCAAAAGGTGACGTTTATTTATCGGACAAGCACTACGGTTTTCTTGGTGGTGCATCAGGTAAAGTGGCACATAACAAAATTTATTTCAGCGGTGATATTACAATGCACAAGGACTATAATTCCATTATTGAATTTTTAAACAAGCATAATGTTATACCGATTTTTAACAAAAACCGCACTTTACGTGATTTTGGTGGTTTTATTGTTTTAACAGAGGGATAAACAGAATCTGTTAAATAGTATTTTTTGATAATTTAATTAAAGAAAGGATTACATAAAATGAAAAATCCCGAAAAAAATGCAGTTGCAAAATTAGGCTACACAATCACAATGGTGGTAGTTGCCTCCGCAATCCTTATTTGTATGAAAAAATATAAAGATTGAATTAAAATATTTCGGTTTTGAGGAGAAAGAAACATGGCTCTTGTAGAAGCAATTTGCCCTGAATGTAACCAATCACAACTTATAAACGGTGCCAAAAAAGCTGTTGTTTGCCAGATTTGCGGTGAAGCATTCATAGCTCAGGAGGGGATTGAGCTTTATAATTCAGCAAGCTCAAGCAATGCAAAAACAATTTCCACCAGTACTGTTAATGACTTCGTTATCGTTGATGGTGTTCTTGAAAAATATAATGGCTATGCTGATTATGTTATTGTTCCTGATAATGTGTCAGTTATAGGTGATTCAGCTTTTCGTGATTGCAAAAGCATTAACTCTATTAAAATACCGGAAAATGTAATATATATTGACAGGTGTGCTTTTTACGGTTGTTCAAATCTCGCATCAATCAATATTCCTGATAAAGTAACCACAATAGCCGATTTTGCTTTCGATGGTTGCTATTGTCTTACATCACTCACTATAGGAAATAGTGTAGCTAGAATCGGTTTCAGGGCTTTTGCTGATTGCAAAAATCTTACCAGCGTAACAATTCCCGAAAGCGTAAAACAAATAGGGGATAAGGCGTTCTTTTTCTGTGATAGTCTTAAATCTGTTACAATCAACGATAATCTTATAAGCTCTGCAAACAAGTTTTTAAATTTTGATTATAAAGTAACAGAATACTGTAAAACTACTTCACAAGATACAGAAAATAACTATAAAGAAATTTTAACGGATACGCCTGAAGATTTTATTATAGAAAATGGCATATTGACAAAGTACATATCAAACAATGAATACGTTGTTATTCCTGATTGTGTAACGACAATTGGTGATTACGCTTTCAGTGATTGCACTAACATTATTTCTGTCACAATGCCCAACAGCGTAACAAGTGTAAACGCCTTTGCTTTCGATGGTTGCACAAATCTCAAATCAGTAGCTATTGCTGAATCTGTAAAAAGTATAGGTAACGGTGCTTTTTGGGACTGCACGAACCTTACATCAATAAAAATTCCTGATGGTTTAACAATTATACATGACTACGCTTTCTACAATTGCTCAAGTATCACTTTTGTAACCATTCCAAAAACTGTAACAGAAATTGGCGTTGCTGCATTTTCCGGTTGCACAAAACTAAGAAATGCAATGATTCACGAAAACGCCAAAATTTTTTCTAAAAAAGCATTTGATAAAAGTTGCACATTACACACATACAAATAAATCTTTATAAAACAAATTCCGGGAGTAGTTTATGTTACCATACAATTTATTCACACACGAACCGTTTGACATTAAAGATGGCTTACTGAAGAGGTACAATGGCTCTTCGGAAGATGTTGTTATACCTGAAGGTGTAACAGAAATCAAATCTTTGGCTTTTGCTATACGCAGGGTAAAATCAATAACATTTTCTCAAAGTGTACAGAAAATTGATAGCACTGCATTTTTACTTTGCAACCATTTTCGTGAAATAAATGTTCCGGAAAGTAACGAATATTTTACATCTGTTGATGGTGTGCTTTTTGATAAAAATAAAACAACAATTGTATTTTATCCACCATATAAAACTGATGAATCATACACTATTCCTGAAGGTGTAACAACAATTGCAGAATATGCTTTCGACAGTTCTTTATACCTTACAACAATTTCAATACCTGACAGTGTAACAAAAATATGCAAACACGCCTTTTCCGGAGCAAATAAAATCACAAAAATAACTCTACCTGAACGCGTAAAAGAATTAGATGGTACGAGTTTTTCCGATTGTAAAAGTCTTGCTGAAATCAAAATTTCAGCAAACAATTCTTACTATACAATAATTGATAATGTGCTTTTGAACAAAGAGAAAAATAAGCTTATTTTGTATCCTGCAAATAAGAGCAATTCAGATTATTCAGTTCCTGAAAGTGTAACAGAAATCGGTGATTTTGCTTTCAGCGGATGCGAAAACTTGAAAAATATTATAATATCAAATACTGTAACAAGCATTGGTGAAGGTGCTTTTTCAGGCTGTGAAAGACTATTTTTTGTAAAAATACCTGATGGTATAACAGAGATTAAATTCAATACATTCTATGGTTGCAGACTTCTCACTACAGTAATTTTACCTGACAGTATTACCCATATTGGTAACAGCACTTTTGAAGAATGTATCAATCTGGAAGACGTAATACTACCTGATAATCTGAAAATAATAGGGGACAGAGCATTCTCCGAGTGCCACAACCTGAAAACCATTAAGTTACCAAAAGGTATCGAAAAAATCGGTGATAACGCATTTGAAACAGACGTAATGCTTTCTATGGAATAAAATCTATTCTTATAAACAACTATTTGTTACTGAACAAAAAATTGACCAAAAAAATAATTTATCCAAACCCTTTCAGTAATACGCTTTAGAAAAACCATCTACCGAACATTTGTTTCAGGAATGAAAAACAAGTTGTACTAATCAATTATTAGTTTTTTAGCCAAAAGCCTTTACTCATTTCTAAAACTGATAATTATTAAATTTGTGTTATTTTTGGTTCACTAAGTTTATATAGCCTTGTAACGAATTATTACAAGCATTTTTTACTGAATTATAAATTATTTAATCAGGCTTTGAATCAGTTTTTTTAAAACGACCAACTACTAATTCAGAAAAACTGATTCAACCAATTACATAATCAAAAATTATTAAAACAACAAAAATCAAAATATAACTGATATAACAAGACAAAATAATCGTTTAATAAAAAAAGAGAATGGTTAAATTAA
>JAZNHK010000049.1:0-4846 GCA_045576915.1 Acutalibacteraceae bacterium
TTGGCCTCCGACTTTCTTCGTTGGGTTCAACAGTTTCTTTTATATCAACTAATTTTTCTGCACAGGCAGAAATTGTGTCATATTCACCTGCACCAACCATACTGAGAATTGCCGCACCATAACCGGGACCTTCTTCTGCTACAGGAATATTAAGCTTAATGTTAAGAACATTAGCTAAAATCTGTCGCCAAAGATTGCTCTTTGCCCCCCCACCGCAAAGGCAACTACTTTTTACTTCAATACCAAGAGATTTTGCAATTTCAATATTATCTCTTATAGCGAAGCTTACACCTTCAAGGACAGCAAGGAGCATCTGTGAACGGGTTGTATTAGGACGAAGACCAATAAATACACCGGTTGCATCTGTGTCGTTTATAGGACTTCTTTCACCCATAAGATAAGGAAGGAAAAACAATTCATTTTTACCTAAAATATCCGTATCAATTTCACTTTCAAGTAAATTATAATCTTTTTCAGAAAAAATTTTGTCACAAATCCACTTATGGCAGGATGCCGCAGAAAGAATACAGCCCATTAAATGGAAACCGCCGTCAGCGTGTGCAAAGGAATGAAGTGCATTGAATTTATCAACACCAAATTTTTCTGAAGAAACAAAAACAGTTCCTGATGTACCGAGAGAAATATTGCATTTGCCCTCGCCTGTTGTGGCAGTTCCTATTGCCGCTGCTGCGTTATCACCTGCACCTGCAACAACAATCGCCTGACTGTTTATACCCAATTCAGAAGCAATTTCAGGCAAAACCGTACCAATAACCTCAAAACTTTCAAAGAGCTTTGGCATCTGAGCCTCTTTAACAGAGCAGATGTCAAGCATTTTCTTTGACCAGCATTTGTTTTTAACATCCAAAAGAAGCATACCCGAAGCATCAGAATAATCACAAGCGTGAACACCTGTGAGAAGATAATTTATGTAGTCTTTCGGCAACATAATTTTATAAATTTTTTCAAAGTTTTCGGGTTCATTTTCCTTTACCCAAAGAATTTTTGGTGCAGTAAAGCCTGCAAAAGCAATATTAGCTGTGTTTTCAGAAAGAACCTCTTTACCGATAACAGTATTCAAATACTCGGTTTCTTTTGCGGTTCTGCCGTCGTTCCAGAGTATTACAGGACGAATAACATTATCATTTTCATCAAGTATAACAAGTCCGTGCATCTGGCCAGCAACACCGATTCCTGCAACATCTTCACCTGATATGTTTTTTATAAGTTCAGGTAAGCCAAGCTTTAATGCAGACCACCAATCCTCTGCAAGTTGTTCGCTCCAGCCTGATTTCGGGTATGAAACAGAGTAATCCTTTGTAACTGTATTTATAACTTTACCATTAGCATCGGTAAGAATCATTTTTAAAGAAGATGTGCCTAAATCCGCACCAATAAAATATTTCATAAAAAAACCTCATTTATATAATGATTTCTTTCATTTTAACATAAACAAATGAAAATATCTACTATAAAAACCATTGTATTTTTCGTTTATTGAAAGTATAATTGTTTTAATACTTCTGTCTGATGAAAGTGGTTTTATTATGAATGAATTTTGCAATTTGGTTTTGGATATTAAAGATAATGATGTAATTATTTTAGAAAAAAATAAAATATATGATGTCCGTCAGGACGATTCTTACTTTTTAAGAGGATTTTACTGCTCAAATACTGCAAAAAAGCACGAAAACCCTGACGGAACAAGACATACAGCAATTTATTTAGATAACAAAAAGAATATAACAATTGATGGAAACGGTGCAACTTTACTTGTACACGGCAAAATAACTCCCCTTTTATTTAATAATTGCGAGAATATAACGGTAAAAAATATTACAATCGACTACGCTTGTCCGACAATGGCAGAATTTAAGGTTCTTTCTAATGAAGACGGTACTTGCGTTATTGAGATCAACAAAGACTGCCTTTACAGAATTGAAGATAATAATCTTATCTGGCAAGGTGAACCCGATTTAAATGGTGTTCCCTATTGGGAGGATTCATATATCGGCAATCGCAGGCATATTAAGCTGATTGACCCTGAAACGGGTATTCCGAGGAATTTTAGAAGAGCTGATTTGGACTTTGAGAGTATTGAAGATTTAGGAAACAATCGATTAAAGGTTGTTTTAGTAAAAAAAGATGCTGATTTTCCTGTTGGTGCTACTTTCCAGACAAGAAACATAGTCCGCGACCAGACGGGCAGTCTTTTTCAAAGATGTAAAAACTTAAAATTTGAGAATTTAAGAGTTAAATTTATGCACGGATTGGGTATGGTTTCTCAATTCTGCGAAAATGTTACATATCTGAATTGTGACCTCACCCCTGCCGACCACAGAACAATTACAAGTACTGCAGATTTTTTTCAATTTTCAGGCTGTAAAGGCAATTTGATAGTTGAAAACTGCAAAGCTCAAGGTGCACACGATGATTATATAAACGTTCACGGCACGCATTTGAGAATTGTTGAAGCTGATTATAACAAAAATTCAATCATTGTTCGCTTTATGCACGATGAAAGCTGGGGATTTCAGGCATTTGAGGTTGGTGACGAGCTTGAATTTATAAAATGGGATAATCTTCAACCCTTTGCTCAAACAAAAGTTGTTGCATATAAAAAGCTTAATGATACTGATATTTTGTTAAATCTCGACAGAGCTTTACCCGAAATCGAAATCGGCAAAGATGTTGTTGAAAATGCAACCTGGACACCTAATTTATACGTAAGGAATTGCGATTTTGGTACAACAAGCGGTAGAGGTATCCTCTGTACAACCCGTGGCGAAGTTATAATCGAAAATAACAGATTCTATAAGCTCTGGGGCCCTGCTCTTCTTATGGAGGATGACTGTAATTTCTGGTTTGAATCAGGATATTCAAAAACTGTAATTTTCAGAAATAACCAGATTTTCAGTTGCGACCATGGTACTACCTACCCAGGTGCACCTGTCATCCGTTACACCCCCAAAATAATGAATGAAAATTTTGATGGTTTTGTCCATGATAAACTGATTCTTGAAAATAATACATTCAAAAACCCCATTGGTAAAAAGCACGTTATATGGCTCGAATACCTGAAAGAAGCCCAAATTAAAAACAACATATTTGATGCAGAATTTGAAATCAAAATAAAAAATGTTAACTCAATAATCAGTGAAAATAATTTTGTAAAAGGTAGCCTTTAAGGTTGCCTTTTATTTTTTGTTGACAAAAATTTCTTTTTAGTGTACCATTGTACTAGTACAGTAATACATGGAGGCGATATTATTGGCTTGGAAATTCACTTCAGATAAACCTGTCTTTCTCCAGATTGCAGACAGGCTTACCAAATCAGTTTTATCGGGTGAATATAAACCCGGTGAACAGATACCAAGTGTAAGGCAGCTTGCTTTGGAGGCTGCAGTTAACCCAAACACTATACAACACGCTTTTTCAGAACTTGAAAATAACGGTTTGATTATTTCGAAAAACACAGTAGGCAGATTTGTTACAGATGATAAGGCAATTATAGAAGTATGTAGAAATGAGTTAGCAAAAAACATTGCAAAAGATTTTATTAAAAATATGGCTCAACTCTCTATTTCTACAGAACAGGCAATAAAAATCATCGAGGAGGAAAAGCTATGAATATTCTAGAGTTCAGAAACTTATCGAAAGCATACACAAAGAACAAATTAGTTATTGATAATCTAAATTTAGAAATTCCACAAGGCAGAATAGTAGGTCTTTTAGGTCCTAACGGATGTGGTAAATCCACAATGATTAAAATGATTGCAGGTTTGTTACAACCTACCACAGGTGAAATATTGGTAAATGGTAAGCCTGTTGGTGAGGAAACCTGTACATATATCTCCTACCTTCCTGAAAGAACATATTTTACAGCGTCTATGAAGGTCAAAGATGTTATTGATTATTTTGCAGATTTCTATAAAGACTTTGATAAAGAAAGAGCAATTAAATTATTAAATGACCTTAAAGTAGACACAGATGCAAAACTAAAAAAACTTTCTAAAGGCACTAAGGAAAAGGTTCAGCTTGTTCTTGTTATGAGCAGACAAGCAAAGCTTTATCTACTTGATGAGCCAATTGCAGGTGTTGACCCTGCCACAAGAGAATATATTTTGAGTACAATCGTTGGTAACTATAACCCTGAAGCTACAATTATTATAACAACCCACCTTATTTCTGATGTTGAGCAGATTCTTGATGATTTCATTTTCATCAGCTACGGTGGACAGATTGTTATGCGTGGTAACGCAGAGGAAACAAGGAACGAAACGGGAAAATCCCTTGATGAGTTGTTTAAGGAGGTATTCAGATGCTAAAGAAATTATTAAAATATGATTTTAAAGCAATTTTCAAATTCTGGTGGATTGGTGCTTTAACAACTTTTATTCTTGCATTTGCAGGTGTAGGTTGCGGTAGTGTTATAGATTCACCCAAGGATTTACCCGAAAGCGTATATGTTTTTGCAACAATTGGATTGGTTTTAATTGTTTTGAGCTTTTTTGCTTTTGCAATTATGACTGCATTGCTTGTTTATATAAGATTTTATAAGCATTTATTTTCTGATGAAGGTTATCTTACCTTTACATTACCTGTGAAAAGGAACAAACTTATATCATCTAAGCTTATAAGTGGCAGTGTTGCAACATTTTTAACTGCTTTGATTACTTCTGTAAATACAACAATTGTGATATTAGCATCTTTTAAATCAGAAATATTTTATGAAGGTTGGTTTGAAGACTTAAAAGAGAGTATTAATAATTTTTTAGAAAAATATGGTCAATTTAATGTTGCTTTATCAATAATTGAAGGTGTAGCAATTTTTGTTTTATCTGTA
>JAZNHK010000050.1:0-18855 GCA_045576915.1 Acutalibacteraceae bacterium
TCAAAAAGTCCTAATGTTCTTTTCGTTCTTATGGACGATATGGGTTATGGTGACACCTCTCTCAATGGTGCAATTTACGACACACCCAATATGGACAGAATCGGTGAAGAAGGACTTAATTTTGATAACTTCTACTCAAGCTATTCTGTTTGCTCCCCTGCAAGATTCGCTCTTATGACAGGCAGATATCCTTTCCGAGGATATGCGGATAATGTTATTTATCCCACCTATGATACTTTCTCGCCTTTTGCACAGACCCGTATTTTCAACTCCATTGAAATGGGTAACAACTGCGATGGTATGCTCGGTGACGAAATCACTCTTGCAGAAACATTCCAGGCGGCAGGCTATAACACAGGTGCTTTTGGTAAATGGCATTTAGGTGACTATGGCGAATATCTTCCTACAAATCAGGGCTTTGACTATTTCTATGGTAGCCACCACGTTAACGATATGGCACCCTTCTATCACGTATCAGAAGAAAATGGTGAATATGAAATTGTTCATGGTGTTGAAGAGCTCCGCGATGAAAATGGCAAAAAAGACCAAAGGCAGTTGACAGAATGGATTCACGAGGAAATTACCGATTGGATTACTGATAAGGTTGAAAATTCTGATGAACCCTTCTTTGCATATTACGCAACACCCTGGCCTCACGCACCTGTTTTTGTTGGTGATAAGTTTAATGGTGAAACAGGGATGGGTACTTATGCAGACTGCATCACAGAATTCGACTATTATCTCGGTGAGCTTTTCACAACTCTCGAAGATTTAGGCGTTATGGATGACACCATTATCGTTTTCACAAGTGATAACGGTCCCGCTCTTGAAGGCTCTGTTGGCGGACATCGTGGCGGTAAATACCTCGCTTACGAAGGAGGCCAGAAGGTTCCCTTTATGATTCGTTGGGGTAACAACGGTGGTATTTGGAAAGAGGGCGAAACAAGGCACAACAGTGCAACATTTGTTGATATGATGCCCACTCTTGTTGAGCTTTGCGGTATCACCGGTAACAGCGGAGAAAAGAATTACCTTCCCTTTGACAGAGATATTGATGGCGTTTCAATCGTTCCTCTTCTTAAAAACGACAAGGTTATTCACACAGAAGAATACCCCATTCTTCATATGAAGAGAGAAAGCCTTAAGGCAATTCAATATACTGTACCTACTAAAGAAATCCTTGGAAGAGAAGAATACAAGGATTATAAATATGATGTTCTCACAGATAATGAAAACATCACCTTCAAATATTTCAAGAGAATTCAGAATGATAACTCCGCTTTCTTTGATAAATACAGAAAGAATTGGTTACACATTTTAAGCGATGACAGAGGCGAAAACCTCAACCGCTCATCAGTTTACCCCACAATTGCAGAGGAAATGAATGCAAAAATGGATGAGATTATGAAAAACTTCAAATCTGACCGCCGTGGTATGAACGAAGAATATTATAAATAAAAAACGCATTAAACCTCGGAAAAATTCCGAGGTTTAATGATATAAAAGGATTGATATATTTGCCCCCCATTTCAATAATGATTAAACCCGCTTCCGCTTTATGCAATATGCGGTGCAAATATTGTTTCTATCACGATGTTACAGACCATCGTGATGTTAAAAGCTTTGGTATGATAACTGAAGAAACAACTGATAATTTAATAGCAAAGGCTTTGGATTTTGCCAACGGAGAAAGCGTCGCTTTCGCTTTTCAGGGCGGTGAACCAACCTTAAGAGGTATTGAATATTTCGAATATTTCTGCAAAAAGGTTGATGAGTTGAACATAAAGAAAAGCAAAATCTTTTATGGTTTGCAGACAAACGGCACTCTTATTGATGAGAAATGGGCTAAGTTCTTTAAAGAAAAAGACTTCCTTATCGGTTTAAGTCTTGACGGGGATTTTGACAACAACTCATTTCGGATTGACAGCAATAATCAGAATGCTTTTTATAAAATAATTAAAGCCGCAGATATTTTCACAAAAGTTGGTGTGCAGTTTAATATTCTTACTGTTCTTACAGGTAAATGTGCAGAGAACATTGACGATATTATCCGTTATTTCAAAAAGCGTGGTTTCAGATATCTGCAGTTCATCCCCTGCCTTCGCCCCTTTGGTGATAAAACAGAAAGTGAGCTTTATATGACACCCGAGCAATACAAGCACTTTCTTATTCACGGGTTTAATGCCTATGTTAAAGACTATGTTCAGGGCAATTATACTAGCATTCGCTATTTCGACAATCTTGTGCATTTATATTTAGGCAACCCTACAGAACAATGTGGTATGTGCGGTCACTGTATGCACCAATTTGTTGTTGAGGGTAACGGCAACATTTACCCTTGCGACTTTTACTGCACGGATGAATGGCTTTTAGGCAACATTAACACCCCAACAGAAAACTTTGACACTCTCGCCCATTGTGAAAAGGCAACAGAGTTTTTGAGAGAAAGCCTCTATATTCCCGAAGAGTGTAAAAAATGCAAATACTTTCCAATATGCCGTGCAGGTGGATGCAAACGTTCAAAGGAAGACAGAAGCTATTGCGAAAGCTACAAAGCCTTTTTTAACGCCTGCTTGCCTTTATTCAGAGCGTTTATTGCTGAAAAGAAATGATTAAACACATATTCCACCTGAATTCTCTTATTAGTGGGTGTTAATTTTTGTTTTAATAAATTAACATTTAGTTGAGGGAGGCGGAAATATGAAAAAATCCATTTTAAAAATTTGGTGTTTAGCTTGTTCGTTTATTATACTTTTAACATCTTGCAACTCGTCTGCCGATACAAATAAAAAATCTGATTTCAACATCGATGAAGAGGAATATATAATAAGCTTCAGTATGGTTGGTGGTTATGCAGGAAATCGTTACGCTTTTATTCTGACACCTGACGACAAACTTCTTGCAGAAAACGAATCAGGCAAAAGCATCCAAAAAGTTGAACTCAAATTGAACGAACAACAAATCGACTCAATGAAAGAACGCATTGACGAGGTTCTTACTTTAACAGAAGATAATATTGAATTTAATGTAGGTATTTCGGACTATTGGTATTGTACTATACAATATAACGATGTTATGGCAACATTTGATTACGGTGCTTCCAAAAGCACAACAGTAAATATATTGCTTGAACAAATAATAGGCTGTGTTGATTCAGAAAAATCCTTGGAAACTCAAGACAATCTACAGCCCATACCCACACTCTTTAGAGAAAATATGTCATATTACGTAAATTTTGAGGAGGAGGAAGAAGAATGAACCAGAAGCAAATCGGGAATTTTATTGCACAAAAAAGAAAAGAAAAAAACCTTACTCAAATGCAGTTGGCAGAAATTTTAGGTATATCAAACAAAACTGTATCTAAATGGGAAAACGGCAATTGTATGCCCGATTACAGCGTTATAAAACCTCTTTGCGACGAATTAGAAATTACCATTTCCGAGCTTATGGACGGAGAAGAAAAGGACAACACACGCGAAAATGCAGAAGATGTGAGAATAATGTTTTTATTAAGGCGAGTTCATAGCCTTGAAAAACAAAATAAAACAATTTATGGTTTTCTCGTTGTTGTTCTGGGAGTAACATTTCTAGTTCTTTCGCGACTTTTAGGCGGAACAAATTTCACTGACTTCTTTTCAGGTATTTTTCTCGGTTTATCAATAGGACTAATGTTAACGGGAATCTATGTTATAGGGAAAAATCTGAAGGTATAGCTATGAAAAAGAAAATATCTGCAGTTGTTTTTTGTTTAGTAATTTTGCTTTCTTCAATATGTGTTATTTCAGCTTTAACAAAAGAGAAAATCAGAATTACAGATCTGGCTTCAAGCACTGATTATGTAATACTTGCAAATACAAGCCAAATCCGTTGTGCATACGGAAAAGAAACTGAAAAAATCAAGCCCATAAAAAGCTACGAAAAGAATGGGAAATATTACACCGAGGTCTATGTTAATTGTCCTGTAAGCGAAAGCATTGGCGAGGTTATAACCATTGTAAACAGTGAAAACTATTTTGAAGAAGATGGCACTTTTGTGCTTTTTATAAACAAGGTTAAGAATGAGAAAAACATATATACAACTGTTAATGAAAAAACCGGCATTATCAAGTTTGAAGACGGGAATGCAAAGCCTTTAGATAAATCGGTAGAAGTAAAAACTGCTGATCTATTATGGGATTGGGCGTATCTCAACAGTCAGTTAAAGCAACAAGAATTTTTAACATCGGAAGGCATTTATTACTTCACTTATTCCACCAATATATATGAAGAAATAGAAACAACCTCTGCACCATAAAAATTACAACCGATTAAGAAAATCAAGTTTTTTCTTAATCGGTTGTTTATTTTACATATCACGACTGATTATATCATCAAGGGTTTCACCTTTTACTGCAACATAGGTTTCATCGCCGTTTACCATAATAACAGGAAGACGAGGGATTCTGTTGTAGTTTGAAGACATTGAGAAATTATATGCACCCGTTGTAAGAACTGCTACAAGATCGCCTCTCTTGATGCTTTCAGGAAGCATTACCTTGGGCTGAATAATATCTCCGCTTTCACAGCATTTACCAACAAGATCACAAAGGAAATTGCACTCCTCTTCTGCCTTATCTGCGGCAATAACAGTATATTCTGATTCGTAAAGAGCGTATCTGGGGTTATCGGTCATACCGCCATCAATAGCAACATAGTTTTTGTAACCCTCAATTCTCTTTACATTGCCAACTCTGTAAAGAGTGATACCTGCATCTGCAACAATGCTTCTGCCGGGCTCCATACTAACGAAGGGTTCGTTTACATTAAGCTCTTTGCATTTTTCTTTGAAATACTCTGCAACCTGACGAATATTGTCTTCAATATCAATAGTGGGATCATTTTCTGTGTATCTAACACCATAGCCCCCGCCAAGGTCAAGCTCTTTTGCTTCATAGCCTAATGTATTTTTTACATCTGCAATAAATTCCAGCATAATTTCTGCAGAGCGGATGAAAACGGAAGACTCAAAAAGCTGAGAACCAACGTGACAATGGAAGCCTGCAAGGTCAATATTCTCTTTTGTGAGAGCATATTTTGTGATTTCCATAGCAGCACCGGTTTCAATTGGAAAACCGAATTTGGAGTCAACCTTACCTGTGTTAACAGCTTCATAGGTATGAGTATCAATACCGGGTGTAACGCGGAAGAGGATTTTCTGTTTAATGCCTCTTTCCCCTGCAAAGCGGTCAACTGAATCAAGCTCTTCTATGTTATCAACAACGAAGCAACCAACACCGCAGTCCATAGCGAAATTGATATCGTAATCATTTTTGCTGTTGGAATGAAAGCATACATTTTTCATATTGTAGCCCGATTTCAAAGCGGTGTAGATTTCGCCAACGGAAACCACATCAACGCCCATACCCTCGGATTCTACAATATTATAAATCCTTTTGAAGCTGCAAGCCTTACTTGCATAAAAAGGCTTTGCATTTTCGCCGAAATATTTTTTCATTCCGTTAATATATTTACGGCAATTTTCTCTTATCTTCTGCTCATCCATAACATAAATGGGTGAGCCATATTTTTGGGCAAGGTCAACTGTGCTGTGACCGCCGAAGAATAAGGTGTTATTCTTGATTTCTAAATTTGAACAAATCATATTAAACATCCAAACCCTGTTCTCTCATAAGCTGGAGCATTTTTGCTTCGTTTTCGGGTTCCATTGTTGTAAGAGGAAGTCTTACATAGTTTTCGCCGAAACCGATAGCAGCAACTGCAGCTTTTGCAGGAATGGGGTTAACCTCGCAGAAAAGAGAGTTAATAAGAGGAAGCATTTCAAGCTGAAGTGCACGGCTACCCTCTAAGTCTCCTGCAAAGAATTTATCGCAAAGCTCAACTGTTTTCTTGGGAAGAATGTTTGAAAGAACGGAAATAACACCCTTACCACCTAAAGACATAAGAGGAACAATCTGGTCATCATTACCTGAATAAATATCAAACTCACCCTTGGTAAGAGCAGCAATCTCTGCAATCTGAGAAATGTTGCCTGAAGCCTCTTTGATACCAACAATATTGGGATGCTCTGCAAGAACCGCACAGGATGCAGGAGTAAGGTTGCAACCTGTTCTTGAAGGAACATTATAAAGAATGCAGGGCTTTGTTGAAGCATCCGCAATTGCTCTGAAGGACTCAATAAGACCTTTCTGAGTTGCTTTATTGTAATAAGGTGTAACAAGAAGCATTGCATCGCAACCAACTTCGCAAGCAAATTTGGTAAGGTCGATAGCATAAGCTGTATCGTTTGAACCTGTACCTGCAATAACGGGAACTCTACCTGCAACCTTTTCAACGGAGAAGCGGAGAACCTCTCTATGCTCTTCATCAGTAAGAGTTGAACCCTCACCTGTTGTACCTGCGATTACAAGAGCGTTGATACCCTCTTCAATCTGCCAGTCAATAAGTCTGCCGAATGCTTCGTAATCAACGCCATTTGCGTTTAAGGGTGTTACGAGTGCTGTTGCAACACCTGTAAAAACTGTGTTTTTCATAATTTTTACCTCACAAAAAAATAATAGTTGCCGAAAAGCAACTACCCACACAAAAATAAATGCTCCAATACGATGAGCATAATATTATGTAAGATAGCTCTCCACCAAAACGGTGACAACAGTAAAGATATTATTCCGTACTGCCAGATCGATTTTTTGCCATAAATCGTCTTCGGCACCTGCTCCTTTCACCATGGCAGTTCGGGCGAACTTTCACGCCAAGGCTACTCTTAACAAAATGCACCTCTATCGGTTGCTAATAATATAGCACACCCGTTCTTTATTGTCAATGATTAAATAACAACAAAGAACGGGTATAAAAACCATTTATATTAGGTATTTAGTATAAATTTTATTTAGCCTCTACGGTTTTAATCCACTGGGCAACATAGGGTTCGTATTTCAATGTATATTGAGTCTCTGTGATAAAATGTACCATCCAGAAGCAGTTTTCACCTTTATAACAGAAAACCTTGTAATCCTTCACAACACCATCTATTTCACCAACAAACCTATATTCAGCACAAGGAATTCCATCCACCTCACTAATCTTGGTGCTTTTATCTTCAGGATCAACCAGTGACTTTGCAAATTCAAAAGCGGTCATCTTGGATGCTTCTGAATTTTTTTCAAATTTATCTGCTACAACGTACACATCAATTCCATCAGAAACTGCACCTAAATCAATTTCCACATCCTCAAAATCTTCAAAATCATCAGTTAATGTAATGCTGAAATTTTCGCAAGAAAACTCTTTAGCTTTCCCTGTGAGTTCAAACTTTTCGGTGGTTGTAATATTAAATTGTTTTTCTTTCTTTTTTTCTTCAATTGTACTTTTGAGTCCTAAAACAGTTCCGTAAATACCAACACCAACCACAAGAGCCAGTAAAACTGCTAACACAATTTTCCCTTTTAATATATTTTTAAAATTAATTTTTTTCATAAAAACACCTCGGTCTTATGATTTTACCATAAATTTTATTATACTGCAATATTGATAAACAAATATCTGTAATATCACAAAATCAAAAAGCCATTAACACAGATGCAACAAACGATATTGCTGCAGCTATATAATCTGTTTTAGTAAGTTTCTCTTTTCTCAAAGCACTTATAAAAGTTGAGAAAACCATTACACCACCCGTTACCAAGGGATACTGCACAGATGCAGGTAAATGAATAAGAGAAAGAAGTAAAAACCAATTGCCCACACCATTGAAAATTCCATATCCACCTGCAAACACAAGTGCTTTGCCTTTCACCACAGAAATTTTCTTATATTTAATAAGAAGCCATATTCCGCTGATTATTATACAAGCCAGAGAAGAAAGGAACATAAAGCCTGTGCTGTCTGTATGAGAAATTTCTGAAGACTGATGAATTTTTGAAATCACACCAACGCTACCATTAAGCATAAATACAGCCATATAGTAGAGAATTGCTTTTTTATTTCCGTTACCACCTTTAATGTTAAGAAGAACGGAAACAACAATTAAAACACAGCAAACAATTTTGAATGGTGTAAGCTTTTCGTCATAGAATCCAACGCCCAAAAGGAATGGTAATATCATTCCGCCCAACATTGAAAAAACGGAATAAACCGAAAGATTTGCAACCGAAAAAGCTTTAAGACTGAAATAGGTCATCAATATACAAGCAAGAGCATAAACAGCTGACAATGCAACACTAAAGGGTGTTACGATGATTTTAAAGCCACTTATAAAAAGCATCATAACAACAATTATCACACTCTTATAAAGGTTGAATTCCAAAGCAGATTTCAAATCATTTCCTCTGGTTTGTTCAAACCTTTGGTTAAAGAAAAATTGCAAGGCAAAAAGAATTGTGGCACTAAAAACAAGTATGTAATAAAGCATAATTATCTCTCTAAATTTTCAATATATTTCTTTATTTGTTCTTCGGTTGGTTTATAATCTGTTACAGAGCAGCAGGGCAAACTTGGCTCTGTACCGTCACTATAATAAAATGGAGAAAGTCTATCGTTTTCATATTGCTTGCGACATTCTTCCATTTTAAAATCGGGAATAATATAAGTTTTACCATTTTCAAGCATAGAGCGATGAGCAAGAATTGCAACGGAAGACATCGTCACTGCAGAATAAATATCATAAGGAAATTCAGGTTGTTTACCCTCTTTAATACATTCAAGAAACATTCTTGCAACAATATAATCGCCACCGCCATGGCCTGCATTATTTATTAAATCTTCGTCGTTATCATTCCATGCGGGTTCATAAAGGTTGTTTTCTTCCATCCCCTCAGGAATTTCCCAATGGTTATAGCGAAGCATAACTTTACTACCCATACCTCGCACATTTTCAATCTGCCCTTTCTTTCCGCAGATGCGGTATGCATTATGGTGAGCACCAAAGGCACCACAGCCTGTAAACCTGAAAACAGAGCCATCATCATTCTGAGTCATCATAATCGTTGCACTGTCGCCAACATAACGAGCTGTACCATATTCATCCATTGGTGAGAAAACACCGTAAGCAGTAACTGTTTTTGGTGTTGCACCTGTTGACCACATAAGTGGTGCTAAAGAATGGGTTACATAATATGAACGAGGAAGATAATTTCTCCAATGCTCAGGGAAATACACATAACCTTTATAGAAATCAATGTCATTAGGATTAAGAGGATGATTATATTCGCCCTCTGCATAAAGTATTTTACCAAGAGTTCCCCCATCGCAAACCTTTTTCATTTCTCTGTTGAAAATCATCTGGGGGTAATTTTCTGCCAACATAAAAATTGAACTGCTTTTTTCATAGGCTCTTACAAGCTCAACGCCCTCTGCCATTGTACCATTTGAAATACATTCGCAAAAAACGTGTACGCCCTTTTCAAAGCATTTAATAGCGAAAGGAGTGTGCTCGTGGAAATAGTTTGCAATAATAACTGCATCCATTGGGATTTCAAGAAACTCATCAAAATCTTTGTAAACAGGCACTTCCATGCAAAGATTTTTAAGACCTTCTTCTGCTCTTTTTTCGTTAATTTCACAAAGAGCAACTATTTCGCAATCAAGAAGCTTGAAATTTTCTGCAATATCAATTCCGCGACCTGCACCCAAAACACCAATTTTAATTTTTCCCATAGTAAAAACCTCTTATTTTACAGCCTCTTTGATTTTCTTTGCAAGGGCGTTTATTTCTTCCTGTGTCCAATCGGGGTCCATAAAGATGTGAGCACAACGCTTCATAATCTCAAGGCTCTTCTGGCACATATCTTCTGAGTATTCAATATGCTTATTACACTCCATTTTAAATGGATCCATAAGAGGATGTGCCGCACCACGTTTTTCAAGAATAGGCTTCCAGTCGTTATAAACATGCTTACCTGTAAATCCGGGTACTGTTGCTCCAATCTTTTCTGCAAAGCTGAGGCATTTTTCAACACTCTCAAAACGGAAAGTGATTGCAATTGCACTATCACCATCGTCATCGTTGCATGGTGGGTAATCAAAGCCTTCACCAAGAGCTTCTTTAAGGAGTGCTTTATTTTTTCTCAAATCCGCAACTATTCCATCAAGCTTTTTGAACTGCTGACGAAGAATTGCAGATGTAACCTCACCAACACGAAATTCTGTTCCGCAGAAAGGCTCTGTTGAGAAATCCTTCATCTGGTCGCCGAAATATGCAACAGCACTGCTATCGTGATAAATAAGTGCCTTTTCAAAGATTTCTTTATTATCTGTGAGAAGTGCACCACCCTCACCACCTGCACTGATAATTTTGAAATAATTAAAGCTTAAAGCCGCTGCATCGCCGATTGTACCTAAACGCTTGCCCTCAAATTTTGCACCATTTGCCTGACAAGCATCTTCAAGAACAAAGAGATTATGCTTCTTTGCAATTTCCATAATAGCTTTCATATTACAGGGGTAACCCATCATATGAACGGGAATTATCACTTTTGTTCTTTCGGTTATTTTCTTTTCAATATCGTCCGGGTCAATCATAAGAGTTTCGTCAACCTCGGCAATAACGGGCATAGCACCCGCACCAACAACTGACATTGCAGTTGCAATATATGTATAAGCAGGAATAATAACCTCATCACCAGGTCCGATACCCATACCAACCAAAGCAGAAACAAGTGCCGCATAGCCTGATGTCATAAGAACTGCGTGGTTAAGACCGAAAAGCTCTCTCATATCTTTTTCGCAATTTTCGGTTTCCTTTAAAGCATCGTTACATTTAAAAAGCTGTTTTGATTCTATAACTCTTGCTACTGCATCTATTTCCTCTTTACCGATTCTGAACATAACGCCTACCTCATCTTTCTAATTTTTCGATATTATCAAGTGTGCCTTTGAGCAAATGATAATCCGCATCATCCACAGGGCATTGCACACCATTATATTTAAACATTGTCACTTCATAACCACCTCTGCAAAGCTGGTCCTGAGTGGGGAAATAGCCTTTTGAGCCGTTTGCATTTGAAAGAGAAAGCACATTCAAATCTTTAACTGCTCTGTTTATTCTCATTCCGATTTCCGAGAAAAGCTCATAAGGAAAGGCAACAAAAGCAACATCACCAATTCTTATAATGCTTTGCTCAATTTCAGTAAATTCTTCTTCGATAAAATCTGTTTCGTAAGACTCTTTCACCTTGGTGAAATAAACTGCCATTTGCTTATCCTTATTAATCGCATCGTGGGTATATTTTTTGCACCCCTCAACTGCATCCTCGTAAGAAATTCTTTTATCATAAGGCAATTTAACGCTATCATTCACAGAAGAAACTGAAAAGTCTTTGTATTCTTCAATAGTCTTAAAAATTTTTATAGCATCCTTTGCACCAATACCGCCTGTTTCATATATGTAAGGAAGCTCTGCAGTTGTTGCACCATTGGAAAGACGAGGGCCCACATCACCCTCAGGACCATTGAAAAAGGCGGTTATTGCTCCGGTTTCTTCTTCAAGGGCATCTGTCATAACTCCTGACCAATCACGGCTTACCTCTTTATTAACACCTGCACAAGTGCCGTGGCAACCATAGTGAATTATGTTACCGATAATTTCACCTTTTTCGTTTTTAAAGGAAATAACTATCATTTGTGGGTTATAGGGTGCCCAATAGCACTGACCAAGCCAGACCTCATTATTTGTTTCAAGCTGACGGCGGTTAATACCTAAATCGCTTTTACCAACACCAACGCCCATAGTAACAGGTTGAGTATTCGAAAAAGCCTCATCAACTGCATTCAAAATGTTAGGTTTCATAATGCTTTCATAATACGGCATATCAACCACACCCCAACCGGGCATATTGTTTGTTGATGGGCCTGAATGAGTATGGGTTGCACAGATTATTATATTGCCGATTTTAACGTTATGCTTTTGGCTTATAAGCTTTCTCAATTCGTCGGTTATGCTCGTATCAATAAGGCAAACGCAAACTGTTATTAAAACAAATTTCTCTTCACCCTGGGTAAAAGCGAAAACTGTTGCAGTAAGATTATCGTTAACGCTTTCGGAATACAAATCAGGACGATAACCAAAAAGATTGCCACCGATTTCGGGAGTTATATCGCCCCTTGCCACGCCTAATAAAAGTTTACTACTCATAATATCACCCGTTACTTAAAAAGTTTTAATATTAACATAAATCCTGTTAACGACACAAGGAACAAAAGATTAAGTAGTGTGAAATATTTCATAAAATGTCCTGTCATCATAGGGTTTCGTTTTGTGTATTCTCTGAATGTTATCAAACTTGCAAGTGAGGAAATCAATGTTCCCACACCGCCGATATTAACACCAACCAACAAATCCTTATAGTTTTCAGTAAACTGTGAAAGCAGAATTGCCGATGGCACATTACTTATAAACTGGCAAGAAAGAATACTGAATAAAAGAGTATTCTTTTCTAAAAGGAATGAAAAGAAGTTTCTTACCACATCGATTCTTGCCATATTTCCTGCAAAAACAAAGAAGAAAACAAAGGTTAAAAGCAATGGATAATCAACCTTTTTCAATGCACTTCTATCAGCAAAAAGAAGTACAGCAGGAATTATAACTAAGCCAACCCAATAAGGAATTCCTCTGAAAACAATTGCTATTGCCAACGCAAAAAGAACAAGATACAACGCAACCCTTAACGGTGGAAGTTTTGAATAATCATCCTTTATGGAAAGTGGTTCAGACTTAACACCGATGATACAACTAATTGTTATTAGGGTTATTGCGAAAATAAAGGGTGGTGCCATTATTTTCATAAACTCAAGGTTATCTATATTGAATTTTGAGTATAGATAAAGATTCTGTGGATTGCCAAAAGGCGTAAGCATACCGCCTAAATTGGCAGCAATATTCTGCATTACAAAGGTGAATGCCATATATTTTTCTTTACGTGTCTTACGAAGCACGTAATAACCTAACGGCAAAAAGGTTAAAAGTGCCATATCGTTAGCAATAAGCATTGAGCCGATAAAAGTTATATAAACAAGGGCAAGAACACTTAAACGGGCATTTTTAAAAATCTGAACTATGGCTTTTGCTAAAGTATAAAAGAAACGAATATTTCTCAAAGCACAAACTACAGCTAAAACACAAAAAAGACACGTGAGTGTTTTGAAATCAAAGTAATCTATGTATTCCTTGTCAAAAGGAACGAAAAAGCAGGTAATGACCGCAGCTGCAAAAGCAACCACGGTCACAGTATTCTTTTTCAAAAATCTGATGGTTTTTTGAGAAAAAGCAGATAAAGACATTTTGTGACTTCTTTCTGAAATTTTATATCCGAATTAACCAAAACTATATTTTATATCTGCATTAATAAATGCAATATTTTTAAAATCATCAGGATTTTTACGGACAATGTAATCAATATAGGAATCAATTATATTTGCAGTAAAAATATACCCCATTGGATTCATATGCCCGTAAAGGTAGAACTTTTCTCTGAAGCGTTCATCGTAAACAGGCCCGTATTTATAAAGGTCAATAACATATGAATTACTAAAAACCTTGGTTAAATCGTAAAGGGCTTTTATGGTTTTCCGGGTTTGCTCTTCATTCCCTCGAACATCATCATTCGGGAATGTTACAAAGAAAAACTGTGCATCGGGACTGATTTCCTTATAACGGCTTATAATCTGAGCATAGTTACCGATAAAGGTAGGTTTATTGTTGCGGTAATCAGCAGGGTCAATATCTTCAACTCCACCTACCTCTAAACCGCCGTTATAAACATCATTAACGCCAAGAGCAATAACATAAGCCTGACATTTCTTATCATCATCCCAGAAGCCGTTTGCTTCTGCAAATGAATCAAGATATTCTCTTGCGGTCATACCACCGCGTGAGAAATTATAGGCTTTAAGCCCGTTTTTTCTTGCAATATATTGCCCCCAGGAATATTGGAACATATCGTGATAGCTTTTGTTTCCCTGCTCATCACAGGTTTCAAACTCACCTGAGGAAAGACTATCGCCAATAAAGGCGATAGTTCTGAAAATTGATGTATAGCTATAACCCTCAACCAATCTGTCGAGTGGTTTTTCATCAGGGTTATATAATAAATTTTCCCAATCCATATCAGTCCTCATCAGGATGCTCTGCTCTGTAAGCAGCAACTGCATCGTCGTAAGCCTTCATAGATTCTTCTGTGGGAAGATATTCTGCTCTTTCTGTGTTAGCTATTGTGGGAGGATTGCCCTTTGAATCGAAGCAAGGTGTAAGGAAATCATTTTCCCAGAGCTTTCTATCCTCTTCCTTGCGGAAGTCAGGAATATCATAAGGTGTGCCGTATTCCATAGCACTTCTGTGACCTAGGATTGCAACAGAAGCCATTGTTGTTGCAAAATACTCATCGAACATAGGCTTTCTGTTTTCTCTGATAGCGTTGAAGAATTCTCTGACGATGAAGAAGTCGCCACCGCCGTGACCTGCTTTTTCTGCAGCTTCTTTTGCTTCGGGTTCAAAGTCTGCTTCATAAGCAGTTACTCTTTCCATACCTTCAGGAGTATGCTCCTGGTTAAAGGAAAGAAGAACCTTGCCATCTTCTGCACGAAGATTTTCAATCTGACCTAATTCACCGCAAACACGATATGTATTAGCGTGACCGCCAAAGTGTGACCAGCCCGTTACACGGAAAACAGAGTTATCATCGTTAAGGCAGGTAACAACAGCACTTCTGTCCGGCAATCTCCAATAAAGGTCGCCACCACCATTTTCTTCGTTCAACGGTCCGAAAACGGGCATTGCAGTTACTCTTTTTGGTAATGCTCCTGTGATATACATAAGCGGACCAAGAGAATGAGTTATATAATAAATTCTTGGAATATGGTATCTCCAATGCTTTGAGGTAGGACAATAATGAGCAATTTCCTTTTGCGAAAGAATAGGATGGTTGTATTCACCCTCGCAGAATAAAGCCTTACCAAGAACACCAGATTGATAAACCTTACGCATTTCCTGGTTAAATTTCATAAAGGGATAGTTTTCTGCAATCATATAAAAAGCATCGCTTTTTTCTACTGCTCTTACAAGCTGAACACCCTCGCCCATTGAAATATTCGAAGTACATTCACTCAAAACATGAATATTCTTTTCAAGTGCTTTGATAGCATAAGGAGTATGTTCGTGGAAATAGTTGCAAAGGAAAACAGCCTCTAATCCCTCGTGATTTATAAATTCATCAAAATCTGTATATGTAGTAACATCGGGATGGTCTGCTTTTGCTTTCTGAAGTCTTTTTTCATTAAAATCGCAAACCGCAACAACTTCGCCGTTATTAGCAGCAACACCATCATAGAAACCGCTTCCGCGTCCTAAACCGAATATACCGAACTTAATTTTTTTCATAAAAATACCTCCATTGGTAATAATTTCCACATAACATTTTAGCACACTAATATACATTGGTAAATAGAAAAAATATATAAAAATATAGAATTTTGTTTGACAAAACAACGACACCTATCAATATAAGATAAGTGTCGTTATTTTATATTTTATTCTCCTAATACTCTGAACAAATCCTCAAACAACGCATCCCGATTGATATCATAAACATATTTTATATAATGTCTGTTTTCAGCATAGGAATAACTGCCATCATATTCAGGAACAGGACTCGGAATAAATTTTCCATTCATAAATCTCAAATCATCATTAAAAAGCCATGCCACTGCGGTAACATCCCAGATAACTCTGGTCCATGGTTTTTCTTTCGCATAGGAGTCCGCTTCATCCACTGTGTTTTTATATAAATAATCGCACAATTCATTTTTTCCTTTGAGCCAATGTTTGAGCTCATATTTAGAAGTTGCAAAATGGTCAACAACACCTTTGCAGGGTAGCTGCACCAATGGTATTCCGCAACCAAAAACAACTCTTGCAGCAGCAATATCCTGCTTCATATTGAATTCCGTTGCACCATAATCTTCCCATATAGCATGACCACCAAGCCAGATTATTACACAATTCTCTTTCATTATAGGATTTTTTAATATAGCGGATGCCACATTGGTAATAGCTCCGATAGCAACAATATAAAGAGGCTTTTCCGGCGAATATTCATTAGCTAAATTTGCCATAAAATCTGCTGCCTGAGATTCTACCGGTGTTGTTTCGTCCTGTAAATAGTTTTCTGAGCCTTTAAAAACAACCGGTAGCAAATCTTCTCTCTTGGTTAATTTCAGCAACTGTATAATTTCATCGTAGCTTTTATGCATACCCTCAGCAGCAGTTTCAGACCTTGTATTCAAAAAAGGTGCGGCACAAATGCCCTTTATATTAAGCTTCTGTGTTGATTTCAACATATAACCGATAGCAAACTGGTCGTCAATCTCGTTATACGCATCAGTATCCAATACAACATCAACTTTCCCATTTGGAACTGATAAATTTTTCAAAAATTGCTCTCGGGTCATAATCATTTCCTTTCTGCTGCAGTTATTGAATAGGTATGCCACCAATAAGGCCAAATCATTTCATCGGCATTACCCTTCTTTGACCAAATGCAGTCCCAGCTTGTTTCTTTCCACTGGTCATTTTCTTTTTGAAAGTTCAAAACATTTCCTACAGTATTATTATCACAAACATAATAAACCTCTGCAGTTTCCCCATCGCATTTCGAGACTTTAAAGCAATTGATTTCCTCAATCTCAAATATTCATATAAATCTTTCCATTTCCCGACAATGCACAGATATTTGTTGTTCGGACTCTTTTATCTCGGTAAGTACGCATTTATCACATATATTGCAACAATTACAGCCACGGCAAAAATCAAGATTCTTACCTTTTTCTCTGCTTAATGTTTCTTTGAAGCGAGATATTGCACTATCCACACCATTAGAAAGAGAATACCTGTATTTTTCTATTCCTATAGCGGACATACAAGGATAAAACGACTTATTTCCGGCAATAACACCAGAATATTTACCAGCTGAACAATTCCAAGCTATTTTTCTTCCGAATTTATTGTCCGCGTTTTTTTTATATTGGAGCTCGCGTTCTTCAATAGCTGTTTGATAAACAGCATCATCCGTTCGGTAGTCATCAACCTTTTCTCCATAGTACGAATCAAACAATTCATCCGACACATAATAGAATATATCGTTATCCTCACACCATTTTTTTATCTGTGGTATTTCTGAACTCGTTAATTTGGTTATTGGTGTTTTGCAGCGAACATCCACACCAATTTCTTTCAGTCTGAGAATATTATCGAGAACAGTCCTGTAGTTATAGCTGGTTTTTGTTGTATTCTTGAAGCCTTCATCAGAAATACCATATATTGAAACCTCAACCTTGTATGGGTTATATTCTTCGAAAGCCTTAATAATTTCATCGTTAATTAAAAAACCATTTGTAAAAACTGAAACGATAACTCCACTTTTTTTCAAATAGCGATAAAACTCAACAAAATCAGGCTGCAACAAACATTCTCCACCTGAAACAGTGCAAAAAAGCATCCCCATTTCAACAAGCGTATCTGTAATTCTCTTTAATTCATCCAAGGTATAAAACGGATATCTTTTAGCACCGGGCGTATTTATATAACAAAAAGGACATGAAAAAGAGCAGGAATTGGTTATTTCCCACATCATAGAAAGTGGCATATACTCTTTTTTCCCATTCCAAGAAAAAATCCCGTCCTTAATTTTATCCATACCACCATCAAAGTCATTTATACTGTCGATAAAATCTTGTGTAAAATACATCTCGTTTGACAATGTTTCTTCAATATCTATTTCAATTTCATTTATAATTCTTGTAACCATAATATAAAATACTGCCACAGAAACATCCATGGCAGTCTCCTTTTTATTTTAGCACTCGTTATTCTTGTTGCCTTTTCCGGGTCTCATTTGACCATCTGAGCATCCCATTGCAAGCTTGGGGTCTTTAACGATAACCTTTACCTTGATTTTTTCCATCAATGTCACCTCCTGTATACCCAAAATCTTTCTTTATATGATAATGAACTCCCTCGGCCATTTTGAGAGCATACATTATCGAATAAATCGCTTTCCAGTAATGTCATACCAACAAAGTAGTTAGCTATTTCATCTTCTGTAGGGAAATGAATAAAGCTACTTTTACCAAAAACTCGGTCACCATATTCAAATTGGAATTCGTATTCTCTTTTACTAAATTCCTCTAGTTCTCTTTCAAAATCATAATCATCCGGAATATCAGGTGTGGTAATAACAATTATACCACCCTCTTTAAGAAGGTTTGTACAATGGCGTACAATTGCGTTTCTGTATTCATTATTTGGAATTATCATCAATGAATTGAACCAAAAAGAAATAAAATCGAAACTATCATCACTTATATCTAAAATATTACAACATTTGTATTGTATTTTACATCCCGACCGTTTTGAAATAATCTCTGCAGCATTTATCATCTCTTCGCAAATATCAACACCAATTAAATTAGTACGACCTAAATTATATGTTTCGATAGTTGTCCTACCAGCACCACAGCACGCATCTAACAATCGTGAGTTTGTATCAGTATATTTCTGCAGAATGTATTTTTCTGCATTTAAAAGTCCGATATTCTGTGTAAAATCAACATATAAATCTACAGTTTCTTTATCGTTATATTCTTCAAAAATCGTCAACAACAAATCGTTACGATAGGTACCAAAACCCATTCTTTCGTCAAAATGCTCCCAGTTTTCGTCCGTTTCGTCACCGTAATCGTAAATACCGTAGTTATTAATACGGTACGCGAAATCGGGGATATCCGTCACGTCGTAGTCAAACAGGAATTTTTCGGTCGTTTCTTCAATTTGCATACAGTCAACGGCGTATTGCAAGTCGGATCGTAGCC
>JAZNHK010000051.1:0-27629 GCA_045576915.1 Acutalibacteraceae bacterium
ATGTAAGAAACTTGCTAAGGTTGAAATCTCAGGTGCAGAAAAAATCGGTAAATACGCTTTCAGCGGTTGTGAAAGCCTTAAAACAATCACTCTTCCCGCAACTCTTACAGCTCTTGATCCTGTAAGCTTCGATGGTTGCACAGGTCTTCAGGCAATTGATGTTGCAGAAGGCAACGCTTTATATAAATCACTTGATGGTGTAGTTCTTGTAGCTAACGAAGAAAAAGCAGAAGATGGTTCATTAGTATTTGAAACTATCGCTCTTTACCCTGCAGGTAAAGAAGGCGAATACAAAGTTCCCGAAACAGTTAAGAACATCGCTGATAAAGCATTCTATAATTGTGACACTCTTACAGGTATCGTATTTGCAGATGGCTTCAATAACATCGGTGAAGAAGCATTCTTCGATTGCGATGGTATTACAACAATCACAATGCCCGAAAGCGCAAGAGACATCGGTAGCTACGCATTTGCATCTTGCGACGAGCTTCGTGAATTTATTGTATATAGCAACCTTACAGACTATGCAGACAATGCTTTTGATGGTTGCTACTACATCAACTACGATGCAGTTACAATCAATGTTGCAGATAGCTCAGGCTCTCTTCTTATTGTTATTGCTCTTGTATTTGTTGTAATCGGTGTTGTTTGGTACTTGGTTTATAGAAAAAAACAGAAGAAAATCGAAAAAGAAATTCAAGAAAAAATTGCAAAAAGAGAAGCTTTAGAAGCTGCTAAAGGTAAATAAAAAGTTTGACGGAACCTCGTGAGAGGTTCCGTTTTTTATTTTATCTTCAGCAAAGATAAAACCCCGGTTCTACCAGGGGAATAAAAACGCTTTAGCAAAATTAAACAGCCGTACGAGAGCGACTGCCTGAAATAGTGATGTGATGTCAAACTTCTGTGCCGACTTTTAGTCGGCAAGCCAGCATTCGCCCCCTTATAGAAGCAGAGCAAACCACCAATTTACTGGTTGTCATGATTAGTATTGACTATACAAAATCAGTATGGTAAAATATAGCCATACTAACGCGATAGAATTTTTTGAAAGGTGTGTTATTATGAAACTCGTAAAAAGAATATTTTCCATAATGTTGGTTTTTGTGACTCTTGTTTCAGTTTTCAGCATTTCGGCTGAGGCAGTAAAAATAAAGGTTGAAGACAGAAAATATGGATATATGGTGCCGGTAAATAATAAAGGCACAAAGGTTCTTTCGAGTGTTAACCTTTATGGTGATTACGATTATCTGAATTTTTTCATTCATTCAGGTTTTTCGGGTGATGTTTATTTCTTTTATGAAATATATTCGGATGAAAAATTAACAAAGCCGGTTGGTAGTGGTTATACTGTTTGTTCTTATGGTGATTATAATATGTCTGAAAAAATCGCATTAAAAGGAACATATAAATCAAAAACTTATTATGCCGTTACTTATGCAGGTATGTTTTCTTCAAGTAAGAAAACCCTGACTGTTGATGAAAACTCTTTTTGTCAGTTTAAAATAGTTGTAGACAGGTCACCATCGTATGATGATAAAAAGGTTACACTAAAAAGTGTAAGTAATACTGCAAAGGGTCCTGAAATAAAATGGACAAAAATTTCAGGCACATCAGAATATTATATATACCGCAGAAGCATAGATAGCACTAAGTACAAAAAGGTCGGTTCTGTAAGCGGTAAAAAGAGTAGTTTTGTAGATACTTCAGTTAAGAAAAAAGATGGTAACTATATCTATACTGTTAAAGGTATAAGTAAAAAGAATGTTGCATCAAAGTATCATTATGCGGGTATTACTTGCCTTTATGCAGAAATGCCCACAATAAGCTCTGTTTCTGTGGTTGCGGATAATGAAATCTCTATTAAATGGAAAGAAACCAGTTCAAAAGCCAAATATTATTTGTACAGAAAAGAAGTGGGCGGTAGCTGGAAAAGGATAGCGGATACATATAATAACTACTATAGTGATAAAAAAGTTAAAAACGGTAAAGAGTATATGTATAGGGTTAAAGCTGTAATATCCAGTGATTATGGTAAAGCCAAAAGTGCATATTATGTTGCAGATAAAAAGACAGTAGAATTCCTTCAAGCACCTATTATGAATGAGCTTGAAATAACTGAAACCGGTATTGGTTTGTCCTGGTGTTCTGTTGAGGGTGCTTGTGGCTATTCAGTTTTGAGAAAAACTCTTGGTAGTGACGAGGACTGGACAATTTTAGGTCGTGTTTCAGGCGAACAGAACTCATATATGGATGAAACAGCTTCATTAGTTGATGGTGCATATGTTTATACTGTTCGTTCTGAAGGGGATGGCTTTAGTGGCAGCTATTCCTCAGGAAAAGAGTATTTTACTTTAGCTCAACCTGAATTCACTGTTGATGCTGATGAAGATGGTGTGCATGTAAAGTGGGATAAAGTACCTTATGCAACTTCATATCGTGTTCTTGAGCAAGGTGTGGATGGTAACTGGATTATTAAAGGGAAAACAAAAAAATCATATTACGATTTCAAGCCATCGAGCTACTATAATAAGAAAATATCAGTTTGTGCTGTCCGTAGCGGTAAGGTAAGCACTCATAATACAGATGTTGGAGCAGTACAATTTTTCCCGGAGATTACTCCGACAATCAAGGAAATAGATACTTATACTAAATTTGAATGGGGTTATACATACGCTGATAAATACAGAGTATATAGCAAATTAAAGGATGCTCCTGATACAGATTATCAATTGATTTATGAGGGGACTGCTCGTAATTTTATCAACGAAAATCCCGAAGAAGATGTTGCGTACACTTATCAAGTGCGAGGCGTGTATAGCGATATTGAACAGTATAATAATATCGTTTCAAAAACTCATACAAGATATTCACAGGAGAAATGTATCGAAAGCTTTAAAGTAACTAAAGAAATCGAAGTTTTTAATTCTCGTTATAAATCAAGCGACAAAGTAACAGAGTATTATATTTTCGATGTCGATAAAACGGATGCCTTTAAAAAAGCAACAACCAATATTTATAATTTCGGTATGGATGCAGAGGAAACAGGTGGTTGGGAGCGTATGGGTAACGTTTACAGAATTGATGCAGAGGATGTTGTTAATATAATTGAACCTTTGCGTTTTTCCTGTGTTGTATCTAACAGTAAAGGTAGTACTGCAATTGGTGCAAATCCTGTATATGTTAACGAGGAAGTCTGCGAGGCCCCCGTGGTAACTTTAACTCCAACAAGCAAGGGCTTAAAGCTTACCTGGGATGCAGTAGATGGTGCAGTTGAGTATGATGTTTCAGTATATTTCAGTAAAAGAGATGACTATAAAAAAACCTTTAAAGCAGACGGTTCAAAAACATATACTGTTAATTTCAACGATATAAGCTATGACTATAATATATATCTTTATGTTTCTGCGGTTCACGAAAACGGAAATGTAACCAGAAGGGCAATTGATGATTATGCTCTTTATCCCAAGCCCAAACTCATAAAAGCAGGCGTTAAAAATGATGAAATAAAAGTTATCTGGGATGGTGAAGAATACGACAATTATCAGTATGCGGTGTTGAGAAAAGCTGAAGGCGAAAGCAAATGGACTTGTGTAAGCAAAGAATATTATGACAGCAGATCGTGTATTATGATGAATGGCACTGAATATATAGGTATGTCTTATACTGATAAAAAAGCTAAAAAAGGTGTAAAATATACATATACTGTAAGACTATATAACCCAACAACAAAAGAATATGTAAGTTATTACAATACAAAAGGTATCTCTGCAAAACGATAACAAAAAATTCCCCACGGTTCATTTCGAAACGTGGGGAATTTTTTTGTTTAAATCAAACACCTGAATAAGCTGAGAAACCGCCATCAACGGGAACGATAACACCTGTTACGAATTTAGAATAGGTTTCGTCACTTAAGAAAAGGAGCGTACCTGTAAGGTCTTCGGGAACACCAAATCTGCCGAGAGGTGTGTGACCGAGGATTTTTTCACTTCTTGGAGTAAGTGAACCATCTTCGTTATATAGAAGTGCTTTGTTCTGATTTGTGCAGAAAAATCCGGGTGCAATAGCATTAACTCTGAGACCAACTTCAGAAAAATGAACTGCCATAAACTGTGTGAAGTTTGAAATAGCCGCTTTTGCTGCAGAATATGCAGGGATTTTTGTAAGAGGTTTATAGGAGTTCATTGAAGAAATGTTAATGATTGTTGCGTTTTCTTTGCCAACCATATCTTTTGCAAAAACCTGTGTTGTAAGAAGTGTACCAAGGAAGTTAAGGTTGAAAACGAATTCAATACCCTTGGGGTCCAAGTCAAAGAAGGTTTTAACATCTTCAGCTTTTTCATTTAAATCGCAAAGCTCAAATTTTTCCTTTGTTGTGTTGCCATTGGGGTGGTTGCCACCTGCACCGTTAATAAGAATATCGCAAGTACCGATTTTTTCGTTGATAATGTTTCTTGCGTTTTCAAGGCTTCCTTTATCAAGAACGTTGCAAGCAACGCCGATTGCTTCAAAGCCTTCGGATTTGATTTCGTCTGCTACAGCGTTTGCAGATTCTTCTTTTAAGTCAAGAACTGCAACTTTTACACCCTGACGAGCAAGGTCTTTTGCAAAACCACCGCAAAGAACACCGCCGCCACCTGTAACAACAGCAACTCTGCCTTTTAAATTATCGTGATTAAACATATTAAAACTCCTTAATATTTTCTGATTGTACTGCCTGTGAGGTTTGCTTTCTCTAAGCATACATCAAGTGCATCTGCTGCCGCATCAAACGCAGCTCGGTTAGTGGGATAAGTATAGTCATCCTTGAGCTGGTCAGCAGTTCCGCCTTCGCCTTCCAAGTCCTTAAGACCTTCAAATACTTTAAGATGGGGTTCAAGTGTAAGGAAGTGTTCGCCATCCTTTTCTTTTGAAAATCTTGTGAGAAGTTCAACAATGTTTCCGTCACCAAGACCTGCAGGACGAACCTTACCACCCTCATAAAGGCAGTCTTTAATGTGGAAATAGTCGATGTAATCCTTCAAAAGCTCGTAAGCAGGGAGAATGTCAACACCGCATTGGATGAAGTTTGAAGGGTCGAAAATGCCTTTGATTTTACCCTCAAAGGTTTTGTATATTTCAAGACAACGGGTTTCGATATCGCCGTAAATATCCTTTTCGTTTTCGTGGCAACACCATATTCCGTTCTCGAGAGAATATGTGCACATCTTATCCAGTCTTTCAAAAACCTCATCGTGGTATTCTTCAAGACTTTGACCTTTTGTGAAGAAGAAACTGAACATTCTGATTCTTTCAGTACCGAGAATATTTGCAACCTCAACACAGTTTTTGAAATCCTCAAAATGAGGGGCAAAATCATCAGTAATTTCAATTTTACCGTAATGTGAACCGATAGCAGAAACTCCGATTCCGTTATCATCAAGTATTTTTTTGAGTTCCTTTGCCTGGTTAACAGAGTAAAGTGAAATGTTACCCTCATCAAGACCGCGAGGCTCAATGTGGGTCATACCATGTGCCTTTAAAGCGGCAATTTGTTCTTTTATACCTACGCCAGCTTCATCTGCAAAAGCAGAAAGATAGAATGTTGCAGCCATATTTATACTCCTTTATAGTTTTAGTTTTTAGTTTGTTTTTATGATAAAAATTTTTCTTTGTTTTTTATAATATATTTAGCAGCGGCTCTGCAAAGTTCGTCAGAATTGTAAATGCTTTTAAATTCTTCGTCAGCTTTTTCTATTATGCCGTAATCTATAGAAATATCACTGTCAGCATCATACATAGGTGAAAGTGAATTATAATGCTCGATATACTTGTTTTCTTCAATCGCGCTCAAAGCGTGAGGCACAATAGAGAAAAGTGGCTCACCATTATTTTTGAAAAATGTTGATAAGGCTTTTTTTGCATCCTCATCAAAATACTCGAGAGCATAAATGAATTTTTTTTCATTAGGTAAAGCGTTGAAACTTTCTGTCATATCAGTTGCTTTTTCAAGGCTTACCTGAATATTCATTGCAACTGCATGAAGAAGCTCGGTTTCTTGCGTGTGCATAAGTTTTTCTTCTGTCAGAACAGAATATTTTTCTCTTAATTCGTAATCTCTTTTCCAGATTGCAGCTTCTTTTTTCATCCTTTCGCGACGCTCTTTTCCTGATTTAAGAGCTTTAATCCAAAGGATTATTGCAAGAAGTGCTGCAACCAGAAGTATTACCCAATAATACCATTGTACACCAAGGAGCATTTAATCACCCATTCTGTAAAGATTTGTATATATCGCTTTTTTTCAGCCCTGTTCTTTTTGCGGCTTCTTTAGCAGCTTCGTTTTTGGACATTCCGCTCTTAACAAGCTCTTCTGCCAATTTGAAGCCATCTTCGAGTGTGATTTCATCTTCTTCATCATCGGGCTTGCCTTCAATAATGAGAACATATTCACCCTTGGCACTGCCATCCTTGTATTTCTCTGCTGCATCAAAGAGGGTAGTGCGTTCAACATTTTCGTGTATTTTTGTAAGCTCTTTTACAAGTGCGATATTTCTGTTACCCCAGTATTTTGCCATATCAGCCAATGTTGATGCTAATTTATGTGGGGCTTCATAGAAAATCATTGTTCGTTTCTCGTTAATGAGCTCTTCAAGATGCTCGCGTCTGTTTTGTTTTGCTTTTGTAAGGAAGCCCTCAAAGGTAAATCTGCCAGATGGCATTCCTGAAATTGCCAGGGCTGTAACAAAAGCACAGGGGCCCGGCACAGCACAAATCTGAATGCCGTTTTCGTGGCAAAGTCTTGTTAAATCCTCGCCGGGGTCAGAAATTATAGGCATACCTGCATCAGAAACAAGAGCACAGCTTTCTCCATTTAGAAGACGGTCGATAATAACACCGCCACGTTGAGCACGGTTGTGTTCATAATAGCTTACCATAGGCTTTTTTATGCCGAAATGGTTGAGGAGCTTAATGGTTACTCTTGTGTCCTCTGCGGCAATAAAATCGCAATTTGAAAGCACATCAACAGCACGCGGAGAAAAATCTCCAAGGTTACCTATAGGTGTACCAACAACGTAAAGTATTCCAGCCATTATAATACATTACCTTCCGCATCAAAAAGTGGGAGTTTTTCAAGATAAATAATATCTTTTCTGTCTGCAGCCTCACCTTCAGCAAGAACTGCCAAAGCACCTGCATATTCAACCTCTGCCATTTCAATAAGTTTTTCAACCGCTTTTAAGGATTCACCGGTTGAAATAACATCATCAACAATAATAACTTTTTTACCCTTCATCATTTCTGCTTCGGCGGTGTCAAGGTAAAGATGCTGTTCGCCCTCTGTGGTGATTGAATTTACAACAACATCAAAAACACCTGTCATATAGAGTTTGGGTTTCTTTCTTGCAACAAAATATTTTTTACCGCTCTGGCGGGACATTTCGTGAGCAAGGGGAATACCCTTTGCTTCTGCGGTGATTATGTAATCAAATTCAGGTGCTTTTTTGAGAAGTGCATCTGCACAAGCAACTGTAAGCTCTGCATCCCCAAACATAACGAAAGCACCAATCTGAAGCTTTTCGTTAAGAGGGCAGAGCGGAAGATTTCTGTCAAGACCTGCAATTTTCATTGAATGATACATTTGTATCTCTCCTTATAAGGTGTGGTTTTACACCATTTTTCTACATTATAATTATATAATACGGGTAGAAAAAGTCAAGAAGAAACAATATTGAAAATCGTCTTATATTATTATATAATAGTTATATATTTATATGAAACGAGTAGATTTTATGCATGTACCAACCTGTGAAACAAATGAATTAAATATAATACCTTTTGAAGAGGCTCTTTTGAAAGAAGCTTATGGCTCTTTTGAGTATGACAGAGAAAAATGGCTTTATGTTCCCAACGCTTATACAGAATATCGTTATATTCTTGGTACAAGGGGGAATAATCCTCTTATCTGTATTGGAATCAACCCGTCAACTGCAAAACCCGATGACCTTGATAATACTTTAAAATCCGTTGAACGTACAGCTGTTTTCAATGGTTTTGATAGCTTTATAATGTTCAATGTTTATGCCCAGAGAGCAACCAATCCAAAGGATATGGACGGGGAATTCAATACCTTTTTACATAATGAAAATATGAATGCCTTCCGCTATATTTTATCTTCTTATGGCGAGGGCAAAACTCCTGCGGTATGGGCAGCGTGGGGGACTATTATTGAAAAAAGACCTTACCTAATTCCCTGCGTTAAGGATATGATAAAAATCGGAAATGAATTTGGTGCAAAATGGTACACCGTTGGTAAACGCTCTGTTAAAGGTCACCCGCACCATCCTTTGTATCTGAAAAATAATAGTCCTGTTAATAATTTTGATATTGAGGACTATATTTCAACTCTTGAAAATATATGAAGTGTAAATATACTATCAAAACTGTGTTGACATTTTGCGACAGGTTTGGTATAATTCCAAGGTATATTTTTCAAAAACTGTGAAGAGAACAAGTAGCACTTTTAAGCGTAAAAAAGAGAGTTGCCGTTTGGTGAGAGGCGCGTGAGCTTTTTTGTGTGAATACATCTCGGAGTTTCGCACCGAAATTTTCAGTAGGCTGCGGCGGGTACGCCCGTTAAAGCGTTTGAGTATTATTACTCTTTAAGGCAGGTTGTGTGAGCAATTTGCGAAAAAAGGTGGTAACACGGTCAGTTTATACTGCTCGTCCTTTAGCTTCGGTTAAGGGACGATTTATTTTTTGAAAATTTTAATAAAGGAATGAACGAATTTGCCTATTACAGATTTTCTTGTGATTAATGCAAATAATTACAAAAATGATGTTGCACTCGTTGAGATTAACCCTGAAATGCAGGGTAAAAGCCGCCAGACCTGGCGTGAATACTCTCTGATTGAAACAAATCCATTTAATGTTGGAAGAAGTGAGCTTACATGGGGTGAGTTTGATAAAAGAGCAAACCGCTTTGCAAACCTTCTTCTTTCAAGAGGTATCAAAAAAGGAGATCGAGTTGCAATTCTTCTTATGAACGGAATTGAATGGCTTCCCATTTATTTCGGTATTCTTAAAACAGGTGCTCTTGCAGTGCCGCTCAACTACCGATATACCGCGGAAGAAATCAAATATTGCCTTAAGCTTTCTGATAGCGATGTTTTAGTTTTCGGTCCTGAATTTACAGGTCGTGTTGAAGAAATTGCACATAGAATTCCCGATGTTAAATATACATTCTATGTTGGTGAGGATTGTCCTACTTTTGCAGAGAGCTATGATAGACTCGTTACATATTGCTCATCTCATGCACCCGGAATTGAAATTTCTGATGAGGATGAGGCTGCCGTTTATTTTTCATCAGGCACAACAGGCTTCCCGAAAGCTATTCTTCACGCACACAAGAGTCTTGTTCACGCAGCTTTAACTGAGCAGAAGCACCATTCACAGACCAGAGATGATGTTTTCCTTTGCATTCCGCCACTTTATCACACAGGTGCAAAAATGCATTGGTTCGGTTCTCTTGTTGCAGGTAGCAAGGCTGTTCTTCTTAAAGGCACAAGACCTGAGTTGATTATTAAAACTGCAAGTGAAGAGTTATGTACAATTGTCTGGCTTCTTGTTCCGTGGGCACAGGATATTCTTGATGCTATTGAAAGTGGTACAATTGATTTAAGCGAATATACACTTTCTCAGTGGAGATTGATGCACATTGGTGCTCAGCCTGTTCCGCCAAGCCTTATCAAGCGTTGGCTTAATGTTTTTCCTCATCATCAGTATGATACCAACTACGGTTTAAGTGAATCAATAGGACCCGGTTGTGTACATCTTGGTGTTGAAAATGTTCATAAGGTTGGTGCAATCGGCAAAGCAGGTTTCGGTTGGAAAGTTAAAATTGTTGACGAATATAAAAATGAAGTTGCCAAAGGTGAGGTTGGTGAGCTTGCAGTTAAAGGTCCCGGCGTAATGCTTTGCTATTATAAAGATGAAAAAGCAACCAACGATGTTCTCTGTGACGGTTGGCTTTATACCGGGGATATGGCACAAGAGGATGAGGATGGCTTTATCTTCCTTGTTGACCGTAAGAAGGACGTTATTATTTCCGGTGGTGAAAACCTTTATCCCGTACAGATTGAAGATTTCCTTCGCAAGCACGATAAAATCAAGGACGTTGCAGTTATCGGTCTTCCTGATGCACGTCTTGGTGAAATTGCCGCCGCTATTATTGAAGCAAAAGATGGCGAAGATATAACAGAAGATGATATCAACGATTTCTGCTATGACTTGCCCAGATATAAGCGTCCGAGAAAGCTTATTTTCGCAAAGGTTCCACGTAATCCCACAGGTAAAATTGAAAAACCAAAGCTTCGTGAGATGTATTGCGGTGAAAGCCTTGTTGCTTCACAGAACGAAATTAACAAATAAGAGGTATAGATAAATGAAAAAATTACTTTTAGGTAATGAAGCAGTTGCACGTGGTCTTTATGAAGGCGGCTGCAGAGTTGCTTCAAGCTATCCCGGTACACCAAGTACAGAGGTTACCGAGTGCATTTCTACTTATGATGAAATTACAAGCGAATGGGCACCCAATGAAAAGGTTGCGATGGAAGTTGCTTTCGGTGCAGCAGTTGCAGGTGCACGTTCATTCTGTGCTATGAAACACGTTGGTCTTAATGTTGCAGCAGACCCGCTTTTCACTTCTTCTTATACAGGTGTTAATGCAGGTCTTGTTGTGGTTGTAGCTGATGACCCCGGAATGCATTCTTCACAGAATGAGCAGGATAGCCGCCACTATGCTCAGGCTTCAAAAATTATGATGCTTGAACCCGCAGATTCTGACGAATGTCTTAAATATTCAAAAATGGCATTCGAACTTTCTGAGAAATTTGATACGCCTGTTCTTCTCCGTCTTACAACAAGAGTTTCCCATTCAAGAAGCCTTGCAGAAATTTCTGACAGAGTTGATAATGGTCTCAAGCCCTATGAAAAGAATGCTCCCAAATATGTAATGGTTCCTGCCAATGCAAAGGTTAAGCACGTTGTGGTTGAAAAGAGAATTTTAGAACAGGTTGCATATTGCGAAACTAAAGCAGTTGAAAATGGACTTAACAGTGTTGAGTACAATGATAAGAAAATCGGTATTATTACTGCAGGCATCTGCTATGAATATGCAAAAGAAGCTCTTGGCGATAAAGCATCGTACCTTAAATTAGGTTGCGTTTATCCGCTTCCTGAAAAGCTTATCAAGGATTTCTGTGCAGAATGTGAAACAGTTTATGTTCTTGAAGAGCTTGATGATTATATCGAAACACATTGCCGTAAAATCGGTGTTGATGTTAAGGGTAAAGCAGAATTTACTCTCCTTGGCGAATATTCTCAGGGGCTTATCAGAAAAGTAATCCTTGGTGAAGAAGCAAAATCCCTTAAAGCAGATGTCCAGATTCCTGCAAGACCTCCCGTTCTTTGTGCAGGTTGTCCTCATCGTGGTCTTTTCTATGCTCTTAAGAAGCTTAATGTAACAGTTAGCGGTGACATCGGATGCTATACTCTTGGTGCATCAAAGCCCCTCGGTATGATTGATACAGTTCTTTGTATGGGTGGTAGCGTATCCGGTCTTCACGGCAGAAACCTTGCAGACCCGGAGCACGCAAATAAATCCGTTGCAGTTATCGGTGACTCAACATTTATTCACTCAGGCGTTACAGGTCTTATTGATATCGCTTATAACAACAGTAATTCTGTTACAATTATTCTTGATAACAGTATCACAGGTATGACAGGCCATCAGCAGAACCCCACAACAGGCTTCAATATTAAGGGCGAGCCTGCAGCAGCAGTAAGCCTTGAAAAGCTTTGCGAAGCAGTTGGCATCAATAATGTTTTCGTTGTTGACCCATATAACCTCGATGAAAGCTATACAACAATCAAGAACGCACTTGACCTTAATGCTCCTGCAGTTGTTATTTCAAGAAGACCTTGTGCCCTTCTTAAAACTGTTAAGCATAACCCACCTCTTAAGGTTAACAAAGATAAATGTAAGTCCTGCAAAATGTGTATGAAAATCGGTTGTCCTGCTATCAGCATGAAAGATGGCAAAGCAGAAATCGACTTTACACAGTGCCTTGGTTGCAATGTTTGTTCTCAGCTTTGCAAATTCGGTGCTATTGAATAAGAAAGGAGAGACTAAAAATGAATAAAGCTATAATGATAGTTGGCGTGGGCGGTCAGGGTACACTCCTTGCTAGCCGTATTTTAGGTAGTGCTCTTCTTTCACAAGGGTACGATGTTAAGGTTTCCGAGGTTCACGGAATGAGTCAGCGTGGCGGTTCCGTTGTTACTTACGTTAAATATGGCGAAAAGGTTTATTCTCCTGTTGTTGGAGAAGGCGAAGCAGACCTTATTCTTGCATTCGAACAGCTTGAAGCTGCAAGATGGCTTTCATGCCTTAAGCCCGACGGCAAGGTTATTGTTAACACACAGAAAATTGACCCGATGTCAGTTGTTATTGGCGACAGCGTTTACCCCGATGGTGTGCTCGATGCAGTAAGAGCTGCAGGTGCAGCAGTTGTTGAGCTTGATGCTCTTCCTCTTGCAGTAGAAGCAGGTTCACCCAAAGCTACAAACGTTGTGCTTATAGGTGCAATGGCAAAGAATACAGATATTCCTAAGGAAATCTGGCTTGATGCAGTTAAATCCTGCGTCCCCGCAAAATTCCTTGAAATGAACCTCAAAGCGTGTGAGTTAGGGTATAATAAATAATAAAACAAGGATTCAGGACAGTAAAATGCCCTGAATCCTTTTGAATTTTTACAATGCCGTGTGCAGCACCCTTTATGCACCGCAGGTGTATATCATATTTTCGTAGAAAATATATCATAAATTCTGTTTATATCATGTTGCCGTCAGGCAATATATCATATGAAATGATATCCGTCTATGACGGATGATATACCTTCGGCATAATATTCGCTACGCGAATGATATGTTTTTCAAAGCAAAACATTGTTATAGTATCAGATGTCTTTAAAATCAACCTCAATATACCCATCACCATCAATATCTTCGGGTAATTGAGGTTTCTTCTTATTTAAAACAATTTCGGAAACTATTTTAACAATACCGAAAGCAAGAAGCCCGAAGCCAACCATAGATGTTATTGCGGTTGCACCTTTAAAGGGGTTAAGCACAAGGGAGATGCCATATATTGCAACAATAACCGAAAAGATTTTTGAGAAAAGACCGCCTTCGCCTGAAAAAAATGAAGATACACCATAAATTACAATGGAAATACCCATAACAAAGGGGAGAACGGACATTAAGAATTTGGGGTGCAAAAGAAGCATAAAAGCCACAGACAAAAGGAGAATTCCTGATATTAAATCAAAAATCTTAGGCGTACCGACCTTTTTATCTTTGACATAACGAGTGATTCTTATAATACCGCCTATAAGAGATGCACCGCCAAGAACATAGCAAACAGTCATTAAGGAAGTATTGGGGAAGAGTAGTACAAAAAGACCAATTATTGCAAAAAATCCACCGATAATTACATTCACAATATTATCAGAAAATTTATTTCTTAATTTTTTCATTATTTATCCACCTTATAATTAGTTTTTCTTTTATTGTACCACAAAAAACTACCAAATAATTACAAAGTTATTAACAATAAATAAAATATAGAAAATGTTGGTGTTAAGATATTGTATGGGCAGTAGAAAAAATGTTGTTGTATGAGGTACCTCCTTTCGAAAGCAGGTGGGACCATCGCTTGCGATGGTGGAGGATTTTTTACGCGAGCCCTCGAACGTAGTTGACTCTGAATATAATAGCTACCTGCTATACGCTGAAGGCTGGCAACTGGCGACTGGTGGCTATCAACTTGCAACTATTTACGCAACTCTTCATATAATGTATCGGTGAATTATATGATTAAAATGTATTTTAAACCAAGGCTTAAGCGTCCGCCACCTATTGTTGCAAAGCGATTTTATTTTAAAAAAAGGCGGAATACACTTGTTTTCAGATTTTGTGCAGTTGGTTTGGTTCTGGTTATTCTTTGTGTTTTGTTGGATATTCGTTTGCGGCCGATTATAGAAACGGTTGGCGGAAATGCTCTGAAAAATACACTTTCAAATGTTGTTGATGGAGCAGTTAATGAAATTGTTGATGAGCTTGGTGTGAAGTATGGTGAAATGGTAAATATTGAACGTAACTCCGATGGAACAATTGCGGCGCTTACCTTGAATAATACTGCTATTAACGGCTACAAGGCGGATTTAGCAGATGCCTGTTCTGATAAGCTTTCAAACTTTGATAAGACACTTGTTCCTGTTCCTTTAGGTTCATTGTTGGGGGGCTCATTTCTTAATGGCAGGGGAATGAATATAAATGTCCGTGCTACGATATATGGCTTTGCGGTAACGGATGTGGTTTCTAAATTTGAAAGTGCCGGTATTAACCAGACACGTCACACAATTTACCTTGAAGTTAAAGCCTCTGCACATGCTTATATGGGTGTTTGTAGATTGGAAGAAAGTGTAGATGAAACAATTATTCTTGTGGAAACAATTATAATAGGAGAAGTTCCAGGTACATATTACTTAGGTGACGATGCAATAAATAATCCCTACATTCGTTAACGGAATGTAGGGATTAAAAACTTATTCTTTAATAAAGCTATCCATTAGCGTGTATCCGATTTCAACATAGTTTCCTGCATCTTTTGCAGTGTTTTCTGTGAAAGATTCGATACCATTGTCACTTGCTTTGGATTTTTGATAAATGAGATAAGGAACTGCATCACCCGCATGAGTCATTGTAACAATGGGGGTGGGGTGGTCGGGGAGTACCATAACCTTGTAGTCTTCGTATTTATCAAGCTCCGGAAGAACTTTTGCCAATACCTTTTCATCAATTAATTCAATAGCTCTTACTTTGTTTTCAGGCTCGTTTCTGTGACCACATTCATCGGGTGCTTCAATGTGAATATAAACGAAATCCTTTGTTTTAAGCTCTTCGATAGCACATTCTGCTTTGCCCTCGAAGTTTGTATCTATGTAGCCAGTTGCACCTTCTACATCAGGTGAAGCCATACCTGCACATTTCGCAATACCTTTAAGGAGGTCAACTGCAGAAATAATTGAGCCGTCAACACCATATTTTTCTTTGAAATCAGGAAGAGATGGCTTTGTACCTTCGCCCCAGAGCCAGATTGAGTTTGCAGGGCGTTCACCCTTTGCCATTCTCTCTTTGTTAACCGGGTGTTCCATAAGAAAGTCATAGCTTTCTTTCATCATAGCAATCAGCTCTTTTGCGTTTTCGCTATCAGAAAGATGCTCGCCAATAACCTTACCTGAAATATCGTGGGGAGGTGTCATTTTACCAAGGTCAAGTGTGCCGTTGTTCCATACAAGGCAATGTCTGTAAGCAACACCGCTGTAGAAAGCAAATTTTTCGTTACCGAAATGCTCTTGAACGCTCTTAATAATTTCTGCGGCTTCTGCGGTAGAAATATCACCCGCACTGTAGTCCACCATTGTTTTATCTTCGTAATTTTCCTCGTCGGAAAGCGTTACAAGATTTGTTCGGAAAATGATATCGGTATCCTTCATATCAACGCCGATGCTTACAGCTTCAAGGGGTGAGCGACCTGTGTAACATTCTTTAGGGTTGTAACCAAGAACGCTCATATTAGCAATATCGCTACCGGGCTTAAGACCGTCAGCAACAGTTTTAACAGTACCAACCTTGCCGAAACGAGCAAGATTATCAAGTAAAGGTTTGTGTGCTAGCTCCATAGGAGTTTTGCCATTTAAAGCTGGAACGGGGTAATCTGCCATTCCGTCATATAAAACAACAAGATATTTCATTTGTTTACCTCATTTCATAATCACTGGATTTATTTTACAACTAAAGTAGAGTTGTGTCAATAAAATGGCGAAAAAACCTTGAAATATAAGGGGATTTGGAGTAATATAGAATTTGTAAATTTCAGAACAAAGGAGTTTTTATTTTATGAAATTACCTATTGCTATCCAGCTTTATTCCGTTCGTGATGATATGGAAAAAGATTTTTATGGTACAGTAAAAAAAGTTAAAGAGCTTGGTTATGAGGGTGTTGAATTTGCCGGTCTTTTTGGCAAAACCGGTGTAGAGGTTAAGGCAATCTGTGATGAAATCGGCATTGTTCCTGTTTCTGCTCACGTTCCTTATTATGATATGCTTGAAAATCCCGAAGCAGTTCTTCAGGATTATAAAGATATGGGCTGCAAATATGTTGTTGTTCCTTATCTTACAGAAGAATGCCGTCCCGGTACAGAGGGTTGGGAAGCAACTGTTGCAGATATCGGCAAAATCGGTGCTGCTGCAAAGGAAATGGGGCTTCAGCTTCTTTACCATAACCACGATTTCGAGTTCCTTAAAATTGACGGTGAATATGCCCTTGATATTCTTTATAACACAATTTCAGAAGATTTACTTAAAACAGAGCTTGATACCTGTTGGGTGAATGTTGGCGGTGAAGAGCCCAGTGCTTATGTTGAAAAATATTCAGGCAGAGCACCCATTGTTCACCTTAAAGACTTCAGTGGTTCAAAGGGTAACGGACCTCTTTACAAGCTTATCGGTATTGAAGAGGAAGAAACAGCAGCTAATGAAAATACATTCGAATTCCGTCCCGTTGGTTACGGTTGCCAGGATTGGAAAAAGATTACCGCTTCCGCAGAAAAAGCAGGTGCAGAATGGGTAGTTGTTGAGCAGGATGATCCCTCAATGGGAAAGACTCCCATCGAGTGTGCTGAAATGAGTATAAACTACTTAAAAACTATATAAATTTATAATATCACGCCATTAACTTGTTTTAGCTTGCTCGACGTACCCTTGTACGCCTTCGCCACTAAAACGGCTTTTCTAACGCAATCTTATAAATTTTACTGATTTTAAATTGTATTGACCCCTATGAAATTTAAAAATTTCATAGGGGTCAAGTGTTTATTTAATTACAATACTTTTAGCAATTTCTTTTGCATCTTCTTTAGAAAATCCACAGATAAACGCCATTGTTTCTTTTTGAGTGTTATCGTACGGCTGGTAATATAATACATAGACATCGAAATCTTCTCTTATATTTATAGTACCCCACATAACATTATTTTTGCTTTCACCAACTATAAATTTATCTGCAACAGGTAAACCAAATTGGTGAAGATAATAATATGCACAGGCTGTACTGTATTTGTTAAAGTTTAAAAATAATGCAGTTTCAGGCGGCTCCATTGTAATAAGCTTTTGGGTTAATTTTAAATCATAAATAGGGGAAAGCTCTGTTTGGAAACCTAACTCTTTCACGCCGTTTTTAAGAACGAAAGCAGGGTAATACCATGAATCCATTGAATCGTTAATCTGTTTGCAATAGTCATCAAAACTTGTATCAGAATAGAAATTTTCTCCGGTTCTGGTATCGTTAAAGAGTATGAATTTTTTTTCATTCCAACGAAGAACAAAACCATCCTGATGTTCGGTTTCTTTATATTTTCCGTGTTTAGCGTCGATATAGCATTTTACTAACTTGTTTTCGTAATTGAATTTCTTTGCACTTTCAATTTCCCAAGTTTCGTGTCCGCTGACTGCTGCAAAGCCTGAGTTGAAGTAATGATCTTTTTCAAGGCTCAAAGGGTATTGGAAAAAAATAAAAATACCTGAAAGCACAGCAAAACATAACACAATACAAATTGTTTTTAATACAACCTTTTTCTTACCCTTTTTTATTTTTTTATTAGCATTTTTTACTGCTTTATCAATGTCTTTATCAATTTCGGGTTTTATATCTGTATTATTCTGCAGATTTAAAAGCTCTGATTCGCAAGTAGGGCAGTCCTTTAAATGCACTTCTATAAGGTCAATTGAATCGGAAGAGCAAACACCGTCTATGTAAAGGGGGAGTAAATCCTTTATAATTTCGCAACTGATTTTACTCATTTCGTTTCATCCTTTCTACGATTTTTTGCTTTGCCCGATAATATGTAACCCTTGCCCAGCTTTCCGATTTCTCGAAAACCTCTGCAATAATTTCATAAGAGAAATCGCCCAGGGTTTTCATATAAAACACCTCTTTATAAGGTGATTCCAAATCCCTTGATGCAGATAAAATTTGTTTCACATTATCTTTTCTTACAAGGCTTTCTTCAATATTATCATCGGAAACAAGATTCAAAAAATTATCTAAATTTTCTGTTTGCTTAGGGCGTTTAAGGTTTAAAAATGTGTTTTTTGCAATCTGACAAAGCCAGGTTTCAACCTTGCATTTGTGGTTGAATTTTTCATAAGACTTAATAGCCTTGAAAAATGTTTCCTGAGTTATATCTTCTGCAAGGCTTTCGTCAAAGCAAAGAGTGAAAGCATAGCCTTTAACGAATTTATAATATTTCTGATAAATTATTTCAATTTCGTCCAAGCCATTCACACCCTTTCTTTTTGACCGGTCACTAATATGACACAGCGTTTTACATTTTGTTACAAAAATTTTAACATAAAAACATAAAAAATGAAAACAAAATATTAAAATATAGCGAAGCCTATCATCCCTGTTCGCCTTGGCGAATAGGGATGATAGGCTTCGCAATACTTTAACTTTTCTAAAACAAAAACAGATACCCTACAAAATGTAAGGTATCTGTAATTTTTCTTAATGAAACAGATTATCTGTTAAGAATAAGCTTTGTAAGCTCAACGGGTTCAACGATTGTATCGCCCTTGTAAACTCTCATATTACCTGAAGCGATTTCGTCAATGAGAATAACTTCATCATTGTTGTAACCGAATTCGAATTTGATATCCCAGAGGTCAAGACCGATTGTTTTAAGGTCATCAGCGATAATCTTTGTGATTTTAAGAGTCTGCTCTTTCATGCTTTCGAACATTGCAGGGCTCATAACACCAAGAGCTGCAAGACCTTCGCCTGTAACAAGGGGATCGCCCTTAGCATCGTTCTTGAATGTGCATTCAACATAGCCGCCTTCGAGAACTGTGCCGTCTTCAATATATTCGCCGTAACGACGGATGAAGCTGCCTGTTGCAACAAGTCTGCAGATAACTTCAAGACCGTGACCGAAAACCTTACCGGGAAGAACTTCCATAGTAGCGTTTTCAACATCAGCACTTACATAGTGAGTTTTGATACCTGCTTCTTTGAGCATGTCAAAATAGTAAATAGATGTTTTGAGGTTTTCTTTACCGATACCTTCGATTGTAAGACCAACGCTGTTTTCACCGGGATCAAAAACGCCGTCTTTACCTGTGCAGTCATCTTTGAACTTGAGCATTACGTTGCCGTTATCAAGCTCATAAACGTCTTTTGTTTTGCCTTCATAAAGTTTTTTCATAATAGACATCTCCTTGTTTAGCATTTAGGAAATTTTTCACACATAAATTTTAATTCTTAATAAAGCGAATGTCAAGTGCAAAAAGCCGATTTTTTGGGAGTTGAAAAAACATTCTAAAAATATGTTATAAATGGAGGAGTACATAAAGTTTTTTTTGTTGAATTTTTTCTCAATAAAATACCGAGAACGGTTAATTGTCGTTCTCGGTGTTTTCTGTTGTTATGATTTCCTGGTAGTACAGCATTTTGTTTTTGTACATCAGGTGGTCGGCTTTAGTAAGCTGTTGTTCAATATCTTCTCCGTGTTCTTCCCAAGCAGTGCCAGAAGATACGCTTATTTCGTTTTCTGCAAGCTTTTTGATGGCTATCCGGACATTCTGTTCAAAAACATCTTTTTTTATGTTACGGGAGATAACAACAAATTCGTCACCACCGATTCGATAAGTATCTCCGGGGAAAACGCTGTTGATACCTTCTGCGGCATTTTTGATCAGTCTGTCACCAGCTTCGTGACCCAGTATATCATTAACCGCTTTCAATCCGTTAATATCAAAGTAAGCAACACCTGTTTTTTTAACAGGGTTCTGATGATATTCTTCAATATCGTGGTTGAATTTGTTTCTGTTATAAACATTGGTAAGAGTATCTTCAAAGCTTAAACGATGGAGCATTTCGTGACTTTCTCTTCTGTCAATGCTATCCTGAATAAAGAATGTAGCAGAGGATAACAGTGAAAGGTCATCATAATTGATTTTAGGGTTATCTATTCCTAAAAAACCTATTATTAGATTATCTTCCCAAAGCGGAACTGCGATTAAACTGGTAATACCCTGCATTTCAAGGATTTTATATGTATCACTGTCTTTGTCTACATCCTTGTCAAGGCTTGAAATATAGAAGGTACCTGTTTCTTCAAATTTTTTTATCCAGGTATCAATAACTTCAAGTGGAATATCCTGAAGAATATCAATCTGCTTTGTAACACCCGGAGCAGCATATTCATAAGAGTTTGAGGTGGTAAGTTTTCCGTAATCAACCTCAAAAAGATAAGCTCTGTCACCTTCAAAATAATCGTTAAGTATTTTTAAAAGGCTATCAATAGCTTTGTTTATATCGTGCTCTGCAGCAAGGAGTGTTATGCAATTTATGAGCGTGTCAGAAATGCTAAGTTGCTTTTTTACCTTGTTTTCTCTGTTTCGGGAAGCTATAAGGTTAATAGCGGTAACAATGAAAACAAGAACACAAACACCGGCAAAAGAATATCTCAGAATATTTAATGCCTGTACATTGTGCCAACCGTGGTCACTTATTAGTTTCAATTCCACATAAGCAATAGCAAAAAAGACAACAAATACAGTAAATCCTGAAAATAAAATAACCTTATTGTTTTTTAAGAATTTTTTGAATTTGCTCATTGCATAAACTCACCTGCCTTTGTTAAAAGAATAACATAAACCAAGGCGTTTGTAAATATTTATTGTTCAATGTTAACATATTTTTAAAATGTTTTGGTTGAATTGATGGTATGGATGTATTATAATGATTTTACATTAAAACAATTCAGGAGTTGAAAATATGAAGTGCGAAAGACTTGAATTAAAAAATTATTTCTCATTTTTAGGTGAAGAGGCAAGAAATCCGCTCCTTGATGTTTATTTGCCTTATAATATGTTTGAAATGAAAAGAGAAAAACAAAAAAGACCCTGTATGCTTGTTTGCCCCGGTGGCGGATATGGTATGTGCTCTGAAAGAGAGTCTGAGGCAATAGGCGTTCATTTCCTCCCTGAGGGTTTTAATGTTTTTGTTCTTACATATTCGGTTGCACCTAATCGTTTTCCGACCCAGATACGTGAGGTTGCGGCAGCGGTTGAGCTTATTTATAAAAATGCAGAGGAATGGAATTGCGATACGGAAAAAATAGCGATTATGGGCTTTTCGGCAGGGGGGCATCTTGCGGCACATTATTCCACAATGTTTGATTGCAAAGAGGTAAGAGAAGTTTTTCCGGAAAGTAAATCAGTTAACGCATCTGTTCTTTGCTACCCCGTAATAAATGCAAATGCCCGAACTGCTCATATGGGTAGCTTTATAAACCTTTTGGGTCACGAACCTGAAAATCAGGAAGAAGAGGATTATTTCTCCTGTGATAAGCAGGTGCGGGATATAACTCCGCCTGCATATATCTGGCATACTGCAGAGGATGGTTGTGTGCCTGTTAAAAACAGCCTTCTTTATGCAGGGGCTCTTGCGGAAAAAGGCGTACCATTTGAACTTCGCGTTTTTCCGTTTGGCGGTCATGGACTTTCTACTTGCGACAGGCAGACAATTGATGATATGACACCTGTTTTTGAATATAATTCTGCATGGCTTACAGATGTAAAAAAATGGTTGAAGCTTATTTTTAAACTTTAAAAGCAGGTGTTTTTATGAATAAGAAATGGGTTCAGGTATGGGGGCAGGCACATTCAGCCTTTTCGTTTTTCTATTACCCATCCTGCAAAAAAACATACAGACTTGTAATAAAATCTGCCCTTTCAGGCAGTAAGATTTGTTTCGAGCTTTCTAATGAATGTGCAAAAAATGATGTAAAAATTGGTTCTTTATCAGTTGCTAAATGTGATGAGAATGGCAATTTTATTGGTGAATGCAAAACCGCTACAGTCAATTCGCAAAAATCATTTGTTATGAAAATAGGAGATGTGGTTTTGAGCGATGAAATAGAGTTGAATATTAAAGCAGGGGAATATTTCTGCATTAGTGCCTATGTTGAAAAAGGTGCGTTAAGAAGCGGAAATCTTCTTGATAATGCCAACCTTTTAACAGTAAAAGGCGATGTTTCCCATACTGCAAAAATTGAAAATCAAAGAAGAACAAGAGATTCGGTGAGAGAAGTTGCATCAACTGTTCTGAAAATGTATTTCCATAAGCCCATACCTCTTTTTCAGTCTGTTCAGGTTCTCAATAATACTGATGCAAAGAGTATTGTTGTTTATGGTGACTCCATAAGTCAGCAGGGATACTGGACAAATGCTTTTGCTGAGAGAATTTATGAAGCATATCCCGAAAAATATTCTGTTATAAATAAATCCATTATGGGAACAAGACTTTTAAGAGATTTCAGCACAAGATTTTTCTGCAAAGGTCTTTTCGGAAAAAGTGGTCTTAACCGATTGCAGCGGGATATTCTCAATTACCCCGATGTTGAATATGTGATTATTGCTCTGGGCACAAACGATTTTCTTCAGTATGGCACAGTTCAGGCACCAAAATCAGAAAAGCCTACCGCACAGGATTTTGTTGATGGAATGATAACAGTTGCAGATGAACTTAAAAAGCAGGGTATCAAGTTAATTGTTTTCAATATTCTCAATTTCGGAGAAAGTGTTGATTCCCGACCTCATAAAGAAGCTCTTGTTACCGAAACCAATAAGCTTCTTTATGAAAACAAAGAGCGTTTTCACGCTTTTTACGACCAGGCAACATTGGTTGTAAACCCCGAAAAACCAACCTGCAGTAAAAAGGAATACCTTGGTAAAGACTATGTTCATCCGAACAAACTAGGCGGCAAAATTGTTGCGGATAATGTGAATTTGGATTGGTTTAAATAAATAATACGGACGGAGAGAATTAATTGATTTTCTCCGTCCGTATTTATTATATTGATATACTCATTATCTCCTCAATGGTCGGCATTGAGCTTTGGGCACCCATTCTGCTTACAGCAATTGCACCAGCCTTATTGCCTATGTCGCAAGCGGAATAAATATCACCGGTTTTTATGTAGTGCAGAGCCAATGCAGCGGTAAAGCAGTCACCTGCGGCAGTTGTATCAACAACATTGCTTGTATATGCAGGAAACATTTTGATTTCCTTACCGTCCCAGAGAGAACAACCTCTCTCTCCAAGTTTCAGAACAACGTATTTGGCTTTGCTTCTTTCTTCAAGAATTTTTGAAGCTTTCAATATGTTGTCGTCGTTATCGGGATAAATGCCTGTCAAAGCCTTTGTTTCACTTTCGTTAGGGGAGAGGATTGTTGCACCCTGCATCTTCTCTAACGCAAAATTCTTTGCAGGACCGCAGTCTATAACTGTTGTAATATTGTTTTTGATTGCTTTATTGACACAGCTTATAACAACCTCTTCGTTTGTTTCAAACTGTAAAAGTAAAAGGTCAATATCACTGTTTATTTCAGCACATGCTTTTTCACTTTTAATTTCTGCATTTGCACCTTCGTAAACAACAATTCTGTTTTTTCCCTCTCCATCAAGGATAATTGCCGCAAGACCTGTCTGAGAGCCATCTATTGCAACGCCTGAAGTATCGATGTTGTTGTTTTTCAGGTTTTCTAAAAGCTTGTTGCCATTGGCATCGTTTGCAACCTTGCCAATCATTTTAACATCCGCACCGAGCATTGCCAAAGCTGTTGCTTGATTTGCACCCTTGCCGCCGTTGGCGTATCCGTAATCTGTTCCCAGAACATTTTCACCAATATCAGGGACTTTTTTCATATTAAGAATCAAATCCATATTGATGCTGCCAACAACCGCAGCTTTGATATCTTTATACATAATTTTACCCCAAAATATATTCAATGAAATCTTCTGCGGCTTTTGTTATGGTTTTATCTTTAAGAAATAAAGCACTTGTGCCTAAAACAAAAATATCCGCACAGCTTCTGCAAAGCTTTCTACCATTTTCTAGGCTTACATTTCCGTCAACCTCAATGAGTATATTTTCACAATCCCATTCTTTTAAAAGATGACGGGCTTCCTGAACCTTTTTTTCAGCACCCAAAAACATTTTTTGCCCTGCAAAGCCGGGTGAAACAGTCATAACTAAAAGCATATCAATGTATTCTGTAAGATGTTTTATGTTTTGGGTTGGTGTTTGAGGGTTGAGAGCAATACCCGCCTTACAACCCTTGTTTTTTATCATTTCAAGAACTCTGTGAATATGTATTTCCGATTCATAATGAATACATAATATGTCATCCTCGGAAAGATTCATCCTGTCAATGAATTTTGATGGCTCATTAACCATCATGTGAATATCTAAAGGTATATCAGTAACTTTTTTTATAGCGTTTATTAAATCAAAACCCAATGTGATATTAGGCACAAAGCTACCATCCATAATATCAATATGCAGAAAATCAATACCTGCTTTTTCAAGTTCTTTTATAGACGGCATAAGGTTTGTAAGGTCTGCACACATTAAAGATGCGGATAAATATTTTTTCATTTTTAACCTCTGAATAAATGTTTTTCAATAATTTTAACATATTGGTTTTTTTGTGTCAATCAAAGTTGCTATTCTCCCTTGAAAAGTGAAAGAATGTTGTTCTGTCACATAGACTTTACGTCATAACAGTGGGGGAAATGTAATCTTCTGGTGGTGTCAGGTTTATATCTTCAGGGTTAACAGTTTTTTGCCTTTGGGTAGAATGGTTGGTCTTCCGTTATAGTCAAAAACTGAGGTCTGAGTATCATTAAGATTAAAATAAACCTTTTGTCTGCAAAAACATAAATTCACTTAAATCAATTTGTTTTGAAAAAGTAGTGTGGATATGTTATAATGGATGTGTTAATTAGCCTTGTTTTTCAAAATGCGTACGCAAGGCTTTGAAAATACTTGTTTTACTTGATTGCGGAGAATTGATATGACAAAAAAATTATTTGTTCAGGCTATAACTAAGTTTTTTGCAGGAATTGTTTTAGTTGGTTTACTTGTGTTTTTGCCTGCCGGTAGTATTTCTTTTATGAATGGTTGGCTTCTTATGGGTATTTTGTTTGTACCTATGCTTGTTGCCGAAATAGTTATGATATTGAAAAATCCGCAACTGCTGAAAGAACGTCTTGATGCAAAGGAAGGGCAAAAAGAACAAAGTATCGTGGTAAAGCTCAGCGGTATTATGTTTCTTGCGGGTTTTATAGTTGCAGGGCTTGATTATCGGTTGGGTTGGTATGTTTTGCCAAAGTATATTGTGATTGGTGCTGCAGTTGCTTTTATTGTCGGGTATATTCTTTATGCAGAGGTTCTGAGAGAAAATACATATCTCAGCCGTACTATTAAAGTGCAGGAAAATCAAAAGGTTGTTGATACAGGTCTTTATGGTATTGTCAGGCATCCGATGTATTTTGCAACGCTTCTTTTGTTTCTTGCAATACCGCTTGTATTAGGCTCTGTTTTTTCGTTTGTTATTTTTCTCTTGTATCCATTTATAATTGCAAAAAGAATTAAAAATGAGGAAGATTTGCTTGAAAAAGAACTTGAGGGCTACAGTGAATATAAACAAAAAGTGAAATACCGTCTGATACCGTTTATCTGGTGAGGCGGCTTTTCAGGATAGGAATGAGTTAAATGATTATATTGATAACAGGTGCATCACATACTGGAAAAACTACACTTGCCCAAAAATTGCTGGAAAAATATAAATATCCCTATTTTTCTGTTGACCATCTGAAAATGGGACTGATTCGTAGCGGAAATACGAATCTTACACCATTGTCTGAAGATTCCGTTCTTACAGAATATCTTTGGCCCATTGTTTGTGAAATGATTAAAACAGCCATAGAAAACAATCAGAATCTTATTGTCGAGGGATGCTATATTCCTTTTGATTGGGAGGATTATTTTTCCGAAGAATATATAGGTAGCATAAGCTATTATTGCCTTGTTATGAGTGAAAGCTATATAAAAAATAATTTTGAGGATATAAAGAAATATTCAAATGTAATTGAAAATCGTTTGTGTGATGATTGCGATTTGAAAACAGTCTTAGCAGATAATCAGAAATATCTGTCACTTGCGAAGAATCATAATGTTAACTATATCCTTATTGATGAAAAATATAAAATAAATATTGATTTACCATTCCACGAAGCGTAGGTTGTATTTGTATTATTTCTCTTATATAATACATTCAAAACTCAATTGTAGGGATGATTCAACAAACATGGCTTATGAGAAAAAGAATTTAATATTTTCTGTGCCGGATACCTATCTCGCTTGTGATATATTCACATAGGGGATAGGTTGTTTTTTTCTACGTGAGTGTTGCGATATGCAGATTACTGAAAAGACGATAAAGGGGTTCATTGTTCAATATAAATATAGAAAAAACAACTTGATTTAATATACTAAAAACTTTATAATGTGTAGTTGGTGATGTAAATGAACACATATTTTAACGAAATAACTTCAAAGCCTGTTAACAGAACGGATACAGGTACTGTGTATAAAATTCCTGCAGGTGCAATGTGCGGTAATGGCGACTTGGGCGTTGTTTTTGATAATGACGATAAAGACCTTATTATTCATATTTCAAAATGCGATTTCTGGAAGTTTACTCCCGGTGCTCATAAAGACGGCGGTATAAAGACCGTAGGAGATTTGAGAATCGGTAATATTGATTTAGAGAATTATAATATCAAGCAGTATTTTGATAAAGGTCTGCTTCAATGTAAATTCGGTAACACGGAAATAGAGTTCTTTGTTGCTCCTGAGAATCATATTTATTTTGAAATCAAGATACCTGAAACAGAAACTCCTCACGATGTTAAAATTAAACTTCCTGATACCTGTGATTCAGTAAATTCTGAATCTGAAGAAAAGGGTATTAAATGCTATTCCCGTGAGTTCTGCGGTAAAAATGTTTGCATAGAATCTGCAGTTGCAGTTTGCTTGAAAGAACTTGATTCAAATGAATCAGATGGAATAAAAACTACTCGTTATTGTGTATCGGTTGCTACAAATTTTGATGCAGAAGATTACATAAATAGTGCGTTTGGCATGATTTTTGATTGCGATTATGATGGGGCTAAAGCAAAAACGGAGAAAAAATGGCAAAAATTCTTCTCTGCATCCAAGGTAATCCTTCAAGATAAAAAAATAGAAAGTTTTTATAATTCAAGCCTTTATCACCTTGCAGGGTGTATGGGAAATAGTGAATTTCCGCCCGGTCTTTTTGGTAATTTTATAACTGATGACTTTTTTCCTTGGGCAGGGGATTACCATATGAATTACAACTACGAGGCTCCGTATTATTGTATTTTTTCTGCAAATCACCCGGAGCTTTTCGAAGGCTATATGGCACCCATCAACGATATGAAGTCGGATCGTAGCCATGTCGTTCTGTGAGCCAAGGAGTTGCCTGACTGGGTTGTCTTCCTAAGACCGCTTGGCCTCCGACTTCCGTATTATTGTATTTTTTCTGCAAATCACCCGGAGCTTTTCGAAGGCTATATGGCACCCATCAACGATATG
>JAZNHK010000052.1:0-7394 GCA_045576915.1 Acutalibacteraceae bacterium
GGCGTTCCTCGTATGGAAACGCCGCGGTCATTTTACTGAAAACCAAATCGAATCGCTCTTCGGTAATCGGTATAAACTTTATCATAATTATTTAATCTGTGTGCCTGCAGGAACACAATCCGGAACAAACACTACCTGACAACCGCAAGCACCATTTGTTGCAGCAAGAAGCATACCGTTACTCTGAACACCTGAGAATCTTGCGGGTTCAAGGTTTGCAATAACAATAATCTTTTTACCAACAAGCTGTTCGCAGGTATATTCGCTCTTGATTGAAGAAACGATAACTCTGTTTTCACCACTACCATCATCGAGTGTAAGCTTCAGGCAGCTGTGAGATTTTCTGATTTCCTGTGCTTTGAGAATTTCGCAAACACGAAGGTCAAGTTTTTCAAAATCTTCAATAGAAACTGTGTTTTCTTTAAGAGGAACAAAAGCATCTGCTTCGCCGTAAATATGCTTATCCTCTGTTTCAACAACTTCTTCTGCTTTTGCAAGTTCTTCTGCCTTTGCTTCTTCCTCTGTTTTGGGATATGAGAAATCGAGAAGACCAACATATCTCTTGGGGTCGATTGCGAAAAGGAAGAGGTAAAGACGAGGACCTTTTTCTTTGTCGATAAGAAGTTTGTAAACATTCTTGAAGAATGCACCTTGAATTGTTTTAAGTGCTTTTTCGTCTAATTCTTCGCCATTGATTTCCTTCGGAATAGCGTAAAGCTTTTTGTTAAGTTCATCAAGGTCATAACCACCTGCAGAAATGTATTCAAAGAGAGCTTTGATTTCTGCTTTCTGAGTTTCGTTGAGAGTTTCATAAATCTCCCAGTTACGGCCCGCTCTCAAGCGGTTAACCTGGTCGGGAGCACAGTTTTCAAGCCAGTATTTAGCTTTATCAAGTCTTGCACTGAACTGTTCGCTCTTATAGGGTGTTCCGATTTTCTCGAAAACAGTTTCGAGCATGGGAACATTAAAGTCAACAACGCTACCAAGCTGAACAAGAAGCCCCATAGGAACTGTTTCAAGAACTCTGTCATCAACAGTTGTGTTGTACATAATATCTTTCTGAGCATCGTTTGCAGTACCATCTTTAACAGCGGTATACATTTTATCGAACTCAAAATATTGTCTTAAAATACCATCGTCAAAGCAGAAATCGAATGCCTTGAGAGGTTCTGTTTTTGAATAAAGCCACAAAATAACTTCGGGCTCATAGATTTTAAGAAGAGTTTCGGGAGTAAGGTTAAGACCTGATGAACCGGACATTTTACCTGTTGTGCCCTTGATACCAATAAACTCATAGCCCTGGAAGAGAGGAGGCTCATAACCAAAGATTTTCTTTGCAATATCCTTACTTGTATCATAGCTACCGTGGGGGCTGGCATGGTCTTTTCCACCGGGTTCAAAGTCAACACCCTCGTACATCCAACGCATAGGCCAGTCAATTTTCCAGGCAAGCTTGCAATTGAAGTCTTTTGTGAAATCAAAGGAACCTTTGTGACCACATGCACAGGTGTATTCAGCCTGAGTGCAATCGTCACTCAAAGAAACAATTTTTGTTGTATCCTTACCACATTCAGAGCAATAAATACTAACGGGATAATATGCTTCACGTTCACCTTCCTGAACGGGCTGTGTACGATGAGAAGCAAGAATATCGAAGATTTCTCCACGTTTTTTTAGAGAGTGGAGAATATGTTCTGTGTATTTACCGCTTCTATACATTTCTGCCTGATGACGGTAATCCATATTGATACCGAATTTTACGATTGAACGCTCAAATTCGTGTTCAAAATATTCAGCATAAGTTTTCTCTTCTGTATCAAAGGGGTTCTTAACATCAACGTAGGGACAACCTATATATTTTTCCATATCGCTATCAATAGCTGCAACGTTAACAGGAACCTTTCTCATACGGTCAAACTCGTCCCAAGAGAAAAGAAGCTTTGCTTTTTTACCTTTTTTAATAAGTGCACGAACAACAAAATAGCTTGTTGCAATATCACGGAAATTACCGATATGAATTGAACCTGAAGGGCTGATACCTGCAGCACAAACATATTCTTCCTTATCAGGATTGCGTTTAATAATACGGTCTGCGATTATTTCTGACCAATGCATTAAAATCACACTCTTTTCGTTGAAATTACATAATATAACAGTTTAGTATTTTACTATATCTAACAAAATCTGTCAAGACAAAAGCCATTCAAGATGATTCTGTTTTTGTTGAAAGTTAAAAATATATTAAAATGTTAATAAAAAACCAAAAAAGTGTTGCCATTATCACTGCTTTTTGATATATTTATTATGTATTTTTATGTAGTAAATTTTGTTAGGAGGATTTGTGGATGTTAAAGCTCTTGCGATACTTAAAACCGCATAAGCATTTTGCATTGTTTACATTGTTTCTTGCAGCAATAAATAATGTGTTAACCCTTGGTTTCCCGTTATTGCTTTCTGAAATTATCAACAACGGCATCAACAAGGGTGATTTGCAATCCATTAAATCCGACGGAATACTTATGCTCGTTTGCTGTTTTATTGCGATGCTTGTTTCTATTGCTAACAGCTATTGCTCCAGTAGTGTTTCAACTGGTTTTGCTGGGGAGCTCCGTGCAGATATTTTCAACAAGGTTGAATCATTTTCTCAAGGTGATATTGATAAAATCGGTATTCCATCTCTCATAACAAGAACTATCAATGACATTCGTCAGATTCAGGATTTTTTACTTATGAGTCTGCGTACCATAATTTCCGTTCCGATTATGCTTGTCGGCGGAACGATTATGGCGGTTATTATGGATCCGGGTCTCTCACTTGTTCTTCTTATTGTTCTTCCTGTTATTGCAGTAATCGCTCTGCTTGTTGCCAAAAAGATTCTACCTTTTTTTGAAAGAATCCAAAAAAAAGTGGATAAACTCAACCTTATAATAAGAGAAAAAATCAGTGGCATAAGGGTTATTCGTGCATTCAATCGCACAGAGCATCAGGACAAGCTTTTTAAGGTTGCTAACGATGACCTTACGAGCACAGTTGTTACAGTGCAAAGAATATTTGCTTCCCTTATTCCCATTGTAACTCTCCTTGCTTTCTTGCTTATTATTCTTCTTGTGGCTATCGGTTATGTTCAGATCAACCGCCTTACGGACACAGTCGAAATTCAAAACACCATAGGCGATTTGCAAGCATTTATTATCTACCTTGTTTTTGTAGTTATTGCCATTTCAAGTGCGGCTGCAATGTTCATTATGCTCCCAAGAGCAAAAATATCGGCAAAGCGTATCAACGCAGTTCTCGATATGCAACCCGAAATGGAAATTTTAACAAAAGCTGAAGATCCATCTGAAAACGGAGTTATTGAATTCAAAAATGTAAGCTTCAATTATAAATCTCCTGATGGAGAAGAAACAGAAGTTCTTAAAAATGTCAGCTTCACCGCAAATCCAGGAAAAGTTACCGCAATCATTGGTGGAACAGGTTCCGGTAAATCAACCATCTTAAATCTTATTCCAAGATTTTATGATGTTTCAGATGGTGCAGTTTTCCTTGATGGATATGATGTACGCCAGATGGACTTTGCTTCCATTTACAGTAAAATCGGCTACATTCCCCAACAGGCCTTGCTTTTCAGTGGTACAGTTGCTGACAACCTTCGTTATGGAAAAGAAAATGCCACTGATGCAGAACTCTGGAAGGCGCTTGAAATTGCACAGGCAAAGGATTTTGTTGAAAAATTGCCTGATGGTCTTAATAGCATAATTTCCCAGAATGGCACAAACCTTTCCGGTGGTCAGAAGCAAAGGCTTTGTATTGCTCGTGCCATTGTGAAAGAAGCTCTTTTCTATATGTTTGACGATAGCTTTTCTGCACTTGATTTTGCAACTGATGCCCGTCTTCGTTCAGCATTGAAAGAAAATCTTAAAAACAGCTCTATTCTTATTGTTGCTCAACGAGTTGGCACAATAATTGATGCAGATAAAATAATTGTTCTTGATAAAGGTTGCATTGTGGGTACGGGTACTCACGAAGAACTCCTTAAAACCTGTGATGTTTATAAGGATATTGTTGCATCCCAGCTTAGTGAAGAGGAGGCAACAAAATGACAAAAAAACCACGACAACTTGATGAAAATCGTCAAAGACTTCTCGAAATGCGTAGGCAGACCCGAAAGTTACGCTATTCTTCATACCGTTCTGTTCAAAAAGGCGAGGAAAAGGCAAACACCTTTGGCAAAACATTAAAACGACTTTTAAAATATTTGCTTATACATAAATTCAGTTGCATTATTGTTCTTATTGCTTGCATTTTAAGTACAATATGTAATGTTGTGGGTCCTTCCTATATCGGCAAAGCCCTCGATGTTCTTAATGAACAGGTTGCCCTGAAAATAGAGGGCTTCGAAATTTCTGCAGAAAGCCTTTTACCTTATATTCTTATTCTCCTTGCAGTTTATGGCGGAATGGCTATATTTGCTTTTGTTCAGCAATACACCATGGCAGGCTTAACTGCAAAAGTAGTTCGCCATTTGAGAGAAGACCTGAACGGAAAGCTGTCCCGTTTACCTCTTAAATTCTTTGACTCAAATTCAAAAGGTGATATTCTTTCCCGCCTTATAAACGATATTGATAATATCAGCAACACCCTGCAACACAACCTTGTTTCTGTTTTAACATCAATCATCACTATTGTTGGTGTTTTCGTGATGATGCTTGTAACAAACTGGTTCTTAACTCTGATTATTGTTCTTATTGTTCCTCCTGCTGCTGCAATTGCTTTGAGTATTATGAAAGTTTCCAAAAAGCTTTTTAAAATTCAATGGGACAGAACAGGCGAACTCAACGGTCATGTTGAAGAAATGTACACAGGTCATAAAATTATTCGTCTTTTTGGCCAGGAGCAATTAGCGGTTGACGAATTCAACGATATTAACGACGAATTAACCTATGTAAGCCGTAAAGCCCAGTTTGTTTCAGGAACAATTTCACCTTTTATTAACCTGATTGATAACTTTGGCTATATTCTTATTGCTGTCGTTGGCGGTTATCTTATAGTAAACAACGGTATTTTTTCAATTAACGGTACAGTTCTTTATGATATGGGAGAAAGTTTTACTATAGGTGGTATTCTTACATTTATTACATACTCAAAACTTTTCACCTCACCAATATCCCAGTTGGCTCAGATAGTCAATAATCTTCAATCCAGTATGGCATCATCTGAAAGAATTTTTGCAATTCTCGATGAAAACGAAGAGGTACCTGATAAAAACGGAGAAAAATTAGATTTCAAAGATGTACTTAAATTTGAAAATGTATCCTTCTCTTACTCTGCCCAGAAGCCTTTAATGGAAAACCTTGATATTTCTGTTAAATGCGGTGACCTTGTTGCTTTGGTTGGTCCGACCGGTGCGGGCAAAACAACTTTTGTTAATCTTCTTATGCGTTTCTATGATGTAAATAACGGAAAGATTACAATTGACGGAAGAGATATTCGTGATATTCCCCGTGACGATTTGCGTTCTCTTTACGGGATGGTACTTCAGGATACCTGGCTCTTCAACGGCACTATTAAAGACAATATTCGCTACGGCAAACTTGAAGCTACTGATGAAGAAGTTGTCGCCGCTGCAAAAGCCGCCCACGCAGATGAGTTCATTTCTGAACTTACTGATGGATACAACACAATGCTCGAAGAAAACGGTGAAAACCTTTCTCAAGGTCAACGACAGCTTCTTACAATTGCACGTGCACTTTTAAAAGACCCGAAAATTCTTATTCTTGACGAAGCGACAAGCTCTGTTGACACAAGAACAGAACTTCTTTTACAAGCGGCTATGAGCGAAATTATGAAGGGTAGAACAAACTTTGTTATTGCACACAGACTTTCCACTATAAAGAAAGCTGATGAAATTTTGTTTATCGACAATGGTACTGTTAAAGAAAGAGGCACACACAAAGAGCTTCTTGAAAAAGGCGGTCTTTATGCCGATATGTATTACAGTCAATTTGGCGGAAAAGTTTCCGATAAAAAACTTGATACAGACAACTGATATAAGCTGCCTGTTGGAAGCGGCAAATGTTAATTATCTGAAAGGACAGATTTATATATGAAAAACACAGAAAAATCTATGGAAAAACTCGTTGCTCTTTGCAAAGGCAGAGGCTTTGTGTATGCAGGTAGCGAGATTTACGGCGGTCTTGCAAACACTTGGGACTACGGCCCTCTTGGCGTTGAACTTAAAACAAACATCAAGAATGCATGGCGTAAAAAATTTATTCAGGAAAACCCTTACAACGTAGGTCTTGATAGTGCAATTCTTATGAATCCTCAGACCTGGGTTGCTTCAGGTCACCTTGGCGGTTTCTCTGACCCTCTTATGGACTGCCGAGAATGCAAAACACGTCACAGAGCAGATAACCTTATTGAAGATTTTGACGGCACAAATGTTGCAGGTTGGTCGAATGAACAGATGATGGACTACATCAAGGAACACGCTATTGCTTGTCCTCAGTGCGGTAAACATAACTTTACAGATATACGCCAATTTAACCTTATGTTCAAAACATTTCAGGGCGTTACTGAAGATAGCAAAAACGAGCTTTACCTTCGTCCTGAAACTGCACAGGGTATCTTCGTAAACTTTGCAAATATCCAGAGAACAACAAGAAAAAAAGTTCCTTTCGGTGTTGCTCAGATTGGTAAATCTTTCCGTAACGAAATCACTCCCGGCAACTTCATTTTCCGTGTTCGTGAATTTGAACAGATGGAGCTTGAATTCTTCTGCAAACCCGGTACTGACCTTGAATGGTTTGAATACTGGCGTGGATTCTGCCGTGACTGGCTCTACTCTCTCGGTATTAAGGAAGAAAACCTCAGACTCCGTGACCACGATCCTGAAGAGCTCTGCTTCTATTCAAAAGCAACAACAGACTTTGAATACCTCTTCCCATTCGGTTGGGGTGAACTCTGGGGTGTTGCTGACAGAACAGACTACGACCTTACTCAGCACATCAACACCTCAGGCAAGAGCCTTGACTACTTTGATCCTGAAACAAACGAGAGATACATTCCCTATGTTATTGAGCCATCTCTCGGCGTTGAAAGACTTTTCCTTACAATCCTCACAGAAGCTTATGACGAAGAGGTTGTAGATGCAGAAAAGAATGACACACGTGTTGTTTTAAGACTTCACCCAACTCTTGCACCTTATAAATGTGCAGTTCTTCCACTTTCAAAGAAATTAAACGAGAAAGCAACAGAAGTATTTACCGCACTTTCAAAGAAATTCAACGTTGAATTTGACGATGCAGGTTCAATCGGTAAAAGATATCGCCGTCAGGATGAAATCGGTACACCTTACTGCATTACTTACGACTTCGAAAGTGAAGAAGACAACT
>JAZNHK010000053.1:0-10350 GCA_045576915.1 Acutalibacteraceae bacterium
TAGAAGATGAAGTTACAGTAGGTTTAAATGAAGAATATATGTTGAATGTTACTGCTGTAATTGATGATGATAGTGAATATCAAGTTGCATTTTCGTCATCTGATGACGATATTGTAACAATTGACGAAATGGGCTATGTCAAAGGTTTAAAAAACTCCGATACGCCGGTAACAATTACAGTTGAACTCAATTACCTCGGAGAAGTATTTACGGACACTTGTGTTGTAAATGTTTCAGCAGATTAAGGAGGTGTTTTTTGTGAGTGATAAAGATAATGTGAATGTAGTTAATATCTCTGAAAATGAGAATGTCAGGTATTACGAAGGCTTTAACTATGTAGGGATTCGTGAAACTGTTGCGTATCTTCTTAATGACTGGTCCAACTCTTTTAATATCAACAGCTTTACTGAAAGATATATATGGGACGTTGTACATATTGATTTTACGGTTAATGCAGTTATGAACCTTGCTACCGCAGCTTGGGATATTGTTAATGATACTTTTATTTCCGTAATTGTTGATAGCACAAGAACCAGAATAGGTAAATTCAGACCCTATCTTGTGGGTATGCAAGTGCCATTAACAATATTAAGCGTATTTACCTGGTTGTTGCCTCTGTTCTTTCCTGATACTGCAGGGACCCATTTACCAAAGCTTATATACTATTATATTTTCGCAATTATCAACGAAACCGCAGGAACCTTTACCAATGTAGCCAAAAGCGGTTATATGTCAACCATAACTCCAAACCCAAATGAACGAATACGGCTAATAACCCTTGCAGAGCTTTTAACCGGTTATATGGGTGAAGATTTACCAAGATATATAATGGGTGTGTTGATTGACCTTGTAAATAATAAGGTGGTTAAATGGAAGTTAAGCTCAGTGTTTATGGTAATGGGCGGTGGTACGGCTTTAATTTCTTCACTTTGTACATTTTGGTTTTTCCTGCAATCAAAGGAGCGTGTTCCACAATCTATAGAAAAGCCAAGTGTAAAGCAGGGGATGAAGGCAATTGTTTCAAACTACCCTGTATTACTGATGTGCTTGTCTGAATTTTTAGGTAACTTTTCAATCAGTAAAAGTGAAACAAACTATTTCATAGATGTTCTTGGCAGTTATTCACTTATTACATTATTAAATATACCGTCTTCGATGAATGGCAGTATAAGTTATGCTTTTGTTGGTCCGCTGAGAAAACGTTTTTCTTCAAAATCACTCTGGATTTTCAATGATATTTATAACAGTGCTATAACAACCGCGGTATTCTTGTTTGGTATGACAAAGAAAAAGACAATGTTTAAAAAGACTGTTCCAATGTGTATAGCATTTGGTTTGAAGGAATGGTTTATAAAATGGTCCTGGGGTATTTCAAAGGTTATAAATGCTGACCTCTGGAATGAGGCAATGGACTACTGTGAATGGAAAAACGGTTATCGTATGGAAGCTACAACCGGTGTTGCAAAGGGCTTGATTTTAAAGGTACAATCTGCTTTGTTAGGTTCTGTAACAAGTCTTATAATGAAGAAAATCGGTTATGTGCAAGGACTTGAAATCGGTACTCAAAATGACAGAACAAAGTTCTGGGAGTTTGCTCTTTGTACAATTGTTCCAACTGTAACCGGGATTTTAAGAATTGTACCGAAGTTCCTTTGGCCTATATCAAAACAAAAACGTGAATGGATGTATTCAGAGCTTTCGGAAAAAAGGCAACAAAGTGTTATGCAGTATAGTGGTTTTAATGAAGCGTAAAAAATCCCCTCGGTTTCAAACCGAGGGGATAGCTTTATGTTAAAATATTAAACTCTTTCGATTTCTGCTGCGAGCTCAAGAAGACCATCCATAAGAGCGGATGCAACACCCTGACCAAGAGAAATCAATTCATGGTAGTGGTTAACGGGATCGCCCATTGTGTAGTCGTTATCGGGAACAACGTAACCGATAGCATCATTCATGAGGCCAAAGCATTTAACATCTTCACCGAATATTGCACAAGCGGGAGAAGAGGAGAAGTTTGTTGCTGTTACAGAGTATTTAGCATTGAGAGAAATACCGTTGGGAGCGATAAGGTCCTGACAGATTTCACCGGGTAAGAATACTGTTTTGAACTGGTTACCCATTTCCATATAACCAACTTCTGTGATAGTTGTATATGTTCCATCTTCTTTAGCAATAACAACGTAGTTAGCCATGTTAAGTTTACCAACTGCTTCAATAAGAGCGTTAGAAACAGGAACTTCTACTTGCTTAATGAGAAGGTTAAGGAAGGGTTCAACCTCTTCTTCAACGGGGATAACATCGTTACCGTCTTCATCCTTGTTCCAGTTTTCATACCAGATTGTGTAGCCTTCTTCATCGCCGTATTCAGCAATTTCTTCAGCACAGTTAAGCATTGGGTCTGCAGCTACTTCTTCTTCAGTAAGTGTAAGAGCGAGAGCCATTCTTGCAAGCTCGAAGCCGTATCTCTGAGATTCTTCAACTCTCTGTTCTGTGGGAACATTGTCACCAGTTACGCTTCTTGACATATAGATACCTGCAATAGCACCCTGGAAGAACATAAAGTTGTAACCTGCATCTTCAAGGAATTTGCCACAGTAGAACAAATAGTCACCACTGATTTCACGACCGGAGTTGGATTCTGTGGGAAGACCTGCAACGTCGGGGTGAGCGGCAATGTTAATCATCATTGTGGGTGTAACAGCTTCATCATCGGGGATAAATATGAATCTTGAAATATCTGTCATAGCGATCTGAGTTTCGCCTGTGAATACATACTCGCCGTTTTTGTCAAAATCGTAAATCATCTCACCGGAAGAAGGACGGTTTTTGTTGTTGAAATATTCCTGACCAAGGTCCTTTTCTGTGTATGTAAGAACACCGGGTTTCATTGATTCATAAGCATCAACGAGAGTGTCAGCAACCTTGTCTTTAAGGAATTCCATATAAGCGGGGTTTGTACCCTGAACGAGCTCTTCGTCTGTTTCGGTGCCGTTTATGATACCATTACGAGCCATTTTGTAAAGAAGCTTTGTCCAGAGACCTTCTGTATCGATACAGCTATGTGTATGAGTTGAAGAAATGTTGATAGAAGCAATATTGTTTTCCATTGCAAACTCTGCAAGTCTTGCACGGATATCCTTGATATCTGCATTTGTGATACCGATACAGTCGATTGTTGCAAATAATACAGTACCTGAATCTGTACCATCGTTAATAGCAATACAACGAGCTTTCATATCGTCTTTGCCGATACCGGGGATTTCTGCAATGCCTTCAACAACGTTTGAGAAGCCGTTCTCAATTGCGATATAACCGCCGATGTAGTATGTACCGTTGCTGTAATCTTCGGGGATAAGGCTTGTGTTTGCATAACCGAGGTTCCACTGAGCACCTTCATCTGCACTGGATTTGAACTCGTTGCCGATACCTTCGTAGTAGTTTAAAGCAGCTTTGTCGTATCCATCTTCCGGAGGTACGAATCCGGGACCATCATTAAATATTCCTGCGAACAGATCCAAAATGAATTTGAGAATACTGTCAACAAGATCGGCAAAAATAACGCCGATAGGGTCATCACTACCGCCACCGATAATGGGGTAAGAGCTTGTGGCACTTGCTGTTACTGCGCCGAATGATGCGAATGCAAGTGTCAGCGAGAGGATTACAGCAAGAAGTTTTGTTAATCTGCTTTTTCTCATAGTTTATATTCTCCTTTTATATTGCCATTTAAAGCAATATTATTTGATACCATATTTTACAATAAAAAATACAAATTTTCAACCATCATTTTTGCTAAATTATGACTACATAGTTAAGTGTTTTGCACAAAAAAACGAAATTGAGCGAAAATAATAAAAGTTATATATAAATATTGTTGACTTTTACGCCAATATTGTGTAAAATATCCTTGAATTATTTTATGGTATCAAGGAGGATACTCGGATGAAGAATTTAGAGAACAACAGCAGACTTAAAAAAGTTATTGCTTTGTTGCTTGTTACGTGCATAGTTATCGGCATTGTTTCAAGTGCTGCAATCAAGCTTGTTGCTGCTACATATTATATGCAGACAAAGCGTAAATTAAAGGTCAATAACCCAATTGTTCAGCAGGCTATTGATACTGTTGTTGGTGATGATAATATTGCAGGTCCTGCAACTACTGCTCCTGCAGTTACTGCCCCTGCAACTACAGAGGAAATTACTACAACAGCTCCCTCAACAGAGGCTCCCACAGAACCGGAATCATCAGAAGATGTTTCTGACACAACAACTACAACTGCTCCTGCAGGTGATAGCGGTTCAGGTGGCGGTTCAGGTGATATCTTAGGCACAATCACAGGTTTGCTTGGTGGTATCGATATTGGTGGTTTAATTGGCGGTATTGGTGACATCGGTGGTATGCTCGGTGGACTTGATATTGGTGGTCTTTTAGGCGGTTCTGAAGAAACTACAGAAACAACTGAGTCCACAACCGAATCCAAAGAGTCAATCGCAAATAAGAAAGAAATTCTTTCAAGCTATAATGCTGTTGTTAATTCCGCAAAAACAATCGGTAAACCTGCTTTTACCAAGGTTACATACAGAACACTTGACAAGAATTATGATGCAGTTCTTATGTGCAACCTCGTTTCTGCTAACCCAGAGTATTTCATTTCCAAAGAAAATGCAGAAGCTAGTCCTATTCTTGTTCCTGCAAATACAGATACATCCGAATTCCTTATAGATAACGAAAACTTCGCAGGTATGCTTGCTAAAGCAGATGCAGCGAATGCTATTGAATCAGCTACAAGTGTTAAACTTGAAGACGGCAGCAAAAAAATCACAATTACATTGCGTGAAGAAGCAGACCCTGCAGTGACACCTGCAGATGCTAAAAAAGCCTCCAGCTACACAAGTGCTATGTTCCCTGTTATCACAGGTGATGAATTTGGTGCTATGGTAAGCAATGGTCTTTCTGTTACATCACTTACTTCATCAAATGTTACTTACAAGAATTGTACTATTGAGCTCGTTTATAATCCTTTAACAAGCAGAATTATTTCCATCAAGCAGACTACAAGCTTTGAAGGCACAGTTAAAGGTCAGCTTTTAACCTCAAAGGGTACAGTTACAGAAGTTTCTGAATACAGAGATTTTGATTACGGCATTTTTTAATGTAAATAAATATTTGGAAGAACAGGGTAAAACTTGTTCTTCCTTTTTTTATATTTACTTGATAAATATATTATGATGTGCTATAATTCTAAATTGATAAATTCTAACTAAGGGTGATAATTATGACAAGACGTGATGCAAGAGAACAGGCTTTTATTATTCTGTTTGAGAAGATTTTTGATAATGATTCAACGATATCTGAAATCGTAGCAATTGCAAAGGACGCTGAACTTATTAAAATAAACGCTTTTGCCGAATCTATCCTTAAGGCAGTTGAAGATAATTCCGAGTTTATTGATAGTGCTATTGAAAACAATTCACTGGATTGGCAGATTTCCCGTTTGCCCAAGGTTACACTTGCAATTTTACGTCTTGCTGTAGCAGAAATTAAATTTATTGATGAAGTTCCTGATGGTGTTGCAGTTAATGAAGCTGTTGAACTCGCCAAAAAATATGGTACCAATGAAGATGCTGCTTTCATCAACGGCATTCTTGGTTCAATTTCCAAAGCTTAATCATGAACGGCTTTTTAGGATTTGATACAAGCAACTACACAACCTCTGTTGCGGTTTTTTCGGAGGGTGAAGTAGTTCAACGAAAACGTCTGTTGCCTGTTAAAGAGGGCGAAAGAGGTATACGTCAGAGCGATGCGGTGTTCCATCATACAAAAGCCTATGCCGAGCTTTTTGAAGATTTGATGTCAAGCTTCTCATGTGAAATAAAGGCGGTAGGGGCTTCTGTTACTCCAACAACCCAAAGCGGTTCTTATATGCCGTGCTTTTTGGTGGGGGGGAATGCTGCCAAAACTGTTTCTGCAGCGTTGAATGTGCCTTTTTACAGTTTTTCCCATCAACAGGGGCATATTGCGGCTGCTTTGTATTCTGCAAAGAGAACTGATTTATTCCAAAAAGAGTTTCTTGCTTTTCATATATCCGGTGGAACAACTGATTTGGTTTTTTGTCAACCGGACAAAGAACAGATAATCAAAATAACACCCGTTTCTTCCTCCGGTGATTTAAAAGCCGGACAAGCAGTAGACCGGATTGGCGTTAAAATGGGTGTTCCGTTTCCTGCAGGTATGGGTTTGGAAAAATTAGCGGAAAAATCTCAGAAAAATTTTAAGAATAAAATTAAACTCAAAGATGGCTTTTGTTCACTTTCAGGTTTAGAGAATAAATGTCTTAAAATGCTTGATGATGGTGAAAGTCAGGAAGATACTGCAAAATTTTTACTGACTTATATAGCTGATACAATTTGCGAAATGTCAAGGTTTGCTCTTGATAAATACGGCGATTTGCCACTTGTTTTTGCAGGTGGTGTTATGTCCGATAAAATTATCAGAGATATTATTACATCAAGGCTTGAAGCATCCTTTGCCGAACCTGAATTTTCCTGCGATAATGCAGCAGGTATTGCATATTTAACATCAATGATGACGGAGTGAAAAAATGTATACACCTTCACCGACTGTTTATAGTGTTACACAATTGAATAACTACGTAAAAGGTGTTCTTGATAAAGATGTAAATCTTACTCACGTTTTTGTGTCGGGGGAGATTTCAAACTACAAAGCTCACTACAGTGGTCATTTGTATATGACTGTTAAGGATGAAACTGCGTCAATTAAGGCTGTTATGTTTGCTGGTAACGCCAACAGGTTACGCTTTAAGCCCGAAAATGGTATGAAGATACTTGCATTTGGCACTGTTTCGCTATTTCCTCGTGATGGTTCATATCAATTGTATATAAGCGATATGCAACCCGATGGTGTGGGTGCACTGAATATTGCATTTGAGCAGTTGAAAAAGAAGCTTGAAGCAGAAGGACTTTTCAAAAGTAGTAATAAAAAGCCCATACCAAGGTTTCCGCGTAAAGTTGGTGTGGTTACTTCTTCAACCGGTGCTGCAGTGCAGGATATATTTAACGTTTTAAAACGTCGTTATCCTGCGGCTGAAGTTGTTTTGCGTCCTTGTCAGGTGCAGGGTGATGGTGCAGCAGCGGATATTGCAAAAGCGATTTATGAATTTAATGAGTTAAGTGATGTTGATGTACTTATCGTTGGTCGTGGCGGTGGTTCTATTGAGGATTTATGGGCTTTCAATGAAGAGGTTGTCGCCAGAGCAGTTTTTGCATCAAATATTCCTGTTATTTCTGCTGTTGGTCATGAAACAGATTACACAATATGTGATTTTGTTGCTGATTTAAGAGCTCCAACGCCGTCCGCCGCTGCTGAATGTGCAGTTCCTGATTCCTACGAGCTTAAGTCTAATCTTATTGCTATTCAGCAAAGAATTTATTCTTTGACAAAAAATAAAATAGATTTGGAAAGAGGAAAGCTTAACGCTATTGAAAAAAGCGGAGTTTTGAGAGACCCTTTAACCAATATAAACGATAAACGAAAAGATTTGATTTTTATTACGGAAAGGCTTTATTCACTTGTTAATAATACACTTGATTCAAATAAAATAAAGGTATCATCCTTGGCAGGTAAGCTGGACGCTTTAAGCCCATTGCGTGTTATATCCAGAGGTTACGCTTTGGTTGAGTCCGAAGAAAAGCCGGTTACAAGTGTAAAAGCTTTGAAAAAAGAGGATAATATTTCAATCAGACTTTCAGATGGTATAGTGAAAGCTATAGTTACAGAAATTGAGGATTAAATATGGAAATGAATTATGAAAAATCTTTAAAAAGATTGGAAGAAATTGTTTCAATTTTAGAAGCGGGTGGTCAACCACTTGAAAAAACATTGGAGCTTTTTTCTGAGGGTACAGCACTTTTAACTTCATGTGCTGAATACCTTGATAATGCAGAGCAAAAAATTACAACACTTCTTGGTAATGGAGAGAAAAATGCATAATAAAGTAAAAGATTTTGCAGCGATTTTTGAAAACAATCTTTATAATTATTTCAAGGATTTTCTGCCTGAATATAAATTGATATTTGAATCAATGGAATATAGCGTTAAAAATGGTGGTAAAAGGGTTCGACCTCTTTTAACAATGCTTTTTTGTGACGCTTGCGGTGGTGCGCTTGAAAACTCAATTCCTTTTGCACAGGCGGTTGAGTTTATTCATACTTATTCCTTAATACACGACGACTTACCTTGTATGGATGATGATGACTATCGTCGTGGTAAGCCTTCAAATCATAAGGTGTACGGCGAGGCATTTGCTCTTCTGGCAGGGGATGGTCTTCTTACTGCCGCTTTTGAAATAATAGCTCAAGGGTGTATGAACGGGCTTTATGACAGTGAAACAGCTATTAGTGGCGTTTCTGTTCTTTCTTCACTTGCGGGTAGCAGGGGGATGATTGGCGGACAAGTTATAGATTTGCTCAATGAAAATAACCCTGATGCTGATTTTGAAAATTTACAGTTAATGGATTCCTTGAAAACAGGCGCTTTAATTGAAGCGGCTTGTGTTCTCGGTTGTGTTTGTGCAGGTGCGGATGAAGAGAGGCTCAATGCTGCACGAAGTTTTGCACAGAACATAGGACTTGCCTTTCAGATTAAGGATGATATCCTAGATGTTACCGGTTCTTTAGAAAAATTAGGTAAGCTTACCGGTAGCGATAATCAGAATGGTAAATCTACTTATGTTACTCTTTTGGGTGTTGAAAAATGCCAGGAACTTGTTGAAAAGCTTACTAATGAGGCGTTGGCAAGTCTTGAAGTGTTTGGCAATAATCAGGCACTTAAAGAATATGCCGAATATTTAGCTCACAGAGAGAATTGATTTGATGGAACATAATTTACTTTCAAAAATTAAATCACCGGCCGATTTGAAAAAAATGGATGAAAACCAGCTTCCTTTGCTTGCAGAGGAGGTCAGGGATACTATTATCTCAACTGTTTCTGAAAATGGTGGGCATCTTGCGTCCAATTTAGGTGCAGTTGAGTTGACAATTGCTATTCATAAGGTTTTTAATTCTCCTGATGATAAAATAATTTGGGATGTTGGGCATCAGATATATACACATAAGCTTTTAACCGGCAGATACAATGAGTTTTCCAGCTTGCGTCGTGAGAATGGGATTTCAGGCTTTTCTCGTCCTGATGAAAGTGAACACGATATTGTTTTCAGTGGTCACAGCAGCGTGTCTGTTTCCACTGCTTTAGGTATTGCATCAGCAAATATTATAAACGGTAAAAAGGATTATGCTATTGCTGTTCTGGGTGACGGTGCGTTAACGGGTGGTCTTATTTATGAGGCACTTAATAATGCCGGTCATATGCAGGATGCAAGACTGATAATTTTATTGAATGACAACGGTATGTCCATTTCTAAAAACGTGGGACATCTTGCAAAAAGACTTGCGGTTATGCGTTCACACTCAGGCTATTATAGATTTAAGGCGTTAACCGAAAGTGCTGTTTCCAAAATACCGATTTTTGGTGTTTCACTTACAGAAAAGATATTTAAAATTAAAACCGATTTGAAAAATATGCTTTATGGCAGTAATTTTTTCGAAGATTTAGGTATCAGATATATGGGACCCATTGATGGTCACAATATTCCTCAGCTTTGTAACGCTCTGGAAAGTGCAAAGCTTGTTAATTCACCGGTGTTGCTTCATATCAACACTGTAAAGGGTAAAGGATATGAACCCGCGGAGAATAATCCCTCGGAATTTCACGGTGTCGGACCATTTGAGAAAGAAAAGGGTACACTTAATGCTTCTTCAGATAATTTTTCTGAAAAGTTTGGCGAATTTCTTTATAACCAGGCACCAAAGGATAAAAGAATTTGTGCTATTACTGCTGCTATGTCCCTTGGAACAGGCCTTAAAAAGTTTTCGGAAGAATATCCTCACAGAGTTTTTGATGTGGGTATTGCGGAAGAGCACGCAGTTCCGTTTGCCTTAGGTCTTTCTAAAAACGGAATGTTGCCTGTTTTTGTTGTTTATTCCACCTTCTTACAAAGGTGCTATGACCAGTTGATTCACGACTGTGCTCTTCAGAACAGCAGAATGGTAATCGCCGTTGACAGAGCAGGTATTGTTGGTGATGATGGTGAAACACACAATGGTATTTATGATACCGCTTTTTTCAATGGTATCCCCAATATTACGGTCTATTCACCCTCGTATTATTCTGATTTGAACAACGCGTTTGTAAATGCACTTTATCATAGTGAGGGGCCCAGCGTTATCCGTTACCCCAGAGGTGGAGAAATGTATATGCCTGAAGGCTACGAG
>JAZNHK010000054.1:0-3872 GCA_045576915.1 Acutalibacteraceae bacterium
ATATCCCAAAAATGTTACGATAACTACGGAGGTGTAACGAATGCTTAAAATCAATATCCAGTTATTTGCTCATAAAAAAGGTATGGGTTCAACTCGTAACGGCCGTGATTCCGAATCCAAAAGACTCGGTGCTAAAAGAGCGGACGGTCAGTATGTTCTTGCAGGTAACATCCTTGTAAGACAGAGAGGCACAAAAATCCACCCCGGTACAAATGTTGGTAAGGGTAAAGATGATACACTCTTTGCACTTATTGATGGTCAGGTTCGCTTTGAGCGTCTTGGTAGAGACCGCAAGAAAGTAAGCGTTTATCCTGTTGAGCAGTAATTAAATTGTGAAAACTCACTCTATCCGGAAGGGTAGAGTGTTTTTTGTATTTTTACATGGGTTTATTGAGTTTTTCTTTCGGTATTTTATTGCAAATATAAATGTAATATGTTAAAATTATTTAGATTATAAATATATTTCACTATAGGATGTGACTTCTATGAGAAAAACAAGTGCAAATATCGGTTTTATCGGTATCAGCGGCAGAGGTTCAGGTATGCTTGAACTTCTTTTGCAGGTTGATGGTGTTAAGGTTCCCGCAGTGTGCGACCTTATTCCAGAAAGAGCTGAAAGAGGTATTGAAATTGTTGAAAAAGCAAACAATAAAGAATACCCCGTTCACGCTTATCTCGATTATAAAGAAATGTTTGAAAAGGAAGAGCTTGATGCAGTTGTTATTGCAACAACCTGGATTACTCACGCAAGAATTGCGGTTGATGCAATGAAAGCCGGTTGTCACGTTGCAACTGAGGTTGGCGGTGCGGCTTCTATCGAAGAATGCTGGCAGATGGTAAGAACAAGTGAAGAAACAGGCAAAATCTGTATGCTTCTTGAAAACTGTTGTTACTGCCGTAACGAGATGGCAGTCTTCAATATGATAAGACAAGGTCTCTTTGGCGAAATTGTACATATGGAGGGCGGATATCGACACGATTTGCGTGATGAAATCGCTCTCGGCAGAGAGAATATTCACGGCAGACTTTTCAACTTTATGAACAGAAATGGTGAGCTCTATCCCACACATCAGTTAGGCCCGATTGCAAAGGCTCTTCGTATTAACAGAGGTAACCGCTTCCTTACAGTTAACTCTGTTGCAAGTAAGGCACGAGGTCTTCATCAGTGGATTAAAGACAATAAAGGTGAAGAATACGACCTTTATAACACAGATTTCAAATGTGGCGATATCGTTACAACAATTATTAAATGTGCAGGCGGAGAAACAATCAAACTTACTCACGACTGTACACTGCCTCGTCCTTACACCCGTGACTATGAGGTTCAGGGCACAAAGGGTATTTACTCCGAACCCGAAGACGGAAAAGGCAGAATTTATATCGATGGTACACATAAAGAGCATCAGAGCTGGACTCACGAATGGGATGATTTTGCTCCCTGGAGAGAAAAATATGAGCATCCTTTATGGGTAGCTTATGAAAAGGGCGGTATCAAAGCCGGTCACGGTGGTATGGACTATCTTGTTCTTTCTGCTTATGTTGATGCAGTTTATGAAGGTGGCAAACCTCCGATTGATGTTTATGACACAGCAGCATGGATGGCTATCACTTGCCTTTCAGAGCAGTCCGTTGCGATGGGCGGAGCTCCCGTTCCTGTTCCGGATTTCACAAACGGCAGATGGATTGACAGAGAAGATTTCCGTAGAGGCATTTATTGTCTTGAGGAAGTTTGTGACGAATGCTTCGAGAAAGTTGAGGAATAATTATGAAATATTATATTGGTGTTGACGGCGGCGGAACAAAAACTGCATTTGCTCTTTTTGATGAAAACAAAAACGTTGTAGCACAGAATGAAACAGAGGGCTCAAACCATGAAAATCTTGAGGGTGCAATTCCTCAGGCTGCAGGCATTATTGCAGATGGTATCAACGGTCTTCTCAGTAAAGCTAATCTTAAATTTGAGGATATCAGCGGTATCCTGATGGGTCTTGCAGGTATCGACCATCCTTATCAGCACGATGAAATGCAGGTTGAATTGGGCAAATTAGGTATTACAGGTTGCCGTATTTATAACGATGGTTTTATCGTTATTAAAGCAGGTGTGGGTGCCGGTGCAGGTATCGGCTACAATTGCGGAACAGGTACTTGCTGTAACTGTATCGATAGTGATGGTAATATGTGCCAGATCGGTGGCTTTGATGTTCTTTCAGGTGATAAGGGTAATGGTCACTGGGTAGGAAATCAGGCTTTCAGAATTATGTATGATGAGATTTGCCTTGGCAAAAACAAATCTCAGATTACCTCTTTAATGGAAGAAAAAGCAGGTATTAAAGATAGAGCTACTCTTCTTGATTCTATCGCAATTCTTGAGGATGAGGAAAAAGGCGAGGATTTCTTAAGAATGCTTATTGTTTCTTTCTTTGACGCTGCAAACAATGGTGATGAAGAAGCTCTCAAAGTTATTGAAGAAATGGCACAGAGAGGTGCAGACTTCCTTTGTGGTCACATCAATAAAATGAATTTCACAGATGATGTTATAAACATTGTTCTTTCAGGCTCAATTCATACAAAATTGCCTTCATACAAATACACTGACAGAATGGCAGAGCTTGTTGCAGAAAGAACAGGAAAGAAATTCAACTTTATTAAACTTGATTGTGCACCTGTTACAGGTTGTGTGAATTGGCTTCTCGAAGACTGATAATTTATAAATTCTAGGAAAGGACTTGAAATAAATAATGAAAGAAATCAACTTAACAGTAATCGGCTCCGGTAGTACATATTGCCCCGAGCTTATTTATGGATTTATCGAAGCAAAGGACTCTCTTAGACTTAAAAGAGTCGCCTTTATGGATATTGATGAAAGAAAGCGTACAATAGTCGGCGGTCTTTGTGTTCGTATGCTTAAAAGTGCAGGTATCGATTGCGAAGTTGTTATGACTGATGACCTTGACCTTGCTTTACAGGGTGCAGATTTCGTTGTTACTCAGATTCGTGTAGGTAAGCTTCCTTGCCGTCATATCGACGAATCAATTCCTCTTAAGCATGACCTTATCGGTCAGGAAACAACAGGTATCGGTGGGTTCTTTAAGGCTCTCAGAACAATTCCTGTTATGAAGAATATTGCTGAAAGAATTGAAGCAATCTGTCCTGATGCATGGCTTATTAACTTCACAAATCCTTCAGGCATTATCTCGGAATTCCTTATTAACCATACTAACGTTAAAACAATGGGTCTTTGCAATGTTCCGATTGCTATGATTGACGATGTTAAGGCTGCAGTAGGCGAGGATGCTGATATTACATACCTTGGTCTTAACCACCTTAGTTGGATTACATCTGTAAAGGTTAACGGCGAAGAGAAATTTGATTCTATTTTTGATGAAAATTTCGCACCCACAGTTATGAAGAATATCCATGATGATGGCTTTGATATGGAATGTCTTAACGCTTGGAAGGGCTTTCCCTCATCATATCTTCAGTATTACTACAGCCGTGCAGCAAAGCTTGCTCACTTAAAGCAGGGTTCAAAGAGCCGTGCACAGGTTTGTATGGAAATTGAAGAACAGCTTCTTGAACTTTACAGTGATAATGAGCTTGTTATCAAACCCGCACTTCTTGAACAACGCGGTGGCTACAAATATTCTCTTGCAGCAGTTTCTCTTATTGATTCAATTGCAAACGATAAAAACGATGTTCACGTTGTTAACATTAAAAACAATGGTACACTTAGCTTTATGGATGATGACGATATTGTTGAAATTGCAGCAGTTATCGGCGCAGACGGTGCAAAACCCGTTCCCGTTGGTGAGTTCAACAACCGTCACATTATCAGCCTTATGAGAACAGTTAAATCTTACGAGAAATATACT
>JAZNHK010000055.1:0-2621 GCA_045576915.1 Acutalibacteraceae bacterium
CAAGCCTTAATCACGTAATCGTTAATAAAGAAATTGCAGGCAGATATTATCAGGGAGGTGCTATCAAACCGCTTTGCCATAGCTTCGGTAAAAAGAACCGAAGAAAAGCCCTGCTTGTTATGGCAACAGGTTCAGGTAAAACAAGAACTGTTATTGCTCTTTGCGATGTTCTGTTGCAGCACGGATGGGTAAAAAACATCCTTTTCCTTGCTGACAGAAACTCGTTAGTAACTCAGGCAAAGCGCAGCTTTTATAATATGCTCCCTGATTTATCCGTTACAAATCTCTGCGAAGAAAAAGATAATTATAACGCTCACTGTGTTTTCTCAACTTATCAAACAATGATGAACTGCATTGATTCTGTTAAGGATGAAAAAGGCAAGCTTTTCACCTGCGGTCATTTTGATTTGGTAATCTGCGATGAAGCACACCGCTCCATTTACAACAAATACAGCGATATTTTTAACTACTTTGACGCTCCCTTGGTGGGTCTTACAGCTACACCAAAGGATGAAATTGACAAGAACACCTATGAGGTTTTTGAGCTTGAAAACGGTGTTCCTACCTATGGCTACGAGCTTGCAGATGCTGTTAAGGATGGTTATCTTGTTGACTTTATGTCTGTTGAAACCAAGCTCAAATTCATTGAGCAAGGCATTGTTTATGATGATTTATCCGATGAGGATAAAGAAGAATATGAATCAACCTTTGCCCGTGATGGTGAACTGCCCGAAAGCATTGGTTCATCCGCTCTCAATGAATGGATTTTTAATGAAGATACAATCAAAGAAGTGCTTAATGTTTTAATGACAAACGGCATTAAAATTGACTATGGCGAAAGGATTGGTAAAACAATTATCTTTGCAAAGAACCATAACCATGCAGAAAAAATATTCGAGGTATTCAACAAGGAATATCCCCATCTTAACGGTTATGCAAAGGTTATTGATAATAAAATCAACTATGCGCAGACTGCTATTGACGAATTCTCCGACCCTAAGAAATTACCGCAGATTGCTATTTCTGTTGATATGCTTGATACAGGTATTGATGTTCCCCAGGTAGTAAATCTTGTGTTCTTCAAAAAGGTTATGAGTAAGGCGAAGTTCTGGCAGATGATTGGTCGAGGAACTCGCCTTTGCGAAGGTCTTTTGGATGGTAAGGACAAGATTTTATTCTATATATTTGATTTCTGCGGAAACTTTGAATTTTTCCGTATGAATAAAGGCAAGCCTACTGCAAACCAAATTGCATTACAAGGTGCAATTTTTGGTTTGAAATCGCAGATAGCCTTCAAGCTTCAGGATATAGCATATCAGACTGAAGATTTAATTGCTTTCCGCAAAGTGCTTGTTGAGGATATGGTTCGCAAAGTCAGAGAGCTTAACAAAGAAAATTTTGCAGTTCGTCAGCATCTGAAATATGTTGAGTTATATTCGAATCCTGATAATTACACAAGCCTTACCTATGAAGATACTCTCATTATGGGAGAAGAGCTTGCGCCACTCATCACACCTGATGAGGATGACCCGAAAGCAATGCGTTTTGATGCTCTTATGTACGGCATTGAGCTTGCATATCTGATAGGTAAAAAATATACTCGTGCCCGTAGTGACCTTTTCAAAAAGGTTGCAGGCATTGCAAGCGTTGCAAACATTCCTGAAATAATGGTGCAAGCGGAATTGATTGATAAGATTCTTCACACCAATTATGTTGACAATGCAGGCATCAACGAGTTTGAGCATATCCGTATAAACTTGCGTGATTTGATAAAATACATTCCCTATGAAGGTGCTATCTACAACACAAACTTTGACGATGAAATTTTATCAATCGAATGGAACGAATCCGAACTCGAAAATGATGATTTGAAGAATTACAAAGCCAAAGCTGAATTCTATGTTCGTCAGCATCAGGAAAATCCCGTTATTGCAAAACTCAAATCAAATATTCCTTTGAATACTGATGATGTGAAAGCATTGGAAGAAATTCTTTGGAACGAGGTGGGAACAAAGGCTGACTATGAAGCTGAGTTCGGTCAGAAGCCTCTCGGTGAATTTGTTCGTGAAATTGTAGGACTTGATATGAATGCAGCTAAAACTGCATTCGCAAAATATCTTGATGATGTAAATCTTGATTCAAGGCAGATTTATTTCGTGAACCAAATTGTTGAATATATAGTTCACAACGGCTTGATGAAAGACCTTTCCGTTTTGCAAGAATCACCATTCACAGATAAAGGCAGCGTAGTCGAAATTTTCACAGACTTGTCCGTCTGGGCAGGTATCAGAAAAATCATCGAAAATATCAACGCAAATGCTAATGTGGCGTAAAATTCCTCTGTACTTAAGTAAAAGGCTTATGAAGCGACAGTTAGAATTAATGTAATAATTGACGAGGTGAAAACATGACGATTAAAGATTGGATTTTATTGTTATTGCCAATTGTTTTTAATGGCATCATACTTGTTATATTTCAAAAATTTGTTATAGACAAGTACATTAAACACAGAATGTTAAAAGACGAAATTGTAAAAGAATTTTTGGATATGTTAAAAGACTTGATCAGTCATATGATTCAATCCAACTTTGAATCAATGAATGATGGTGATAGTATCAACA
>JAZNHK010000056.1:0-14566 GCA_045576915.1 Acutalibacteraceae bacterium
CTTTCTTCTCCAAGAAATTCATCATTTTCGTTAATGATACCTGTTCTGTCAACGAGCACCATATTCGTAGCCCCTGCGGCAATGAGCATTTTGGAAATTGCAGTACCGGCAGCACCAAGACCGTTAACAACTATTTTTGCATTTTTAATATCTTTTTTTACCACTTTAAGAGCATTGAGAACACCTGATAAAACAACAACGGCAGTTCCGTGCTGGTCATCGTGGAAAATAGGAATATCGCAAATTTCTTTAAGCTTCTTTTCAATTTCAAAGCATCTGGGAGCGGCAATATCCTCAAGGTTGATTCCGCCAAAGCTACCTGAAAGAAGATAAATTGTTCTTACAATTTCATCAACATCCTTTGACTTAATGCAAAGGGGGAAGGCATCAACATCTGCAAATTTTTTGAAAAGAGCACATTTGCCTTCCATAACGGGCATCCCTGCCTCAGGTCCGATGTCACCAAGACCAAGAACGGCAGTTCCGTCTGTTACAACTGCTACAAGGTTGTTTCTTCTTGTGAGCTCAAAGGATTTATTGACATCGTCCTTTATAACAAGGCAAGCTTCTGCAACACCGGGAGTGTAAGCCAGGGACATATCCTCACGTGTTTCAACGGGACAACGGGCAATTACTTCAATTTTCCCGTTCCATTCGTAATGCTTTTTTAAGGATTCTTCACGTATGTTCATAATTATTCTTTGTTAGCCTGCATTTTAAGGTATGCGTTTATGAAGCCGTCAATATCGCCATCCATAACTGCATTGATGTTACCGTTTTCAAAGCTTGTTCTGTGGTCCTTTGCAAGGGTATAGGGCATAAATACGTAAGAACGAATCTGGCTACCCCAAGCAATTTCTTTCTGAACACCCTTGATATCACTGATTTTGTCAAGATGCTCACGTTCTTTGATTTCAATAAGCTTTGATTTAAGCATACGCATAGCAACCTCGCGGTTCTGATGCTGGCTTCTTTCAACCTGACAGGAGCAAACAATACCTGTGGGAATATGAGTAAGACGAACAGCGGAAGAGGTTTTGTTAACCTTCTGTCCACCTGCACCTGATGAGCGGTAAACGTCCATTTTGATGTCTTCAGGTGCGATTTCAACTTCGATGCTATCATCAATTTCGGGCATAACTTCAAGAGATGCGAAGGATGTGTGACGTCTGCCTGATGCGTCAAAGGGAGATACACGAACAAGTCTGTGAATACCGCTTTCGCTCTTCATATAGCCGTAAGCATTCTCACCCTCAATAAGAATAACTGCAGATTTAAGACCTGCTTCATCACCATCAAGATAATCAAGGGTTGAAACCTTGAAGCCGTGACGCTCACCCCAACGGTTGTACATACGGAAAAGCATTTGTGCCCAGTCCTGAGCCTCTGTTCCGCCTGCACCTGCGTGGAATGTGAGAATAGCGTTGTTCTTATCATATTCGCCTGTAAGAAGAGTTGAAAGAGTCATAGCATCAAGAGATGCGATGAATCCGTCAACACCTTCGCGACATTCATCGAAAAGGCTTTCATCCTCTTCCTCGTTTGCAAGTTCAATAAGAGTTAAAGTGTCATCAAAAACACCGCAAAGGTCATCATAGCCTTTGATTTTGTTTTTGAGTGCTGCCATGTGCTGAGTGATTTTCTGTGAACGTTGAATATCATCCCAGAATCCATCCCTTGCACTTTCTTCTTCAAGCTCTGCAACCTCGTCCTTCATTTTCTTAAGGCCGAGAGCTTCTGCAAGGTCCTTTAATTTATCCTCATAAGAGAGGAGCTCAAGTCTTAATTCTTCAAATTGAAGCATATATATTTTCCTTTCAATAGTGGTTTATTTAATAAATATGTATTGTTTAGGTATTAACGCATATTAACCACCTGATTACATAATTTTACAAATAAATATTATAACTAAATTATTGCAATATGTAAAGAACATCTTGATATTTTTGTGTTAAATATCAAGATGTTTTTTTATTTTATATCTCCATTAGCAGGGTTTTCTAAAAGTTTTCCCTTTTCTGTGAATCTTGAACCGTGGCAGGGGCAATCCCATGAATGCTCTGCTTTATTCCATTTTAAAGCACAACCAAGATGGGGACATCTTTTGGGTGTGGGTGTCAAAAGATTTTTTACCGACTCAAAGCCGTTTACCAATAACTGTGGCTTTAAAATACTACGTGATGGGTCAAATGCTTTGGCGTAAGGATTTTCTTTATCAATTATTAAATCGCTTAATATCATAGCACTTACCATTGAACTTGTCATGCCCCATTTGTTAAAGCCGGTTGCAACGAAAAGATTTTCGGCACCTTTGAAATACGGTCCGATGTATGGAATATGGTCAAGCGTCATACAGTCCTGAGTTGCCCAATAAGCAACCTCTTTGCTATCAGGATAATTGAGCTTTGCAAAATCACGTAGTTCTGCCCAATTGCCACCGTCTTTACCTGTTTTGTGACTACCGCCACCTAAAAGTAAAAGCTTCTTATAGTTTCTGAAAGATAATCCCGTATCACTCCGGTCAACGTACATTCCGTTAACTTCGGGTGAATTTTCCAACGCAATAACATAGGAGCGTTGCTGATACATTTTCATAAAGTAAAGCCCGTGGTTATTGATAATGGGAAAATGGGTTGCGATTACAGCTTTTTTAAATGTGATTTTATTTTTTGGTGTTATGGCGGAATTGCTGTCAATCTTTTTTACAAAAGTTTTTTCATATATTTTAAGTTCTTTTATAATTCCGCTTATAAATTTTAAAGCATTGAACTGTGCTTGGTTTTTAAACTTAATTGCACCAATTGGTTTAATTGGTAATGGTAATTTTTCCTGAAACTCTGCGTCAAAGCCTATTTTCCACAAGGCTTCAAGCTCATCGTCAACCAGCTTCATATTCTGTAGCTCGTAAACAAAATTATCTTTTCTCTCAAAATCGCAGGGGATTTTTTCGCAAAGCTTTTCATATTCCCGAATCGCCTTTTGGTTGGCGTGAAGATAAACCTTTGCATTTTCAAAGCCGTTGCTTTTGAGGATTTTACTGTAACAAAAGCCGTGTTGACTTGTGATTTTTGCGGTGGAGTTTCCTGTTACCTTTTGGCATATTCTGTCTTTTTCAACAACAATACAATCTATGCCTTTTTCTTTTAATTTATAGGCAGTAAGTATTCCTGCAAGTCCGCCACCTATAATAAGAACATCAGTTTGAATATTTTGCGTCAGTGGCGGAAAATGTGGAATATCTGCTTCTTTTTTCCATATTGATTCCATATTATGTGTCCTGTAAATCAGCGGCAGTAATATCGTTTTCTATATTATCTCTGCCAAGGTCTGTGTCAATAGTCGGATAAGCTTCGGAAATAGTTTTTTCTTCTTTAAATGCAGAATTACGGAAAACTTTTTGTGTCGGTGCTTGTGTGCCTGAAATATTGGTAATAGTTTTTTCATTTAAAGAGTTGACCGCACCTTGAATTTCGGGTACGGGAGGAACAATATTCCTTTCTTTTGTATGCGTTCTCTGTGGACGCTTCATTCCTTTTTTAGCCATTATAATTCACCTCAAAAATATATTTACCAAATAAAAACAAAATACACTATCTGCAAACAAAATTTACAGATAGTGTATAAATTACGAATTAAGTTTGAGAATATAGCAAATCCGCAGGATTTATATGAGGTGGCTTCGCCACCTTAATCCCACTCTAACCCCGTAACTGTATCAAGGTCAATGCCCTTGGTATCGTGGGTTTTCTTAGCGAGGGTAATGAGTGCCGCAATAAATCCGGGAACTAAAAGGCATATTGAAATAATACCCATATATTGATTTCCCAGAACTGCAGCAAGAGGAAGGCTTATCATATATGAAAGACCAACGCCCATACCAACGGGAAGGAATTCTGCAGACATTGTTGATGAACGAAGATTTGTTGGTGAGGATTCACCAATCATCATAATAAGAACATCATTGGTAGAATAGAAGCTACCAACAAATCCACCGCAGAGAAGACCGACTATTGACGGACTCCAGTTATATTTTGCACCGAACCAGAAGCCCACAAAGCAAACTAAGCAGTCAAATGCGGTAACAAGTGCGGCAGCTTTTCTGCCTTTGGAGTCAGAAATGAAGCCCATAATAACCTGAGCGAGGGAACAACCTACAGGAAAGAGGAAAAGCGCTGTTGTAACCGGACCAACACTTACAAGGTCCATAACCTCTTGGGTGAACGAGTTATACAAACTTTCGGCATAGCCATAGGACATAATAACCTGATAGTTGATTGAACCGATAAAGCCAAAGTTTGCAAGAGTGGCAGTAATGAAAAGCCAACGGAGTTGTTTATGCTTAATAGCAAATTTGAAAGCAGGGATAAGGCCACCTTGGGCGTCGTTGGTTTTCTTCTGGAGTTTTTCTTGTAAAAGCTCTTCATCAGTTTTGCGTAAATGTTTAAGTCGGGAATCAATGAAAGCATCGGTTTCCCTTGCAAACATAAGAGCAATAAAGCTTGTAACAAGACCAACAATAGCGGGAATAAGATAAACATTTCTCCATTCAGATGCTTCTGCCATAAGCAATCTTCTTAAAACGGGTACCAGCATAACGCTCATATTTGCGAAGAATTTGATGGATGAATAAACTCTCGCTCTGTGTTTTGAAGGCGCGGACTCCATAATGTAAACCACGTGCATATCGTGAGGAATAAAGAACTGAACAAGAACAGCACCGATAAAGTAAAGGAAAATATTGTTTGAGAGGAAAATAACAAGCATTGCAAAGCTCATACCAAAGGTGTTGATAATGAGGAATTTTTTTCTGCCCAAACGGTCTGCAAAAGGTCTGTAAAGAAGACCCAGTGCCTGAAAAGGCACAACAAGAATTGAAAGAATATCAAGAAGTGCAACAGAGCTCTGACCAAATTTTGCAAAAAGGTCGTTGGCAATTTCCGTTTTCATTAAAGTGCCGATTTGAGATGCGATTTCATCGGTAGCGTAAATGAGAGTGATAATAAAAACAAGATATGCAAAATAATAACTGCGTTTTGGTCTTGCTTTTTCTTTTTCCCATTTTGCAATTTCTTTTTGCTTTTTTAGTTCCCTCTTTTGAAGTTTTTCTGGAGTATGTTCTTTAACTTTCATAAGAAATCTCCTTTAAGCTTATGACTTTTTTAATCTGATAACATTCCAACTGAAAGGTTTAAGCTCTGCAGTAAGAATGGAGTTATCAATTTCGGGTAACGGATTATTGTGAGGCTTAACTGCTACATTGTCAAATGTGTTTTCCTCGTTTTTAGCATGACCATCCATTGAAATAAATTCAAAGGGCTTGTAGCCACCAAAGTCCATAAGATTAACATCAAGAATGATTTTATCTTCAAGATTTTTGTTAACACAGAAAATTGTAATTTCTTCCTTTTCTTCGTCTAAGGTTGCAATAGATTCAATGTAAGGAACATCTGTAAATTCCTTGCAATCGTATTTTTCGCAGTCAATAAGCGGGAGAAGAGCAGAGCCTCTGCCGTAATTTGAAAGGTGCATAAATGGGAAGAAAATAGTTTGTGGAAAAATTCCGCCACCTGTCTGAGTGAAAATGGGTGCAATTACGTTCACAAGCTGTGCAAGGCAGGCAATTTTGATTCTGTCGCAATGGCGAAGAAGGGTTATAAGCATTGAGCCAACAAGAAGTGCATCCTCAAAATTATAAATATCTTCAAGAAGGGGCGGTGCAATGCTCCATTTGTCAAAGGGTCTGTTGTGGGAATGATACCAGACATTCCATTCATCAAAGGAAAGATTGATTTTCTTCTTTGAACGGCGTTTTGCTTTAAGGTAGTCACAAATGCAGATTACAGTATGAATAAATTCTTCAAGCTCCAGCGTTTTTGCAAGGAAGCTGGGCGTATCATCTGCCTGATTTCCGTAGTATTGATGGAGTGAAACATAATCAACACTGTCGTAAGCTATTTCGAGGCTATCAACTTCCCATTGACCAAAGGTGGGGTGATATCTGCCTGAAGAACCGCAGAGAACAGTTTCAATGGAATTATCTGTCCACTTCATCATTTTTGAAGCCTCGAGAGCAACTCTGCCGTATTCGGTAGCGGTTTTAGCACCCATTTGCCAACCGCCATCCATTTCGTTGCCCAAGCACCATAATTTAATGTTATGGGGTTCCTTTACTCCGTGAGAGATTCTCAAATCTGACCAGTATGAGCCTGATTTATGGTTGCAGTATTCAACAATATTTCTTGCTTCTTCCGGTCCTCGGGTTCCAAGGTTTACCGCCATCATACATTCAGCATTGGCTTTTTTGCACCAATTAAGAAACTCGTTTGTGCCGAAAAGGTTGGGTTCAGTTGTTCCCCAAGCCAAATCAAGCCTTTTGGGGCGGTTTTCAACGGGTCCAACACCATCTTCCCAATTATAGCCCGAAACAAAGTTACCGCCCGGGTAACGTACAACGGGAACATTCAGCTTTTTTACTAAATCAATAACATCCTGACGGAAGCCGTTTTCATCGGCAGTAGGGTGGCCGGGCTCATAAATACCGCCGTAAACTGCTCTGCCAAGATGCTCAATAAAAGAGCCGTAAATTCGTTTATCAATTTCTCCGATACGGAATTCTTTTGCAAGGGTAATTTTAGCTTTCATACTATGCACTCCTTTTGGCATTAGACTAAGTTTACTATATCATAAAAAGTGAAAAAGAGCAATAAAAAAACACCGCCGATGCGGTGAAAACTATGCATTATAAATAAAAAAAGAACTAACCCTTGACCGATGCTTTCTCGTCACACCATTGTCAAGGGTTAGTTCTGTTCTATTTTAATATCTAACATCTTTTTATGTACCTCTCTTTCATTGATTAAGACCGCTGACTTCACTTTCTACGAACGCTATTTCCAACACACTCTTTTTTATATTCGTATCTATATTCATTCTCGTAAGTGAGAAACCCTTTTGCTTGAAATAATTTTCATTTTATGAAGTTTTTAGTCTTTCGGTTCTTTTCCTGTGTACTCTGTTTTCCCGAACCGTAGGCCTTTACATGAACACCGGACTCACCCTTTCTTAATCAGATATTTTTTAAGATTAGGTTTTTATTTGTACATCGGAACCACACTTTCGTCTTAGTTTTTGGTTTTTACTTGTACATTGGACTCACCCTTTCTTTGTCTATATAATAGCATGGAATTTTAGGTTTTGCAATATGTAATTTTGTATAAAGTTCACAGTTTTTGTTTATTTAAAACGCAGATTTTGGCGTTTTGAGCAATGAAGTTTTTGTTAAATTATTGACAATCAGTTTTTAGTATGATATACTAATAATGTTGTTTGATAAAAATGCGTTCCAAAATGTCGTTGTGACCTTTTGGAACGCTTGTTTTATATAACTCCATAAAAATGCACTATATTCATATCCTCCGGCATATAAAGTCCGTGACTACCGCAACCGCCGTCAATTTCGTGGCAGCCGTGATCGGGGGCAAAGCCGATGAGGGTTTTGTGGCTCTGCCAGTTTTCCTTTACTGCATCAGCCAGTGTTTCAAATGCTTTTATATTATGTTTTAAAGCATCAATTGATTCTTCACTCTCAGGACCATAGCGGTGCATTGTGCCATCATAGTTTCCGTTATAAACTGCAATAAAATCGTATTTGTCTTCTTTAATAAGCTGGAGTGCTTTTTCGTTTGCTTCATCAGGCGTTTCAACAATGAAATAATCCATTTCTCTTTCAAGAAAGATTTTTGACATACTGTCATTACCTGTTGAAACAATGCAAGGCTTTTTACCTGCACGGATAAGTGCATCGAAAACCGAGTCAGTTTTTATAACAGGTTTTACATAAGCTTGTATACCATGAATTTCAGGAGAAGCACCTGTGTACATTGTTCCGAAGCAAACAGGGGTAACAGAGGGCATAACGCTTTCGAGAGGGAGTGTTATATCAGTATTAAGCATAACCGGGGTAAAAAGGTCTGTATATTTTTCAAAAATCCAGAGTGCAATAGCATCCGGGTTATACATCAAAACTCTGTCAACACCCCTGTTCTCGCAAAGCTTAACTAAAGCTTCTAAAGGCTCATTTGCTTGTTGTGGCTTCTCAACCCCTAAAGCAGAGCAAAGAGAAGATGCAACACTTGTTAATTTAAGTTTACAAAATATATCTTGCATAAAATCACCTTTCAGAATGAACTGGAAAAATTATATCATACAACATCATCTCTTACAAGAAAAATTGCGGATTAACACTTTTATATTATTTACATATATTAGTTTAATGGAGTGTGATGTTATGGATAGATTTAATGAATATTTTTCTGTTTTTAAAAGGCGGGCAGATGCGGTGGCTTTTATTAACGGCAGTCCCGATTTCCCGAAAATAAAAGGCAGAGTTCTTTTTTACCAACTAAAAAACGCCGTAATGGTGAGAGCTGATATTTGGTATTTACCCAAAGGTAGAGGGGATTGCGAAAGTCCGATTTTTGCTTTCCATATTCATAAGGGCGAGGAATGTTCCGGTAATAAGAACGACCCATTTGCCGATGTGGACGGACATTTTAACCCCGAAAACTGTCCTCACCCATATCATGCAGGAGATTTACCTCCTTTGTTTGGTGTGAATGGTAAGGCGTTTTCTGCCTTTTTAACAGATAGATTTACTGTTAAGGAGGTTTTAGGCAGAGCTATTGTAATACACAGTAAGCCCGATGATTTTACATCACAACCTGCAGGAAATTCAGGTGAGAAAATTGCTTGTGGGATTATTACACCAACGGTAAGAATAATGCGTTAATATTGCAATTTTATTTTAAATATGATATACTCTCCAAAAATAGATACTGCCACCGGGTAGTGAATGTAAAATAAAAGCATTCGTTTACACATCGTTAGGTCTTTGAAGATGTGTAGCGAATGTTTATTTTTTAGGAGAAATAAAATGAGCAAAATAAAAGGCTTGATAAACTATTTTTCAAAATCAGAAATTTTTTTATGGAGTGTTTCTGTTCTTTCAATAATAATATCTTTTTTGATTTTTGATAAAGAAAATTATATGACACTTTTTGCTTCTTTAATAGGTGTAACCTCATTGATATTCTGTGCAAAAGGAAACCCTTTTGGGCAGATTCTGATGATAATTTTCAGCACTATTTATGGCATTATATCTTTTTCCTTTTCTTATTATGGTGAAATGATTACCTATGTGGGTATGACCTTGCCAATGTCGGTTTTTTCGCTTGTTTCCTGGCTTAAAAATCCGTATAAAGACAATAAATCCGAAGTTAAAGTTGATAAACTAAAAAATAAGGATATTCATTTAATGATTGTTTTAACCGTAGCGGTAACAATTGCACTTTATTTTATATTAAAGCATTTTAACACAGCAAATCTTTTGCCCAGCACCTTTTCTGTTACAACAAGCTTTATTGCTGCATTCCTTACATATAAAAGAAGTCCGTTTTTTGCCCTTGCTTACGCCACAAATGATATTGTTTTAATCGTTTTATGGGTATTGGCAACCAAGGAAGATATATCATATATTTCAGTTATAATATGTTTTGTTGTGTTCCTTTTTAACGATTTATACGGATTTTTCAATTGGCTGAGAATGCAGAAAAGGCAACAGAATTAAAGGTTATTTACTTTATAATATTTAGCTTTGAATTTCTCTGTATCCTGCAAAAGCAGATTTATTTCTTCTCTGAAATTTTCGTATTCCTCATCTTTAACATAATGCTTTGCGTAGCCTGCTTTGCCGTATTTTTGCTCTGTGTGGTCGAAGGCTCTTTTAAGCATTTCCTCTTTGGTGCAGTTGGGAAAATGCTTTAATGTATAGGCGTGAGTGCGGCGGAGAAAATCATCAATATCAGTTGAGCGGTCAGCAGAAGAAATGATTTTTCCGTAATCACTTCGGGGCGAAGAATCTGAAGATGCTCTGTGGTCTTCTATTGCTTCCTTTATTAAAATTCTTTCACTCTCTGCGAAAAACTCTTTCATTTTTTCATTATTGTAAAAAAGCTCTGCGGAAAGCTTCTCGTGATTTTTCTTGTCAATATGGTGTGCAATATCATGAAAGGTTGCAATAGTATAAAGTATATTTAAATCAATGTTCCCGAATTGCTCTGCGAATTTAAAACATCTTTTCAGAACATAATCAATATGCTCCAAAGAATGCCCACTGTCATTTTTCTTGTATTGGGGGAGGATTTGGTTTTCTATGTAATTTTTCAAGTCTTTATTGAGCGTCATTTTATCACCAACGCTATTATATATTCATATGTAATTTAATGCAATGTTTTTATAGCATTGCATTTTTTGTTACTTATGTTAAAATACTTTTATATGAAAATTTCAAAAGGTGAATTATGAAAAAAGAAGCAAATAAAAAGAATAAAATTTTAAAAAGACTTGTGGCAATAGTAATTGTTTTTGCTTTGTTGTTTGGTGCTTGTGCTTTTTATGTTAATGATTATTACAGAGCGGATTTAGGTGCTATTTCTGCTTTTTCAAATAGTGAAAAAATCGAGAGGGAAATTCTCGATGATGAAGCAATAGTTTTTAAACCCGAGAATGTAGAAGCAGGTTTCGTTTTTTACCCCGGTGGTAAAGTGGAATATACAGCATATATTCCCTTAATGGAAGAACTTGCAAAAAATGACATAATGTGTGTGCTTTTGAAAATGCCTTTTAACCTTGCGGTTCTGGATGTGAATGGTGCAGAGGGCATAAAGGAAATGTTCCCCAAAACAGAAAATTGGTATATCGGCGGACATTCTTTAGGTGGTTCAATGGCGGCAAGCTTCCTTTCTGAAAACATAGAAGAATATGAAGGTCTTGTTCTTTTAGGTTCATATTCCACCGCAGATTTGTCAAAAGAAAAGGTTGAAGTTTTATCTGTTTTCGGTAGCGAAGATAAGGTAATGAACAAAGAAAAATATGATGAAAATAAAATCAATTTACCCGAGGATTTTTCGGAAGAGGTAATTGATGGTGGATGCCACGCCTATTTCGGTATGTATGGTGAGCAGGATGGTGATGGTACGCCTACCATTACAAACCAAGAGCAAATCAAAAGAACTGCTGAAGAAATAAAAAGTTTCATAGAAAAAGAATAAAAAATAGCCGTATTTCTCGGGTGAGAAATACGGCTATTTTTAATGTTTGAATTTCCTTTTTTCTATATGCAACATAACGGCAAAGAAAATACCGCATAAGATAATTTGAACTAAGGTTGAACAAGGGGTTGCAAGACCAATATGGAAGAGTGAAACCTCTGCCTGTTTACTCATAATCCAGGAAACAGGAAGCCTTACACCGAAGGAACCTATAATGCCCTGAAGCATAACAAAGGTTGTATTACTGCAACCGTTGAAATAGCCTACAAAGCAGAATAAGAATGATGTTAATACACAGTCTATAGCATAAGCTTTAAGATATTCAGCAGTAGCAAGAATTACTTCTGTATCTTTTGCAAAAATTCCTGCTAACAAATCTCCGCGGAAAAATGTAAAGCAGCCGATTATTATACCCACTGCCAAGGATGAGGCTATACCGCAAAACAGAGCTTTTCTTGCTCTTTCGGGTTTTTGAGCACCCATATTTTGCGCGACAAATGCGGACATTGACTGCATATAGCTTGAGGGAACAAGCATTAAAAATCCGCATATTTTTCCCGCAACGCCTACACCTGCAGATGCAGTAAGACCAAGGGTGTTTACAATAGCCATAATCACAAGGAAAGAAATGCTTACAAGAAGCTCTTGCAAAGCAATGGGTGTTCCCAGTTTGAGAGTTTCTTTTATATAAATTTTATCAGGCTTTATATATTTAAAATGAAATTCAAAGGGGAGTTTACGCTTTTTTATAATAATGAGAGAAAGAGCAACGCTTACCGCTTGGGCAAAAACTGTGGCAATGGCTGCACCCAATGTACCCATACGGAAAACCGCCACAAGCAAAAGGTCTCCTGCAATATTAAGTACGCAAGCAATTGCAACTGTTATGAGAGGCATTCTGGAATCGCCGATTCCTCTGAAAATACTGCCCAGAAGATTGTATGCAACAACAAATATTGCACCTGCGGAACAAACTGTTATATATGTAACTGTTTTCGAAAAAGCTTCTTCGGGAGCTTGCAAAAGCTCGGCTAAAATATCGGAACAGGAAACTATACCGATTGTAAGAATGATTCCGACTATAGCGAAAAGAAAAATTCCGCTACCGATAATTTTCCCTGCTTCCCGGGACTTTCCTGCACCGATTTTTCTGCCTACAAGAACAGTTAATCCCATAGCAAGTCCTGTTATAAAAACAGTAACGGTCATCATAAGCTGACTGCCGGTTGCTACTGCGGAAACATCTGCGGCAGAGCTGAATTGACCTACTACCATAAGGTCAACTGCACCGTACATTGTTTGCAAAAATAATGCAAAAAGTACAGGTAAAGCGAATTTAATAAGCGGTGAAAAAATGCGACCTTCGGTAAAGTTTTGTGCGGTTTTTGCCATAGTATCCCTCCGTAATCGAACTCGGTTATTTTAGTATGATTTTAAAACAATGTCAATAGTGCTATACTTTTGTAACCGCATACTTATAATAACTTGCCGAATACTTTAATAGTATTGAAAAAAACAAATTCTTTTTGTTAATATAATTTTGCAAGGGGGAACCAGAATGAAATGCAAAGTTTTTATCGATAAAAACCACGAAGAAGAGGTTATTGTTTATTCTCACCAAAGGAATGATTTGGTAGAGCAAATAGAAAGCCTTGTTAATTCTCAGAAAATTGAGATTATAGGCTATAAAGAACAGGAAACAGTTAAACTTGATTTATCAGAAGTTTTTTGCTTTATCTGTGAGGATAACAAAGTATATGCCTTGACTGAAAAAAAGAAGTTTAAAATTAAATTAAGATTATATCAGCTTGAAGAAAAGTTGCCGCAAGATTTTGTTAAGCTGAATCAATCCTGCATAGGAAACATCAGGAAAATTCAAAGATTTAATGCTTCATTTGGCGGTTCTCTTTCAGTTGAATTTAAAAACGGGTATTGTGATTATGTTTCACGCCGTCAATTAAAAATTGTTAAAGAAAGGTTTGGTTTTTAATGAATAAATATTTAAAAGAATTTTTTCACAGAGGTTTAATGTTTGGGGGCTTTGGGCCAATTGTTGCAGGAATAATTTTTCTTGTGCTTTCAAAAACATCAGAATCTTTTTCCTTGAACGGAACAGAGATTTTCAGCGCAATTATTTCAACCTATATTCTTGCATTTCTGCAGGCAGGGGCAACGATTTTTAATCAGATTGAAAATTGGTCTTTGATGAAATCACTTCTTTGCCATTTTTCAACCATTTTTGTTGCATATACCTCTTGCTATCTCTTCAACTCATGGATTCCCTTTGATTACAGAGTGATTTTGATTTTTATAGGTATTTTCGTTGCAGTGTATTTTGTTGTTTGGTCAATAGTCTATTTTAGCATTAAGGCAACGAGCAAAAAGTTGAATATGAAATTATAAAAACAAGCATCTCGGCGGAAAACCGAGATGCTTGTTTTTACGGCTGGAAAGGAATCGGAACGTGTTCTGTGTTGGATTCAATATCTATGAAATTGTTGTGTTCAAAGTAATAGGCTTGCATACGGATATGCTTGCAGAAGCCATGCATTGGTGCATAAAGCTGACCTTGCTCAAGACGCAAACAAGGTGCTTCCATTTCGTATTCACCGCTGTCAGTTACAACTTTAGTTGAATTTTCTGTGAATTCTGCAGTTCTGCCGTAAACACCGATTTTGATTTTACCCTTTGTTCTTTCCACATCACCGCCGATGAAATTTATAATCTGACCGATGGGGATGTACCAGATGCCGTCAACATTCTGAGGTAAAGTGCCTCTGACACAAAGACCTAAATCATAGCCCTTGAATTTAAGTCGGGGGCGGTTATAAACAGGAGCAGGGTCAATGGGTGTAATAAGGTCTTTTTCTTTATCAATTGTGGCAATGTCAATAACTCTGCCATCCTCAACATATGCGGTGAGAGTGCATTTATCGCCGTCAATATCAACTATTGTGAACATTGAAAGGTCTTCTTCGTGGCAATAGGTTTTTACATTCCATACTTTAGGTACAACTCTTGTTCCGGGTGGGTTTCTGTGGCTTGAACCAAGGTTGTAGTGAATTGTACCTTCGGAGGGTTTGGTATAAAGACCTTCACCACGGCGGGGATATGAACGAGCAAATGAATGCTCGTGACCTGAGAAAACAATGTCGTATTTATCCATACCATCACGAAGAGCAGGGTATGTATCATCACATTCAATACCGGGTCCTGAATAGCAAACGGGGAAATGGTGAACGGCAAATTTCCATTTCTTGTTGGTTTTTTCTGCCTGTTCCAAAAGCCAATCGTTCATTTCTTCATAACCGCTTGTACCGATAATGGAAAAATGCACATTACCGTAATCAAAAGCGTGGTTTGCAATTGGTCTTTCAACCGGACCATTATGCTCATAGCTACCCCAGAGCTGATTTGTAAAGTAGGTAGCATATTCGGAATAATATTTATCTTCTTTT
>JAZNHK010000057.1:0-7073 GCA_045576915.1 Acutalibacteraceae bacterium
GAACTTCCTTGGGGCGAAATCGGTGTTGACGTAGTTCTCGAATGCACAGGTTTCTACTGCTCAAAAGATAAGAGCCAGGCTCACATTGATGCTGGTGCTAAAAAAGTTGTTATTTCTGCTCCTGCAGGTAACGACCTCAAAACAATCGTTTTCAGCGTAAACGAAGATACTCTTACAGCTGATGATACAATCATCTCTGCTGCATCTTGCACAACAAACTGCCTTGCTCCTATGGCTAAAGCTCTTAACGATTATGCTCCAATCCAGAGCGGTATCATGAGCACAATCCACGCTTACACAGGCGACCAGATGATTCTTGACGGCCCACACAGAAAGGGTGACTTAAGAAGAGCAAGAGCTGGTGCTGCTAACATCGTTCCTAACTCAACAGGTGCTGCAAAAGCTATCGGTCTTGTTATTCCTGAGCTCAATGGTAAACTCATCGGTTCTGCACAGAGAGTTCCTGTTCCAACAGGTTCAACAACAATTCTTACAGCTGTTGTTAAAGGCGCAGACGTAACAAAAGAAGGCATCAACGCTGCTATGAAAGCTGCTGCTTCTGAATCCTTCGGTTACAACACAGATGAAATCGTTTCTTCCGACGTTATCGGTATGAAATACGGTTCACTCTTCGATGCAACTCAGACAATGGTTTCTAAAGTTGCTGATGACCTTTACGAAGTTCAGGTTGTGTCTTGGTACGACAACGAAAACAGCTACACAAGCCAGATGGTTAGAACAATCAAATACTTTGCAGAGCTTGCATAAGTTTTGATTTAAAATTAACTTAAAAGAGCCTCTCATACGAATTCGTATGAGAGGCGTTAAATTTTTATTCTCTTTCAATTAAATTGTAGTTCAAAGTAAAATACGCATCACTGCTTTGAAAATAATCTTTTCTTTCTTCCGTTATTTCACAAGGAGCTATAACCAAATCCCCTTCCCCGTTTTCAAGCTTAACAAACAACTCATCAAAATCTGCTGTAACGATTTCTAAATCGTATCCTGAGTTATTGCAGATAGATTTTACAAAATCCACATCAAGACCAACGACATTTTCGTTTTCGTCCAGATACACCCTGTTATCAAAATTGGGTTCACATAACATTACCAAAGTACCTTTGGATTCTCCGGATTTATTCAAACAATAGCTATCGCCATTCATATTTGCGGTAACTATTTTATCAGAGATTTTATTTTTCTCTAAATCATCAATAGCCTTATCAAAAGTGTTTTTCAACGCTGTATTTTCAGGACTGAAATAAGCACAATAGCTTATGCTGTATCGACATGTCTGAACTTTCTTAAGCTTTCTTTGTGCTTTTATATAAGAATTAAGCTGAAAATCATCAAGTATACCATAATCTGCTTTACCATTTTCAACCGCAAGAACAACATCTGACGAAGAATTATATGTAACCTTTTTATACCCCTTTTCAACAAATTCTTCTGCTGCAAATTCGTTAGCAGAGCCATACTCAACTGCAACAATTTTTGTTGACTTAACAACATCAGCTACCAAATCGCAAGACACAAGATTAAAAAGGCACAAAAGACAAAATATGAAACAAATAAATCTTTTCATTTCTCACACCTATATTAAAAAACCGATTTGTGCATTTCTGCATAAATCGGCTTCTTTCACTTTTAATATTTATTTCTGCTCAACATCGATTTTAACGATTTTGAAATTGATTGTACCTCTGGGTGCTTCAACTACTACTTTGTCGCCAACCTTGTGACCCATAAGAGCCTTACCAACGGGAGATTCGTCAGAAATTTTGCCCTCAGCAGGATTAGCCTGAGCAAAACCTGTAATGGTATATGTTCTTTCTGCAGCACCTTTTGTTGTTTCTTTGATTGTTACAACAGAACCAAGGTGAACAACCTCTGTATTTGAATTTTCTTCATCATCAATAATTGTCGCTCTTGAAAGCATAACTTCGATATCGCTGATTTCTGCTTCAAGTTTTGCCTGTTCGGACTTAGCCTCGTCATACTCACTGTTTTCGGAAAGGTCGCCGAAAGAACGAGCAACCTTGAGTTTTTCTGCTATTTCGGAACGGCCTTCGGATTTGAGAACCCTGAGTTTTTCGGAAAGCTCCTCATAACCTTCTTTAGTTAAAACAATATCCTGTGCCATCGTGAATTACATCCTCTCAAAAATTATTTGTGCAATATTACTTGCACAAATTTAATAAACACCATTATATCTAAATAAAACAAAAATGTCAAGGTTTAGCTTTAAAAGGTTTATTCTCCTGAAAAAGCCGCACAAATCAAATCACTATTTATTTCAAACTCTTCAAGTTTGCTATACTCTTCCTTTGCAGAAAAATATGATGCATCCGGATACAAAAGGCTTGGCTTCCCATTTACATTTATAATCAACTTACCTTTTGCATCGACATCATCTAAATTCAGATAAACAGCATATTTATCTCTATAAATTTCTCTATCATCTTTTACTGCAACAATTGCACCAAATTCATAATAACAATCGTCAATAAACTTTTCTAAATAAATATTCCTGCCTGTTATCAGTGTTACAGATTTAAAATTCCTCACGATCTCATAGAACTCATTACAAATATAAAATTCACCCAGTTCTATACCAATATCTTTCCATTCTTTTGAATTAGCTTTAATTTGATTTACAACAGATGAAAGAATCGCCCTTTGATAATATTTTTTTGCCGAAAAAAGATATTCATTATAAAAATCCAAGTCACTATATTTCTCGCCTACCAAAACCCTCCCCTTATAAATTTTGAGAAGCTTTTCAACATTTTCATCATACATCATAGAAAATGGGATTTCCAAAATCATTATCAGTTTTCCATTTATGGCAATATTTTTTCTTATTATATTACAATTTAATTCAACCTTTCTCTTTCTTTTAAAGAATCTTCCGTGCTTATTGTGTTCTTTCTCTTCACCAACGATTTTTAAAACAAGCATAAAAAAACGCCCCTTTTCATTGTATGAAAAAGGGACGTAAATATTATTATATTTTAACCGCAAATCTGAAGTCCCGCGGGTTTGGATAAATAGTTCATCGGGTTCACCCAACCACCATTTATCATAAGGCCAAAGTGAAGATGGGCACCAAATGAATAACCTGTGTTACCTGCAAGGCCGATTACTGTACCCTGTGTTACATAATCGCCAACACTAACGTGAACAGATGAAAGGTGTGCATAGTAGGTTTTAACGCCTTCACCGTGGTTGATTACAACATAAAGACCATAACCACCACCATAGCCACTGCTGTTTGCTACTTCAACTGTACCCTCTTTAACTGCAACAATCTGTGCACCGTGAGTACCACCCCAACGGCAGATATCAATACCATTATGTTGCCTTGTAACACCATTAAGTGTTCTCATTTTGAAAGAAGAAGACACATAAGAATCATTGTAAGGTAAGGGCCATATCATATCACCGCTCACCTGACCGGAACCGAATGAGGTATTCTGCTGAGATAGCTTTTGTTCATAGTCAAGAATTGTTGCTTCGCCTTTTTCCATAGCCGCTTCATATTCTTTACTTTTAGCATCCAGCTTATTAACAATACTCATAATTTTATCAAGGTCTGATTGAATCAAAGCTTCTTTATCCTCGATAATTTTACGGGCATCAACCTGCTCTTTTTTCTTGCTTTCAAGCTCTTTTTTAGCTTCATCAAGCTCTTTTACCTTAGCATTAAGACGAGTCTTCATATCCTCGATTTCAAGAACCTTTGCTTTTAAGGTTTCAATATCATCTTCAAGGTCTTTTATCAACTTATCATCATGCTCTGCAATTCTTTCAATAAGCTCTGTTCTTTCAAGGTATTCCTGAAACTCAAAGCCATCGTTTGTTAAAAGATATTCAAGTGTACTATTGGCACCTGTCATATAGGTAACTCTGATTCTTTCACCAAGAAGAGTATAGGTATCAGCAATCTGTTGCTGAATATCAAGAACCTGTTCATCAAGCTTTTTAATCTGTTTGTTAAGGTCTTCGATTTCGTTTTCGATACCTGTAATCTGATTATCTACAACCTGTATATCTGCATCGATAAGAGCGATTTCGTCATTGTATAAATCAATCTGTGCAGCAAGCACATCAATTTTTTCCTGCAATGCGTTGATATCATCATCGTAAGTAGCTGCTTCAGCCTCAAGCTCTGCTATTTTCTTTTCATTTTCTTTAATCTGTTCTTTAATAGCATCAATTTTGTTCTGATACTCCTGCTTTTCAGCGTCGGTAATAGCAAATGCCGATACAGACACCACACCAAAAACAATAACCAAAGATAAAATAAAACTTAAAATCTTTTTCGATTTATCAGTCGTTTTCAACAACATTACTGTGCTCCTTCAAATATTTATTAAGGGAAATAATACTACCAAATGCACCAATTACAACACCAATGGATGCAAAAATACCGAAAATCACCCAAACATAGTCAAGGAAATTAACAACCTCTCCGCCAAGCATAGAGAGAATATTTCCAAGCCATATTGAAGCTAAAGAGTAAACACCATACTGAATACCCAAAGCTAAAATAGCAGAGAAAATACCCAAAAGAATACCCTCTACCATAAATGGCCAACGAATAAACGCATTTGTTGCACCAACCGCTTTCATAATACTGATTTCCAATCGGCGGTTATAAATAGTAATTCGGATTGTGTTTGAAACAATAAACAAGGAAACAAAGAAAAGAATTGCAACAATACCGATACTGATATATGTAACTGCATTTCTTATACTTGCAAGTTTACTTGCTAATTCACTGTTTTCTTTGATTTGCAATACATTGTCAAGCCCTTTAATCTCCGCAACTGTTGCATCAAACAACTCAAGATCTTTAACAGTTACTTTATATGCATCGGGCAAAATTTCTGGTGAAAGACCTTCTAAGAGGTCTGCTTTTTCACCATACGCCTCAATCTGACGTTGGAATGCTTCTTCACGAGGAACAAACTCAACCTCGAGAACATTAGTATGAGCTTCAAGTTGAACACCAAGAGACTGAGTCATATAGTCATCCGCATTATCATCAACGTAAACCATAACAACGTTCTGACCTTCAATCAAATCAAGAACTGCATTGATATTAAGAAAAATAAGAGAACCGCTACCTACAATAATAAGGCATGAAATAAGAACAACAATTGTTGCCAATGAAAGCAAACGATTCACCCATATATTTCTGAAACCCTCACGGGTTAAGTAACCTAAGCTTGCACCTTTCATTGAGCATCAACCTCCCCTGACTCAGAAACAGGCACCTCTGTTTCAATAACATCTATTGAAGGATCGATACCATAAGTCTGCATAAGATAATCAAAATCCGATGTATCTTCGTTAAGGAAATATGAACCAATCTGATCTTCGGGAGAGTCAAATGAATATGGCTCTGCATCAATATGGGATGCATCAGGATAATCTGATTCGATTACACCATTTTTGATTGTAATGACACGATGGTTAAAGGTCTTAACAAGATGAAGGTCATGGGTAACCATAATAATTGTTGTACCATCGGAATTGATGTGATTGAGCAAATCAACTATTTCATAACTCATTTTGGGGTCAATGTTACCTGTGGGCTCGTCCGCAATGATCATACTTGCATTGTTTGCCAAAGCTCTTGCAAGTGCAACTCTCTGCTGCTCACCACCAGAAAGCTGATTCGGCTTTGAACGTGCCTTTGAGTTAAGACCAACAAGACCAAGAAGATACGGAACTCTTTTTCTGATTGCACCTTCTCTTGCACCGATAACTCGCATTGCATACGCAACATTATCATACACATTCATTGAATGTATGAGTCGGAAATCCTGGAAAACAATACCTAAAGACCTTCTGAAGTATGGAATATCCTTTTTCTTCATATTGTTAAGGTCATAGCCATTTATATTTATTGAGCCTGATGAAGGAACTTCTTCACGCATCATAAGCTTTAACAAAGTACTTTTACCGGCACCCGATGAGCCGACAATAAAAACAAATTCGCCATTTTCAATCTTGATATCAAGATTGTCAAGGGCTTTTGTATTGGTGTCTTCATATACTTTGGAGACGCCTTTAAATTCTATCAATTTCAACACCCAATCTTAAAAATTTAATAGTTATTTCAAAACAAAATAATTATAGCACATCTTATTACAAAATGTAACCCTTTTGCAATAAAAATGTGCTAAATTAATTATTTATTAATATTTAACAGGATTTGCGTCCAAATATTTCTTAACCATTAACGCTACCTTGAAAACAATTGCATCATCAAACTCTCTTAAATCAAGACCTGTAAGCTTTTTAATCTTTTCAAGTCTATATACAAGAGTATTACGATGAACGAAAAGCTTTCTTGATGTTTCAGAAACATTAAGGTTATTTTCAAAGAATCTCTGAATTGTGAAAAGAGTTTCCTGGTCAAGAGTATCAATAGAACCAACCTTGAAAATCTCTTTAAGGAACATTTCGCAAAGAGTTGTGGGAAGCTGATAAATAAGACGAGCGATACCAAGATGGTCGTAGCTGACAATATTTCTTTCTGTATCGAACACTTTACCAACCTCGAGAGCAACCTGAGCCTCTTTAAATGAACGGGCAAGCTCTTTAACACCAACAACGGGTGTACCGATACCAACAAGAGAATGAGTATAGAATTCCGAAGAGAGAGAGTCGGATATTGAACGAGCAAGTTTCTCGAGATCCTTGCTATCAATGTCTGACTTTACTTCTTTAACAAGTGCGATATCGGATTCGCTGATATTGATAACGAAATCCTTTGTCTTATCGGGGAAAAGGCTCTGAACAACATCAAAAACAGAAACGTCGTTCTTCTCTGTGAGTCTGATAAGTAATACAACTCGTGATGATTCGTTATTGAAATGAAGCTCGCGAGCCTTAAGATAAATATCCCCGGGAAGAATGTTATCAAGAATTATGTTCTTAATGAAGTTGCTTCTGTCATACTTCTCGTCATAGTACTGCTTGATAGAAGCGAGAGATACAGCTAAAAGCTGTGCGTACTTCTGGGCAACGTCGTCATTACCCTGTACAAAAACCGCATA
>JAZNHK010000058.1:0-2077 GCA_045576915.1 Acutalibacteraceae bacterium
GCAAAAGATGTTCAATATAAGGAATTGGCACAGATCAACACGCGGTTCGGCAAATCCTTGGCTCAGGTTAACAAAATTGATGGAGATATTGTATCATTGCAGGTCTTTGCCGGTGGTCAGGGTGTTTCTACCGGGGATGAAGTGCGTTTTCTCGGCCACGAAATGAGAATATCATTCAGTGATGACTTGTTAGGACGTATATTCAACGGTTCGGGTGAACCAAGAGATAAGGGTCCGGCTCTTACAGAAAACATGAAGCCTATCGGAGGGCCCTCCGTTAACCCTACCAAACGTATTCTTGCCAACCGAATGATGAGAACCAACATTCCTATGATTGATATGTTTAACACATTGGTTGTTTCTCAAAAACTGCCTATTTTCTCTATTTCCGGTGAGCCGTACAATCAACTTCTTGCACGTATTGCAATGCAGGCTGAAGCTGATGTAATTGTGCTCGGAGGAATGGGACTTAAATATGACGATTTTTTATATTTTAAGGACGCACTTTCCAAAGGCGGTGCTTTGAGTAAAACTGTAATGTTTATTCATACTGCTTCCGATCCTACGGTAGAATGTATGATGATACCGGATATGGTACTGGCGGTAGCAGAACAATTCGCATTGCAAAACAAGGATGTATTGGTGCTTCTTACCGATATGACCAACTTTGCTGATGCAATGAAAGAAATTGCTATTACTCAAGAACAGGTGCCATCAAATCGTGGATATCCCGGAGATCTTTATTCTCAGCTTGCAGCACGTTATGAAAAAGCGGTTGACTTTGCTGATTCAGGTTCAGTTACCGTTCTGGCAGTTACCACAATGCCGGGCGATGATGTAACACATCCTGTTCCCGACAATACCGGATATATTACAGAAGGACAATATTACCTTAAAGGCGGCCGCATAGAGCCTTTTGGTTCACTTTCCCGACTGAAACAAAATGTAAATGGCAAAACACGAAAAGACCATCGTGCATTAATGGATGCAATGATTCGCTTATATTCTTCGTATAAAGAAACACTCGAAAAGAAGAATATGGGCTTCTCTATGAGCCGTTGGGACGAAAAATTGCTTAAATATGGTGAACTGTTTGAATGCAAGATGATGTCACTGTCTGTTAATCTTTCACTTGAAGAAGCACTTGATTTGGGTTGGGAAATTTTAGCGGATTGCTTTGATAAGGATGAAACCGGAATAAAATCAGACCTTACTGATGAATTTTGGCCTAAGAAGTAAGGAGGGATGCGGTTTTGGCAAAAATCAAGCTAACAAAAAATGAATTAAAAGTGCAAAAGGACGCACTCAAAATGTACCGCAGATATTTGCCTACTCTGACACTGAAAAAACAACAACTCCATGCAGAAATTCGCACGATTGCCCAAAGAGCAAAAGCAGTAAGAAAAGAAAGAGAAATTCTTGAACTTGGGTTTAAAGAATGGATAGCTGTTTTTAGCGAAAAGGATGCCTTCCCCGAAGGAATCATAACCGTAAGCAATATTCGTAAAGGAATGGGGAATATTGCAGGTGTTGATATTCCTATATTTGAAGGCGCAGATTTTCAAAGAGGAGATTACGATTTATATGAAACTCCTCTTTGGGTAGATATAGCTGCAAATCATATGGAAAAAGCAATGTCTCTTGACTTGGAAGCAGAAGTGTTGGACGAACAGGTTAGGCTGTTGGAGAAAGAGCTTCTTTCCACATCTCAAAGGGTTAACCTGTTTGAAAAAGTTAAAATTCCTGAAACAGAGGAAAACATAAAAAAAATATCTATTTATATGGCAGACCAACAGGTTAGTGCTGTTGTGCGTTCCAAAATTTCAAAACGCAAGATAGCTCTTCGTAATGTTACTGCTTCCGAAACGGAGGTGTATTCATTATGATAGTGCCTATGAAAAAAGTGTCTCTTATTATAAGAGAAAGTGAAAAGGATAAAACCCTGAAAAAGCTTCGCAGCTTGGGTATTCTCCATATCGAGATAACCGAAGGAACAGGCGAACGCCTTGCAAATCTCAAAGAACAGGTAGCTTTACTTGAAAGTGCAATTTTTACCATCGGAAAGATTAAAAACACA
>JAZNHK010000059.1:0-7462 GCA_045576915.1 Acutalibacteraceae bacterium
GAGAACATTTTATCATATACTGTAAAAAAATGAAATAGAATTTGATTTTTTTAATTTTAAATGATACTATTCTTATATAGTTCATAAAAGAGGTGAAATTTTGAAGAAAAAAGTTTTTAACGGATGCGATTTACTTGATAGTAAATCAGTTTTTTATATGTTATCAGGTAAAAAAATAGGTTTAATCTCAAACTCAAATGCACTTTTAAAAAACGGCAAAACTGTTGCAATTGAAGTTAATGAAAAATACAATCTCTGTGCTTTATTCAGTGCGGAGCACGGATTCAATACAAAAAAGCAAGCAGGAGATTTTGACAAAACTGTTTTCATAGAAAGTGAAACCGGTGTTCCCGTTTATGACCTTTTCGGTGGTAAAGAGGCTTTAGATAAAGCAGAAAAGATTTTTGAAGTGCTTGACTGCGTTTTGTTTGATATTCAGGACATTGGTACCCGTTACTACACCTATCAATACACTCTTCTTGACGCTTTATATATTTCTAAAAAAACAGATACAGAATTGATAATCCTCGACAGAATAAATCCCCTTGGATGTAACAGAACAGAAGGTAATTTATTGGAACCTGATTGCGTTTCAGAGGTTGGAAGAGTTGCAGGACAACCAACCGTTTCCGGTATGACTATTGGTGAAGTTGCTTTATGGTATAACGACTTTTTAAATATAAATGCAAATGTAGTGGTAATTTCTTGCGAGGGTTTGACAAGAGATTTGAAAATTGAAGATACAGATTTAATCTTTAATCCCCCCTCTCCCAACATGAGAAACATACAAGCTCTTTTCCTTTATGCAGGAACCTGCCTTTTCGAAGGAACAAATCTTTCCGAAGGACGAGGCACCGAAGTACCATTTGAAATCTTTGGTGCACCTTGGTTAAACTCGCAGAAAGTTATTGACTTTCTTGCCAATTTACCTGAAGAAGAAAAAACAGCCTTTAAAGGATTGCATTTTACACCATGTACTTTTACACCTGTTTTTAGTGATTATGAGAATGAAAAATGCCACGGAATACAAATTGAAATAATAAATAAAGATTATGTCAACATGTTTGAAACAGGTCTACAGCTCATAAAAGCAGTCAGAGAAATTCATCCTGACAAAATAGAATTTTCAGAGCATCTTACTAATCTTGCAGGAACAAAGAAAATACTTGATATAAACTTTAATCCATATAAATATATAATTTCTCAAAAAAATGAATTGGAAAGCTACAAAAAATCAGTAAAAAAGTGTTTTATATACTAAAATCATCTTGTTTTTTTTATTATATATGATAAAATCAGTTTATAATTTATTTGACTTAACGGAGGTCTTTTTATGTTAAAAATAGGTCTTGTTGGCGTTGGCGGTATCAGTCATTCCCATATTGATGCTTGGGAAAAAATGGAGGATGCCCAGCTTATAGCAATGTGTGATATCCGTCCCGAAAGAATGGAAAAATTCGAGGATAAACATCGCTACACAGATTTTGACGAAATGCTCGCAAACGAAGAATTTGATATAATTGATATATGTCTGCCTACATATCTTCACGCTGATTTTGCAGTTAAAGCTATGGAAAAAGGTATAAATGTTATTACTGAAAAACCCATTTCTTTAAAAGAAGAAGATATTGACAGAGTTTATAAAACAGCCGAAAAGAACAATGTTAAATTTATGGTTGCTCAGGTTCTCCGCTTTTGGCCTGAATATGAGCTTCTTAAAGATATTTACGAAACAAAAAAATATGGTAAGCTTCTTTCAGGTACAATGACAAGACTTGGTTGTTATCCCAGATGGAGCTGGGATGGTTGGATGATGGATGAAAAGCGTAGCGGTCTTGTGCCCTTCGACTTACATATCCACGACCTTGACTTTATGGTATATGCTTTCGGTATGCCCAAGGTTGCACATCAATTCCGTTCAAAGCTCCCTGACCAGGACTTCATAAGTATCAGCTATGATTTTGGCGATTTCCAGATAAACTCCGAGGCATCCTGGTATGCGACAAGCTATCCTTTTACCGCTGAATTCCGTTTCCAGTTTGAAGATGCAGTTGTTGCCAATGAAAACGGAAAAATGCTTATTCATTTGAGAGATGACAAAAAAATTGACCTTTCTGAAGAGGCAGAAGGCGAAACCGGCGATATCAATCTCCCGAAAAGTAACGCTTACGCAAACGAAATACAATATTTTGCAGATTGCGTAAAGAACAATACCCCTGTTGAAAAGGTTCAGCCTGAAGAATTAAGATGTGTTCTTAACATATTAAATAACCTTTAATAAACAAATCGCACCTACCATCCAATTTGGTAAGTGCGATATTTTCATATATTCTTTTATGTTAATAAACTTATTGCATATTTGGCATACTCGGAAACAAACTGCCCTCTTCTTGTTACAATTGCAGGTTGGCGGGTTTGTTGACAGTTTTTTAACTTATACAAAGCAATGCTTTCATCAAAATCAAAATTCTTGACAAACTGCAATGGCAAAAGAGTTGCACCAACACCTGCTCTTGCCATAGACCAGGCTGTGCTAACGCCCACAACCTCTGTTGCAACATCGGGAGTAAAATCTGCTTCTGCACACATTTTATCAAAAAGCTGACGCATTTCCTGAGCAGGGCTAACAACAACAAACGGAAGCTTTTTGCAATCCTTTAAATCAATTTCAGTAATGCTGTTTTTTGAAGAATCAGGAAGATTTTCAGAAAGCTTTTCGGGAACTGCAAGAACAAGTGTATCTGCCTCAATAAGCTTAACATCAAGCACAGATTCATCAACGGGAAGATTGACTACTGCAAAATCATATTTACCTTCTACAGCATTTTTACGGAGCTGGTCGCTACCCTCTTCGTGAAGAACAACTGTTACTCCGGGAAACTTTTCTTTTACTTTATTAACTATATCAGGAATAAGGTAAAGGCTTCTGAATGGTGATATGCCGATTTCAAGCTTACCCAGCTTACCTGATTTATAATCTTCCATTGAACGAAGAAGCTGGTCTTCTTTATATATAAGTTTTTTAGCCTCTGCTACAAAATGCTCACCTGCTGCAGTTAAAGTCATCGGAATATTATTTCTGTCAAAAAGCTTAACATCAAGTTCTTTTTCCAAAGACAAAATTTGTTTACTTAACGCAGGTTGGGTTATCCCTAATTTTTCTGCAACAACAGAGAAATTCAAATCCTCCGAAAGCTCTATAACATATTGTAATTGTTTTCTGTTCATATTCATCCTCCCGAAACAAACAGATTTCACCAACATAATACTCGCACATTCAGTATTTTTCAAGTGAATTTTCGAAAAAATAAAATTATTTTTTAATTCGCAAAAAACTGTTGACAAAATGAAAAAAGAAAGTATAATATAACCGTTAGGCAATAACACCTATAACCAAAAAGTTTTAGGTGTTAACAAAAAATAACATTTAATGACGAACAAAAGAAAGGAGAAAACAAAATGCCCTCATGTTTGATTTATCTCGGCATTATGCTCGCAGTTATTATCGTGTGGTTTATGTTTGTAAAACGACCTGTTTATGAAGCTGTTTTATTAAGCTTCCTCGTTTTGCTTACAGTCACAGGTACCTGGGGTAATGTCTGGGGTTACATTAACGATGCATTGTCTACCTCACTTTTATATTCAATGGTAGCCTTTGTTTCAATGTCCATTTTGTTGACCAAAACCAAAATCATTGATAGCTGTATTGCTGTTATTCTTTCTCTTGTAGGCAGATTAACAGGTGGTGCAGGTTATGCCGCAGTTGTTGCAAGCTCATTTATGGGTGCACTCTCCGGCTCCGGTCCCGGTAACGTTATGGCAACAGGTGCAATAACAATTCCTGCTATGAAGAAATCAGGCTTTCCTGCTGAGCTTGCTGCTAACATTGAAAGTAACTCAAGTTATATGGGGAATATGATTCCCCCTTCATCAAACATTGTTGCCGCTTTAGGTGCATTTACCGCACTTTATCCCACTCTTAATATTACAACAGGTCAGTTCTGGATTGTTCTCTGGGGTATTTCTATCTGGTTTATCGTTCAGAGAATTGCTATGGTTTGGGGCTTCTGCAAATACTATAAAGTTAAACCTATGGCAAAGGAAGACCTTCCTGACCTTAAATCAACTCTCAAAAGCGGTTGGCAGGGCTTATTGATTCCTGTAATCATTCTCCTTCCCTTTATTCTTGACTATTTCTTCAAAGACACCTTCTTCACAGAGCGTCTTGGTGCAGACGGTGCAAAAGCACTTTCCAGCTCAATTCTTCTCTTTATCGGTGGTCTTGCTTCAATTTACACCTGCCTTATTGCAAAAGATAAAAAGGTTGTTAAAATCAACAATATTGCAAAAATGTTTGCAGATGGTGTAAAAACAATTGCTCCTTCAATCGGTGTTTGTGTATTCGGTTATATGGTTGGCTCATTGTTCAGCGACCTTAACGTTTCCGAAGAAATGGGTGCAATTATTACCGCTTGGGACTTCGGTAAGTTTGGTACTGTTATTGCAGTTTGCTTATTAACCTGCTTTATGGGTATGCTTATTCCTGGTTCCTCTCTCGTTGTTATTTTCGGACCTATGTTCATTACAGTTCTTGCTCAGGTTGGTTGCGAACCCTTACTCGTTGCCGCAATGCTTCCCTGTATCTGCGGTGTTATGTGCGGTATCACTCCTCCCTTGGGACTTGGTATGTACGCAGGTATGACTCTTGCAGAATCTGATTTCAGTAAAACATTTAAGAATAATATGTGGTGGGTTGCCGCCCAGTTTATTCTTGAAGTTGCGGTGCTTATGGGATGGCTTCCCATATTAGGATTATAAGGAGGTAGCAAAATGAAAAATGTATGTAAAAAAATTGCATCTGTTCTCAAAACTATCTTCGGCTATGGAATTATGATTTCACTTTTTGGTGGCGGTCTTACTTTCTTTGGCTATGTTGCCGCACTTATTATCGGCGGTGATACAGCCGCTACAATTTGTGCTTTTATTAAAAATACAATTCTCCCTATTATTATTTATATTTCAACTATAATGGTTGTTTTAGGCTTGGTTGCAATGTATCTTAACGGCGAAACAGCTTTGACCCCTGATAAGAAAAAGTCTTCAAAACACGAAGGCGAAATGTAATTCATTTTAAAATCATAAAGAACCTCGGTGATTTGAATCATCGGGGTTCTTTATTTCATTCTTTGTTATATTTTCTTTAAATATTCATTGAGAACATTCCAATTGTTAACTGTCATATATTCCCCTCTTCCGCCATCTGTTCGGAATTCGAGAGGTATTTCTGAGTTTTCGTCAAGAAGAATAGGAAGCATTCCTGCATTTTTTGCACCATCCACATCTGGAATTCTTCCATCACCACAATACCAACAATCAGAGGGCTCAAGCCCGGCAAAATTTGAAGCTACAAGAAAAATCTTTTCATAAGGCTTTGTATATAAAACGTCCGCACTTGTAAGGCAGAATTCAGGATTTATTGATGGAATCCACTGCTTGATCGAAAGACCTAAACCTTCCCCACTCATTGCATTATTACTTATAATACCATATCTTATGTTCAACTTCTCAAGGGTTTTGAAAAGCTCCGGTACACCATCTATAACTTTTCTTGTTGAATTAAAGCGGTCAAACAGTTCTTCCTGCTCCGCCATAGAAAGATTTATATGCACTCCCGTATTCATAGTGGCATATCTGATTATTGCAGAAAGGGGTGTTTCAAGCTGTTTTCCTGCTTGGGTTTTCATACCACCACAAACCTCGTCCAGATATTCGTCCCAATAATCCGTAAGTATTTTTTCGTTTGTTATTTCTGAATTTTCTGCTGCAGATAAAAGAGCAGAAAAACCTTTCTCAGGATCACATTTTCCATCATTAAAAAGTGTTCCGCCAACATCGAACAAAATCATTTTTGGTTTTTTATTATACATATTTATACCTTATTTCTTCATATTTTTTCATATTCTAACAGAAAATTATTGAAAAGTAAATCAACTGTGATATAATTGAAACCAATATTTTGTTGTTAAGTTGGCGAGAATCCGCATTCAAAAAGCTGTTTCGGATCATTCTTGCAAACTTATACACAAGGAGGTCAATTTTATGGCAACAAAAAACAAGCTTAACAAGCGTTGGCTCTACCTGGTTGCAGGTGTGTTCACCATGCTTTTTTCAGGTGTTTTATACGCCTGGTCAATTTTAAAAATCCCATTCAAAAGTGATTTTAACTGGAGTGATTCCGTTCTTGCTTTCAACTTCACGTTAACAATGTGTTTTTTCTGCTTAGGTGCTTTTTTCGGTAGCCTTATTTGTAAAAAGATAGGAACAAGAATCACTTTGTTTATAGCGGGTGTCCTTGTTGCAATCGGCTTTACCGCAACAGGACTTCTCAGTGCAAAAATCCCATATCTTTTATACCTTACATACGCTATTCTTGCAGGTACAGGCATTGGTATTTCATACAATGTTGTTGTATCAACAGTAAACGCCTGGTTCCCTGATAAAAAGGGCTTCTGCTCGGGTTGCCTGATGATGGGCTTTGGTATAAGCACACTCCTTTTGGGTAATGTTATCAGTGCTTTGTTTGAAACCGAAAATATTGGGTGGAGCAAGACTTACATTATTTTAGGTGTTGTTATCGGTGTTGTTCTTTTTATTGCAGGCATCATTCTTCGCAGACCATCCGCAGATATTAAGTTCTCTGCACCAAAAGCAAAAAAAGCGGTTCAGAAAGAGAATTTTGAAACTCGCGATTTTACAACCAAAGAAATGCTCAAGAGCTTTACATTCTGGCGTGCATTTGTGTTTATGGCATTGATTACCGCTGTTGGTAACTCAGTTATAAGCTTTGCGAGAGATTTGGTGATTTCTGTTGATGCAGCACCTGCTTTGGCTACAACCCTTGTTGGTGTACTTTCTGTTTTCAATGGGCTTGGCAGAATATTAACCGGTGCAGTTTATGACAGCCTTGGCAGAAGAACAACTATGTTGGCTGCAAATATCCTGACAATTTTTGCTGCCGGACTTACACTTGTTGCGGTGCTGATGCACTCTCTTCCTCTTTGCATTATTGGTCTTTGCCTTACAGGTCTTTCATACGGTTCCAGCCCCACAATGACATCTGCATTCTCCGCATCATTCTACGGACCTAAATATTTCCCGACAAACTACAGCATCACAAACTTCAATCTGATTGTTGCTTCATTTATTGCAACTTTCAGTAACTCTCTTCTTATTTCAACAGGCTCTTATATAGCACCATTTGTTATGCTCCTTATTCTTGCGGTTGGTGCATTAGGTCTTAACTTTACAATAAAAAAACCATAACTAAATAAAGAATCCGCCTTGAATTACAAATGCCGAAAGCAAAATTTGTAATTCAAGGTATTTTTTATATATGTCATTAAATAACCAAAGCTATATTTTATATTGCTATCAGAAAAAATCTGTGTTACACTGATATTGT
>JAZNHK010000060.1:0-7500 GCA_045576915.1 Acutalibacteraceae bacterium
ATCATTCCACCTGAAATAACACCGCTTTCAAATAACTTCTGTGCATCTTCAATATTGATACATTTGATAATAGAATTCGGGTCATCCTTATCTTTTAAAACACCCGCAATATCTGTCATAGAAATAAGTCTTGTTGCATTCATAGCTCCTGCTATGTAAGATGCGGCAGTATCTGCATTTATGTTATAAACATTACCCTCGTTGTCACAACCAACAGTTGAAACAACCGGAATATATTCTTTTTCAATAAGGTCAAGAATTGGCTGAACATTAACATTTGTTATTTCACCAACAAAGCCAAGTCTTTCGTCTTTAACCTTTGCTTCAATAAGGTGGCCGTCAATACCCGAAATACCGATAGCGTTACCGCCAAACTCACCTAAAAGGTTAACAAGCTGTTTGTTGATTTTACCTGCAAGAACCATTTGCACAATTTCTGCAGTTTCTTTATCCGTAACGCGAAGTCCCTCAACAAATTCGCTTTTTTTGCCAACCTTTTTGAGCATATCAGAAATTTCAGGACCACCGCCGTGCACAAGAACAGGCTTAATACCAATAAGCCACAAGAGAACTAAGTCTTCCATAACCTGAAGTTTAAGTTCTTCGCTTATCATCGCATTTCCGCCGTATTTAACAACAATAATTTTGTTGTGATATTTCTGAATATAGGGAAGCGCCTGAGTAATAACCTCTGCACGCTGAAGATTTGTAATATTCAAATTTTCCATTTTATCACGTCCTGTAGTCACCGTTGATTTTCACATATTCATAAGTAAGGTCGCAACCCCAAGCGGTTGAAGTGCTATTACCGGAATTAAGACCAACATTTATAATAATCTCTTTTTCCAAAAGAATTTCTTTAGCTATTTCTTCGGAGAACTCTATTCCCGCACCATTCTTACAAACGGGAATAACGCCCTTTGCAGACTCAAAGGAAACATCAACCTTTGTTACATCAACATCTGCACCACTGTAGCCGATAGCACAAAGAACTCTGCCCCAGTTTGCATCTGCTCCAAACATTGCCGCCTTAGTAAGAGAGGAGCAGATAACGCTCTTTGCAACAGTTTTTGCAGTTTTTTCATCAGCTGCACCTGTTACTCTGCATTCAAGAAGCTTTGTTGCACCCTCGCCATCACCTGCAATCATTCTGCAAAGGTTAACTGTTACTGAATTAAGAGCTTTCATAAACACTTCAAAGCTCTCGCCATCTTCGGTGATTTCCTTATTACCTGCCATACCATTTGCAAGCACGCAAACCATATCGTTTGTTGATGTATCACCATCAACGCTTACCATATTGAATGTATTCTGAATATCACTTGAAAGTGCTTTCTGAAGCATATTGGGAGCAATTGCAACGTCGCTTGTGATAAACACCAACATTGTTGCCATATTGGGATGAATCATTCCGCTACCCTTTGCAATACCGCCGATTTTACACTCCACACCATCTATTTCAAAGGAAACCGCAACTTCCTTTTTCACAGTATCGGTAGTCATAATACCCTCAGCGGCAAATGCACTGTTATCTGCACCAAGGCTTTCCTTAAGAGCAGGAAGGCCATTTTTAATAGGTGTGATATCAAGAGGCTGACCAATAACACCTGTGGAAGCTACAACAACATCTTCCTTATCAATACCAAGAACTTCTGATGTAAGCTTTGCCATTTCCTGCGCAACCTCAATACCATCTGCATTGCAGGTGTTTGCATTACCGCTGTTGCAGATTACCGCCTGAGCCTTGCCATCCATAAGGTGCATTTTTGTAACCGCTAAAGGTGCACCCTTAACAAGGTTTGTTGTATATACTGCCGCTGCACTTGCTTTAACTTCGCTTAAAATCAAAGCAAGGTCACGTTTTGTTTTATTTTTTCTTATACCGCAATGAACACCGCCTGCGGTAAAGCCTTTTGCGGCACAAACACCGCCATCAATGAATTTCATAATTATATCTCCAAATTACAAGTATCATCATTTCCCAAAACAATGTTAAGGCATTCAACCGCCGCACCTGAAGCACCTTTGCCCAGATTATCGTATCTTGCAGTGAGAATGATTCTGTCCTCATTTCCGAAAACGGAAATTATCATACTGTCTTTACCTGAAAGAATTCCTGCGGAAATGAAACCATCTTCGCTTAAATTCTCTTCATATTTAACAAGAGGTCCGTTATATTTGCTTTTGTATATTTCTTTTATTTTCTCAATATCAAAACCATTTTTCAAATCACTTTTAAATACAGGAACAGTAACTTCCATACCCGAATAAAAATCCCCTACAATTGGGCAAAATGCAGGTGCATTGTTAAGACCTGTAATTTTCACCATTTCCTTTAAGTGCTTGTGGTTCTGGGCAAGCCCGTATTGACGTGGAGCACCTAAAAGTTCATCAGGCTCTTCCTCATATTCGGCAATCATTTTTTTACCGCCGCCGCTGTAGCCTGTAAGAGAAAAGCAAGAAAGGTTTTCTGTTCCGTCAAGTGCCCCTGCTTCAATAAGAGGGTAAACCAAGGAAATAAAACCACTTGCATGGCATCCGGGAACTGCAATTCTTTTGGAATTTTTAATTTTCTCTCTGTGGGAGGAAGAAAGTTCCGCAAATCCATAAGCCCAATCATCAAGGGTTCTGTGGGCAGTTGAGGTATCAATTACAACTGTGTTTTCGTTTTCTATAAGTGAAACTGACTCTCTTGCCGCATCATCAGGAAGGCAAAGGAAGGCAATATCTGCACTGTTAAGTGCTTCCTTTCTGCTTTCTCTGTCTTTTCTTTTTTCTTCCGAAAGGCTTATAAGCTCAATACCCTGAAACTTTTCAAGTCTTTCATATATTCTCAAGCCTGTTGTACCGGCTTTGCCATCAATAAATACTTTCTTTGCCATTGATAAACTCCGTTACCTGTTCAATTTGTTTTTCTACTGATTTATAGCCTGTTGAACCTGCAGAAATTCTTTTTGCAATACAGGTTTCAAGTGAAATTTCGTTAAATAAATCTTCTTCAAAAAGCTCGCTGTGGGCTTTGTATTCTTCAAGAGTAAGAGTATCAAGAACCTTGTTTTTCTCAATACACTCTGCAACTGTTTGACCAACAATTTTATATGCAGTTCTGAAAGGCATACCCTTTTTTACAAGATAGTCTGCAAGGTCTGTTGCGTTGATAAAGCCTTTTTGTGCTGCTGAATACATATTTTCTTTTAAAACTGTCATTGTAGCAATCATTGGAGCAAAAATGCTGAGGCATTTTTCAACAGTTTCAATACTGTCAAAAATTGCTTCCTTATCTTCCTGCATATCTTTGTTGTACGCAAGGGGTAAGCCCTTAAGAGATGTAAGAAGTGCAAAAAGGTCGCCGTAAACTCTGCCTGTTTTACCTCTTACTAATTCTGCCATATCAGGATTCTTCTTCTGAGGCATAATGCTTGAGCCTGTTGTGTATGCATCGTCAAGCTCAATAAATTTGAATTCCCATGAGGACCAGAGGATAACCTCTTCAGAAAATCTTGAAAGGTGCATCATAATAACAGAGAATGCACTCATAAGCTCAACGCAGAAATCTCTGTCAGAAACACCATCAATGCTATTCTGCATAATTCCGTAGAAACCTAATTTTTCTGCCTCAAATTCTCTGTCTGTATCGTATGTTGTACCTGAAAGAGCACAAGAACCGAGAGGAGAATAATTCATTCTCTTTACTGCATCCTGAAGTCTTCCGCAGTCACGCATAAACATCTGGGCATAAGCGAGTAAATGGTGTGCAAATGTGATGGGCTGTGCTCTTTGAAGATGCGTGTATCCGGGAAGAATTGCATCCTGATTTTCTGCAGCTTTATCACGAATAACCTCAATAAGGCTGTAAAGCAAATCGTTAACCTTTTCTGCTTCGTCACGAAGGTAAAGCCTTATATCAACTGCAACCTGGTCATTACGGCTTCTTGCAGTGTGAAGACGCTTACCAACATCACCTTTTCTCTGTGTGAGCTCGCTTTCAATAAACATGTGAATATCTTCCGCATCGCTGTCAAAGGTAAGCTTGCCCTCTTCAATATCTTTAAGAATACCGGTAAGACCATCAATAATCTCTTCACAGTCATTTTCAGTAATAATACCCTGCTTTGCAAGCATACCTGCATGAGCTATTGAACCGCCAATATCCTGACGGAACATTTTGCAATCGAAATGAAGCGATGAGTTAAAATCATCCGCTTCCTTATCAAGAGCCTTTGTAAATCTGCCTGCCCACATTTTATCCATAGTAATTATACCCTTTCAAAAAACTACTTTTGCACATTCTCCACCTTTCAGCATCGAATGTGCAAAGTATATATGTTAATTAAACTTTTTTAATTTTATAATTGCGTCGCAGATCCGATACTGGCATCCGACAACTTTAATTATTCACCAAGGTTTGCAAGACCGTTCTTTTCTCTCATATTTGCCATAACCTTGATGGGAAGACCGTAAAGGTTAATGAATCCTGCACTGTCTTTCTGGTCGTATACTTCATCCTCATCAAATGTTGCCATGTCTGCATCATAAAGTGAATAGGGTGAGCAGACGCCTGCGTTAATCATATTACCTTTGTAAAGCTTGAGCTTAACATCACCTGTAACAGTTTCCTGTGTTGAATCAACAAATGCGAGAATTGCTTTTGTGAGAGGTGTGTACCACTGTGCGTTGTATGTGAGCTCTGCAAGCTTCTGAGCAACAAGTGCTTTGTAGTGTGCAGTTTCTTTATCAAGGCAGATTGTTTCAAGAACTGCGTGTGCTTTATAAAGAATTGCTCCACCGGGAGTTTCATAAACGCCACGGCATTTCATACCAACAAGTCTGTTTTCAACGATGTCAAGAAGACCGATACCGTTTGCACCACCAAGCTCGTTAAGCTTTGTAACAAGCTCAACTGCACCCATTTCTACGCCGTCAACTGCTGTAGGAACACCTTTTTCAAAGTGAATTGTAACATAAGTGGGCTTGTCAGGAGCCATTTCGGGAGAAACGCCCATTTCAAGGAAGCCTTCTTTGTTGTAAAGAGGTTCATTCATCGGGTCTTCAAGGTCAAGACCTTCGTGAGAAAGGTGCCAGATGTTTTTATCTTTTGAATAGTTTGTTTCTCTGTTAATCTTGAGAGGAACGTTGTGTGCTTCTGCATAAGCGATTTCCTCTTCACGGGATTTGATATCCCATTCTCTCCAAGGAGCGATAATGGGCATATTGGGAGCAAATGCCTTGATAGCAAGTTCGAATCTTACCTGGTCATTACCTTTACCTGTGCAACCGTGGCAGATAGCGTCTGCACCCTCTGCAATAGCGATTTCAGCAATTCTTTTTGCAATAGGGGGACGAGCATAAGCTGTACCAAGAAGGTATTCTTCATAAACCGCACCCGCTTTAAGACCGGGAAAAACATAATCCTCAAGGAACTCCTTTGTAAGGTCCTCAATATAAATTTTGGAAGCACCTGTTGCGATTGCTTTTTCTTCAAGACCTTCAAGCTCACTTGCCTGACCAACGTTACCTGAAACAGCAATAACCTCACAGTTATTGTAGTTTTCTTTGAGCCAAGGAATGATAATTGATGTATCAAGACCGCCTGAGTAAGCGAGAACTACTTTTTTAATATTTTTCTTATCCATTTTTATTTCCTCCAAATTGCAAGTTCTTGCAAAAATATTCATTCGATATGCATAGTTATACACCTTTACAATAAAAATGTCAACCTTTTGGCATAAATAATTTTTCTTTTGTACATTTTTGACCATTTGCAATAAAAACCATTGTTTTATTAATGTTTTTTGTGTATTTTTCAGTACAGTTTTATGCAATATTTATTTATATTTATAATGTAATATACACAACCTCACAGAACGCACTGCATATTTTTGTATATTATTCATTTTTTATGCATAATATACATCAACAGTTTCACAAAACGTAATCTTTACGGGGCAACCCACCACCAAAAGCTCACGCTTTTGGTCCCCATCCCTATTTTGTCTGCGACAAAACAGGGATGATAGGCTTCGCAATTCTTTTACATAATGGTATCTGGCAACTGGCAACTTTTATAATCGCGTCTCAGACCCGAAACTTGCCACTAAAAAAAGCACCGCTTTTTCAAGCGATGCTTTTTGATTAAAGAACATATATAATTATGTCACGTCTGCCCCATTTTCTGCACTGTGCCTCGGAATTCATATACAAGTCAACTGTCCAGTCAACATCGTAAATATAGCTACCTGTGTCAGCAGCAATACAATAGCCGTAAACATACTGACCATCTGCAGAAACGATATACATCTCTGTACCGTAAGGAATTTCCTTGGGGTCAACTGCAATATAACCTGTCTGAGCCCTTTTACCTGTTGAGGTAATACCACCGGGAATACAATATGCAGTTGCTTTTGCATTTATAACAGATTTGTAATTTGTGGGCAAACCATTTTCGCCAATTTTAAGGTATGAAGGCTCTGCCATTTCGCTGATAGGTGTTCCCACGGGAAGACCCGTTGTAACAACCTGAACCTTTGTACCAACCTGAACAAGCTCTTTTTGGGGATTCTGGATAACTTCTTCAGATTTCTTTTTACTGTTGAGAAGCTCACCGTTGATGTAGGTATCCTCATAAACAACAGCCTTTGTACCCTCTTTACCGCTTTCAAGAGTTCTTGTGCGATTTCTGTAAAGAGAATCCGAATATGTGTATTCTGTTTCGTAAGGGATTGCTTCTTCCTCTGTTCTCTCTTTTGTTTCAAGTCTATAAACGATGATTTCTCTATTGTCCTTGAGTTCATCAGTGAGAGCAGGAAGTGTGAAATCTTCACCCTTTAATTCAACACCGAAAGCATCTAATGCATCTTCAACTGTTTTACCGGAAACCTTTTTTGTTCTGGTTTTTCCGTCAACAGTAAGGGTGATTTTGAAAATATCATAGATTTCGATTGTCATACCGTTTTCCAGAAGTGTATCTGCAGAATAGTTAAGAGCTGTCCCTTTTTTAAGCTTGATTCCCGCTTTTTCAATTGCATCCTTAACTGTTCCGAGAGCGTAAACGGTATCCGAGGTTCCGTCCAAGCTTTCAATTGTAACTTTAACGCCTCTTCTGATAATAATGGCACTTCCGTCTTTTCCATCGAAATTAGCAAGGTTGATTTCATCACCTTTTGCTTCGCTGACTTCAATTCCCTCTTCTTTGAGAATTTCTTCAGCATCAATTTCGGATGTCAAAACTTCGATTACCGAGTTACCGTCATAAATTGTAACATTGTACATTACTGGCGGTACGGCGAACGCTGTAGCTGAAACGAAAAACACAACCGCTAAGAACAAAAGAGCAATTCTTTTGAGCGGCGAATGAACAGACGTTTCGCCTATTTTTCTGACTGTCATGGTATAAATATCTCCTTAGACAAGCAACTTTTCGATTTTTTATGAATTTATGGCATTTCTGCCGTGAAAAGCTGCCGTTGTAGGCGTTTTTATCAGCAATAAAGAGTTGAATTG
>JAZNHK010000061.1:0-5732 GCA_045576915.1 Acutalibacteraceae bacterium
AACAGGGTTCTGGCATGGTGCCGCATGGAATTTCATTGTATGGGGACTGTTCTTTGCAGTTCTTCTCATTGTTGAAAAACTTGTACTTTTAAAATATCTTGATAAATCAAAGGTTTTAAGCAGAGTTTATACTCTTGTTGCAGTGGGAATAAGCTTTGTTATTTTCAATGCAGGGGATATGAAAGAAGCCTTTTCATATATCGGCGGTATGTTTGGTGCAGGTGGAATTCCTCTTGTTTCAACAGAATTCTTTTATTATTTAAAGAGCTTTGCAGTAACACTCGTTATTGGTATAATCGGTGCAACACCCATTGTTAAAACGACAGTTGAAAAGATATTCGAAAATAGCAAAATTTCAAAATTTATTTGGATTTTAGAGCCTGTAGGTCTTGTGGCTTTATTAGCGGTTATGACTGCCTACCTTGTAGATGGCTCATTCAATCCATTCTTATATTTCAGGTTTTAGGAGGTTTCTATGGCAAATAAAACTAAACACATAGTAGTAACTTTTGTTATGGTTGCCTTCTTTTTGAGTGTTTCTCTTTTTGCGTGGCTGAAGCCTGCGGATGATTTTTCATTAAGTGAAAGAAGAAAACTTTCACAGTTCCCCGAATTAAGCTTTAAAACAATTGTTTCGGGAGATTTTATGAGTAATTTTGAAAATTATACTCTTGACCAATTTCCGTTGAGAGATAAATTCAGAACTCTTAAAGCTCTTGTGGCACTTAATGTTTTCAACCAAAGTGCCAACAACGATATTTATGTTGTTGATGGTTTTGCAAGTAAAATCGAATATCCTTTGAGAAAGGAATCTGTGGAAAGGGCAGGAGCAAGATTTCAATACGTTTATGAGAAATATCTCAAAGATACAAATACAAAGAATTATCTTTCAATAATTCCTGATAAGAATTATTTTCTTGGCAGGGGAAACGGGTATTTATCCATTGATTATGAGAAAATGATTTCTTTGTTAAAAGAGAATACAGATTTTCTCAAATACATTGATATAACGAATGAGCTTGAGCTTTCAGATTTCTATAAAACCGATACCCATTGGAGAGAAGAAAATATAATTGATGTTGCCGAGAAAATCGCAACCGGAATGGGCACAGATGTTAAGGCGGAATACGAAGAAAAAATACTTGATGTTGACTTTTATGGCGTTTATTATGGACAATCTGCATTACCTCTTAAATCAGAAAGAGTCAAATATCTTTCAAATTCAACTTTAGAGAATTGCAAGGTGTATGATTTTCAGAATGGTAAAGAAATTCCTGTTTATGATATGGAAAAAGCAAATGGAAAGGACCCTTATGAAATGTTTTTAGGTGGGCCCCTTTCATTGGTTACCATTGAAAATGATAATGCAAAAACTGATAAGGAGCTTATTGTTTTCAGGGATTCTTTCGGCAGTTCAATTGCACCGATTTTAGTTGAGGGATATAAGAAAATCACCCTTGTTGATATTCGCTATATGCATCCGGATTTGCTTGGAAAATATATCGAGTTCGATTCTCAGGATGTTTTGTTCTTATACAGCACATCGGTTCTCAACAACAGCGAAACAATCAAATAATTATAAAAAAATCCTTGAAAGTGTATTACAAAGTGTATTGTGCTTTCAAGGTTTTTTCTTTTTGTTGAATTATGGTTTTTTATAAGCTATAATGAAAATATAAAAGAGGTGTTCTTATGCTCACAAAATCAATGATTTCTTACGAATGGATATTTAAATATTACAAAGAACTTGAAAACTGTGGTGTAGAAAATCACGGGCTTATTATAATGCAGAATGGAGAAACAATTTTTGAGGAATATGCCTACCCTTATTCTGCGGATATGCCACATACCTTGTTTTCTGTTACAAAATCTGTTGTTTCAACGGCGGCAGGATTTGCAATAGATGAGGGTCTTTTTTCTCTTGATGATAAAATAATTGACCTTTTTCCCGAATATGACGCTTGTAAAAGCAATGAATGGGAAAATCTTACAGTCCGTTCTGTTCTTACAATGAACAGTAATAAAAAGTTTAGTTTTCTACAGGATATGACGGGTAATTATATGGAAATGTTTATGAAATCTCCCTTCAGAAAAGAAAAAGGCTTTTTATACAGCAATAACGATGCTCATGTTGCAGCGGCTTTGGTACATAAATTTTCCGGTAAGAATCTTATTGAATATTTAACACCCCGACTTTTCAAGCCTCTCGGAATTGATATTCCTGTTTGGGAAACTAATGAAATGGGTGAATGTATCGGTGGTACTGGGTGCTATCTTAAGCTTCGCGACCTTGCAAAAATTTGCCAATGCTATGCAGATGGTGGCAAATATAATGGTAAACAGGTAATTCCCGAATTCTGGACAAGGGAAGCCACGAAAATTCAGGTACCATTTAAAAAAGAAAATGAGGGGTACGGTTACCTTTTCTGGATTAAAAAAGATATGTTCTTTATGACGGGTATGTTCGGGCAGATTATTTGCTACATTCCGCAATATAATGCAGTTGTTGCCACAATGAATTCCTGTATTGACGAGGGTGGCAACGAAAGAGCAATAATAAATGTTCTTGCTAAAGCCTTTGAAAACGAAAGTACAGAAGAATGGAATGAAAAACTGAAAGAGTATCTCCAAAACAGAAAGCTTGTTCTTAAAAAATGCGAGGAGAAACTTAATGTAGTAACAGGAAAAACTTTTTATATGACTGCTTTTTCCGATGCTTTGGCAAAATTGATGTTTCCTGCAAGTGTTATTCCACGTTCTTTGACTTCAAGCTTTGCCAAAAGACCGAAAACTAATTTCAACGAAGTTTCTTTCGAGTTGGCAGACGATGTTTTTACTGTCAAATGGAATGAAGAAGGGGATAAGGTTGAAATCAACTGTGGTCTTGACGGTGAACCACGAATGAGTGAATGTCAGATTAAAGGCTACCCTTATAAAATATGGGCATACGCATATACTGAAAATGGCAAACTCAATGCAGTTGTAAAGCCTTTAAACACTCTTTCAACCCAATATATGACGTTTGATTTTTCAGGAAATACAGTAAAAATTCAGATTAAAGGAACACCCAGCTTCCCGGAATTTATTCTGAAAAATGCACTTTCACCTGATTTTATTAAAAATAATAAGGTGATTAAAACTATTGTTACAAAAGCGGTTAATCTGCTTTTATCAACAACCGAAAGGCCAATGAAATTCAAGGCGAAATGAGGAAATTATGGAAGTTTTAAAATTATTTAAAAGCGTCTTGGAGCAGGACAGAGCCCCCATTGTGATTTGCGATTTGGAGCACATAATAGTGTATATGAATCCCGTGGCAATTGAACGCTACCACAAAGACCTTACAGGTCAAAATCTTAAAAATTGCCACAATGAAAAATCCAATGAACTGATAGATAAAGTTGTTGCTTGGTTTCGTAAAAGTATTGAGAATAATATCGTTTATACTTACAATAACGAAAAGGAAAACAAGGATGTTTATATGGTGGCTCTTCGTGATGAAAATAATGAACTGATAGGCTACTATGAAAAGCATGAATACAGAGATAAAGAAACGGGTAAATTATATGAAATTTAAAAATCTCAAAGGATTGATAGTTTTGATTATTTGTTTAACTTTATTCAGCAGTTGTAGTGGGAACGAGAATAGTCCGACCACAACAACCGACACAACAGAAAATGCTACAAACACTTCTCTTGGTTATGAGCAGATTTCGGGTGAAGAAGCGAAGCGATTAATGGACACCGAAAAAGATTTTATAATCATTGATGCGAGAACAGATGAAGAGTTCAATGAGGGTCATATTGAGGGTGCAATTCTCATTCCCGAATATGAAATTTCAGAACGTGCAGAAAAAGAATTGCCCGACAAAGACCAGTTAATCCTTGTTTATTGCCGAAGTGGCAGACGAAGCAAAATCGCAGCCCAAGCCCTTGCTGATTTAGGCTACACAAATGTTAAAGAGTTTGGCGGAATAATTGATTGGCAATATGAAATTGTGAAATAAAAGAAAGGTGGAAGATTTTATGCGTAAAAATTTTGGTGCATTAAGTGATATTTATCCTATGCCCGTATTTATTGTTGCAGCTTATGATGAAAACGGAAATCCTAACTGTATGAATGCTGCATGGGGCGGGATATATGAAAAAAATCAGATTATGGTTTGCCTTTCCCACGGGCATAAAACAACTAAAAATATAAAATTCAGTAAGGCTTTCACAGTGAGCATTGCAGATGCAAAGCACGTTTGGGAAGCGGATTACGTTGGAGTTGTTTCGGGCAATAATGAGCCTGGTAAAATGAAAAAGGCTGGTCTTACCACAGTTAAATCCGAATTTGTGAATGCACCTATTATCAACGAATTTCCTATGACAGTTGAGTGTAATCTTCTCAAATTCAATGAGGATGGAATTTGTATTGGTGAAATTGTTAATATAAGTGCCGATGAATCTGTTTTAGGTGAAGATGGGATTATTGACCCTCAGAAGCTTGAGCCGATAACATTTGACCCTTATCACAATACTTATCTGAAATTAGGTGAAAAAGTAGGAAATGCTTTTTCTGACGGAAAAAAACAAGATGATAAAACTTGTTGAAAGTTAACAAAAAATATTGACTTAAGATTCAAAAAACTGTATCATAAACATATAACTATATGATAGGGAGTGAGCCGGATGGCAAATTGTCCTAAATGCGGTAAGCATCTTAGAATGACGGATTGGAAACAACATTGTCCTCATTGTAATTGCAATATCGTTATTTATGATATTCAGGAACGATTGATGCAGGATGCAGATAAAGCTGAAGTCCAACATTACCATTTCCAAAAAAGAATTAACAGAATGAAAGCGGCTTTCATTGGCTCAAAGCTTGCAATTGTCCGTATTTTTACAAGCCTTATTCCTGTGGCAGCAATTGTTGTACCTTGGCTTAAAGGTAGCTTTAAATCACCATTTGCAGAGTTTGATGGCGTTTATACTCTGTTTTCCTTAATAGACAGACTTGAAAGTTTTAATTTTGACGCAATTTTAGGGCTTTTGAATGCCGATGATGGAAAAACCGCACTGATATTTTTAGCGGCAGCCCTTTTAATGCTTGCCTTGTCTGTAGGTTTTATGCTTGTGCATTTTGGTTGCCTTACAATGGCTTGCGGAAAACACGGAAAATCAAGAAACTACATATTGGATATTCTGATGTTGATTCTTTGTGGTGGAGCAACAGCACTTTTAATGCTCATTCCTGAAAATCCATATTTCAATATAGATTTTGTTATTGCACCATTTGTATATTTCTTGCTACTTGGTGTGAATTTTGGTGTTGATATAGCAATTTTCAAACAGGGTATTGAGGTTAACTATGAAAATTGTTTTGTTGGCGGAATACCGGTTGAAGAGTATTTTAAAATGGTTGAAGACGGAGTTCCTCAAGAGAAAATCCGTCAGGAAATGTATCGCAGATTAACTGAAATGCAGCTTCAGAAGGAAGCAGAATTAAACGGGGAGGCGGTTAAAAAATGAGTGAAGAAATGAATAACAATGTTGAAACTCAGACTCGCGAATATGTTCTCGAAACCGATTTGCCCGCTTATATGAACAGAAAATTCTGTTCTACAAAAGAAAGAGTTGTTTACATACTTAAAACTGCCACAGCAGAATTGCAGTTGGGCAAATACGATACAACATCAGAATTGTTTTTGTATAAGATTTTTGGTCTTGATGCAGAAGCACATGGT